>JBOHBN010000263.1:0-1991 GCA_050698355.1 Streptosporangiales bacterium | reverse complement strand
CTAGTGTCCTGCGCCGGAAATTCAGGGGTTAAGTTGTAGAATTTGGTCATGCCGAGAACGGGCCGGCCCAAGGCTGAGTTGGTGTTGACCGCGGGGGAGCGTGAGCAGTTGCAGCGTTGGGCGCGGCGGCGTAGGTCGGCGCAGGGGCTGGCGTTGCGGTCTCGCATCGTGTTGGGCTGTGCGGACGGTCTGGACAACACGCGGGTGGCCGCGAGGCTGGGCTGTTCGGCGGCGACGGTGGGCAAGTGGCGGGCCCGGTTCTGCGAGCTGCGGTGCGATGGGTTGAGCGATGATCCGCGGCCGGGGCGGCCGGCGTCGATCACCGTCGAGCGGGTCGAGGATGTGGTGGTCGCGACGTTGGAGTCCGCGCCGGAGAATGCGACGCACTGGTCGCGGGCGAAGATGGCCGAGCGGACCGGGTTGAGTAAGTCCACGATCGGGCGGATCTGGAAGGCGTTCGGGCTCAAGCCGCACCGGGCGGAGGGGTTCAAGCTGTCGACCGACCCGTTGTTCGTGGACAAGGTCGTCGAGATCGTGGGGTTGTATCTGAACCCGCCGGAGGCCGCGGTGGTGTACTGCGTGGACGAGAAGTCCCAGGTCCAAGCCTTGGCGCGCTCGCAACCGGCGTTCCCGATGATGCCGGGCATGCCCGAACGACGCACCCACGACTACGTGCGGCATGGGGTGACGAGCCTGTTCGCCGCGTTCAACACCCTCGACGGCAGCGTGATCTCCTCGCTGCACCGGCGGCACCGCACCGTGGAGTTCAAGAAGTTCCTGGCCCAGATCGACGCCGAAGTGCCCGCCGACCTGGACGTGCACCTTGTCGCCGACAACTACGGCACCCACAAGGCCCCGGCGATCACCAAGTGGCTCGCCGCGCACCCCCGCTTCCAGGTGCACTACACCCCGACCTACTCCAGCTGGATCAACCAGGTAGAACGCTGGTTCGCCTACCTCACCGACGACCTACTGCGCCGCGGCGACCACCGCAGCGTCCAGGCATTGGAGCGCGACATCCGCGCCTGGGTGAAGGCCTGGAACGACAACCCGAAGCCGTTCATCTGGACCAAGACCGCCGAACAGATCCTCCAGTCACTCGGACGACTTCTTCAACGAATTAACGACGCAGGACACTAGTAACTCAGCCAAGTAACACACGCAAGACCACCTCTCCGGGCGGTCGGCGCCGGCAGCTAGCCGTCCGGTAAGCGATCGTCATCAGTTGATCGTGACGGACTGCTCAGCGTGTGGTTTGTTCGCCACCGTTGACCGCGAAGACCTGCCCGGTGATCTGGCGGGCGGCCGAGGAGGCGAGGTGATGGCGCTCACTGAAATTGGTTCTGGCACAAATTTCGTGATGGGTTCTTAGGCGAGTAGGACGCGTTTGCGGAGGAGGTCGAGTTTCGCGCGGCCGTACATTTGTCTCTTGATCATTTTGATGCGGTTGACGTGTCCTTCGGTGGCGCCGTTGTTGTGCTTGAGGGTCAGCCCGTTTATCACGGCGGTGTAGTCGGTTTTCAACCCGGCGGTGAATGAGTGGAGGGCGGGTAGGTCGTCGGCTTCGACCGCGGCGATCCAGGTGTCGAGGCGGTCGCCGTGCAGGCCGGTGAGGATCTTGGCGAACTCGGTGACGTGGCCGGCGAGGGCGTGCAGGTGCGGGCACCGGTCGCGGACGTCGTTGAGCTTGGCCTGGTCGTCCTCGTCGAGCGTGTCCGGATCGGACATGAGCCAGCCGGTGACGTGCCGGACCTTCGGCGGGTCCGGGACCGGAGGCGGGGCGGTGCGCGTGTGTCGGCGTACGACCTCACGTGTCGGTCGTGGTACGACGTGACGTGTCGGTGGGTTCCGGCATGGTTGAGCATATGGCAAGTTCGTTGATCATGGGGTGTCGGTGGGTGGTGGGTTGTTGGGGTCGTTGGTGAGTCGGTCTTTGAGACGCCAGCTTGGACCGTTGATGGTGAGGACGTCGCAGTGGTGCAGGAAGCGGT
>JBOHBN010000262.1:0-3785 GCA_050698355.1 Streptosporangiales bacterium | reverse complement strand
GCTATAGCTCAACCAGACACTGACAACTTCTCAGGGTGGGGTGAGTAGCGCGCGGAGCCGGGTGGTCACCGCGTCCCAGCCCCACGCCTGTCGCACCCATTCCCGGCCGCGGCGGCCCATTGCGCGCGCCCGTACGGGATCGCGGAGCAGCTCGATGGCCCGGTCGGCCACCGCGGCGACCGAGCACCCGTCGACGACGTAGCCGGTCTCACCCGGCAGGACGGTCTCCGGCGCTCCCCCGGAGTCGCCGGCGATCACCGGCAGGCCGCACGCCGCCGCCTCCAGGTAGACGATGCCGAGCCCCTCCACGTCCAGGCCGCGAAGCCGGGTACGGCAGGGCATCGCGAACACGTCGCCCGCATCGAAGTGCGCCGGTAGCTCGTCCCACGGCAGCGAACCGGTGAACGTGACCGCGGGCCCGATGCCCAGGTCGTCGGCCAGCCGCCGCAGCCGCTGCCGGTACGGGCCGTCGCCGACGAGCAGGAGCGCGGCGCCGGGGACGGCAGCCGCCACTCGCGGCCAGGCGCGCAGGAGCGTGTCCTGGCCCTTGCGCGGCACCAGCCGGGACACGCACACGACGACGGGCCGGTCGCCCAGGCCGAGCCGGGTCCGTATCTCCGCGCCGCCCACGCCGGGCCGGAACGTTCGATGGTCGACGCCGGGCGCCAGCTGCACCATCCGGGCGGCGGCGTCCGCCGACAGCGCCGGGGCGAGGCGCTCGCGGGTGTACTTCCCGAGATAGGTGAGGGCGTCGAGCTCGTCGCCGATGCGACGGAGGACCCCGCGCGCGCCTGGCAGCATCGCCCACCCCGTCTCGTGCCCGTGCGTCACGCCGACCGCCCGGGCGATCCCGGCCGAACGCAGCCGGCCCGTGAGCAGGCCGAGCGGCGCCGCCGCGCCGTAGAGCACCGCGTCGCAGTTCTCGGACCTGATGATGTCGCGCGCACGGCGCCGTACGTCCGGAACGGGCAGCATGAGCGACGTCGGGTGCCGGACCACGGGAAACGGCTGGGCCCGGTCGAACCGGTCGGCGCCACGCCAGGCCGGCGCGTACACCACGACGTCGTCCAGGTGGCGGGCGAGGGCGTGCACGAACGCCTGGATCCCGCCCGGCCGCGGCGGGAAGTCGTTGGTCAGGACCAGGGTACGGGTCACGGCCGGACGCGGTCGGGCACGTGCACGCCGTGCTTGTGAGCCCAGTTCCTGGCCATGGCCGTACGCTGCGTCGGTGCGGGGTGGGTGGCGAACAGCACGTACGCGACGGGCGCGGGGCGCAACCGGTCGAGCCCGCGCAGGGCGAGCGCCCGCTGCATCGCGACGAAACCCTGTGGGTCGTGCGTGAGGTCCAGCGAGTGCGCGTCGGCGCGTGCCTCCACGTGCCGGCTCACGAGGTTCTGCGCGGGCAGGCTCGCGAAGGAGAGCACGGCCACGATCGCGAGCAGGAACGCCACCGCCGCCGGGTCGCGTGCGGAGATGGCGCCCGAACGCCTGCGCAGCCGATCCCACGTGAGCAACCAGTACAGCAGGCAGACGCCCGCCGCCGCGGCGAGGCCGCCGAGCAGGGTGCCGCGCAGGACGTCGTGGTTGCTGACGTGGCCGAGCTCGTGCGCGACCACCAGCCGTACCTCCCGCGGGGAGGCGCTCTTGACCAGCGTGTCGTAGACGACGATGCGCCGGGTGCCGGCGAACCCGGACACGTACGCGTTGAGCGCGGTGGTGCGGCGGGAGGCGTCGGCTACGAGGACGTTGGAGACCGACACCCCGTCGCGTTCGGCGAGGTGCAGCAGCGAACGCCGCAGGGCACCGTGCCGCATCGGCGTGAACGTGTTGAACGCGGGCTCCACGACGACCGGATACGCGAACGAGCCGGCGACCACGAGGACGAACGCGCCCGCGCCGGCGGGGATCCACCACCTGTGCGGCATCCGGCGGATGAGCAGGTACAGCAGGAGCAGCGCACCGACGGTCACGCCGGCGTTGATCGCGAACGAGATGCCCACATCGGAGAACCAGCCGCTCCAGCTCTGCGTGGACAGCCCGTACGCGCGGTACACCCGCTCCGACCACAGCCCGAACGGCAACGTGACGAGCCGCCCGATCACCGCCAGCGCGAGCGCCCCGAGCCCGACCTGCGCGACCCAATGGCCGCCGAGCGGGCGGCCGACGGCCCGTACGAGCTTGGCGCCGAGCGGCGTCAGCCCGAGCACGATCGGGACGAGCACGCTCACCGCGGTCGACAGGTAGCCGCTCGGGTCCACCGCCGCGTGGAAGGCTCGCGCGCGGGCGATCTGCTTCGCCGTGAAGTCCGCCGCCGCGCTCGGCTCGACCCGGCCGCCGGGTATCGGGCCGGGCAGCGGGTGCCATGGCGTCGTCCAGGCGATCAGCGCGCCGAGCGCGGCGAAGAGCAGCACGGCGCAGAGCAGGGCGAGCCGTCGCGACCGCACCGGCACGGCGGTCAAGAGAGTTGCCCCTCGACGTACGAGCTCCAGCCGTCGGTGAAAGCCGAGCGGGACACGCCCAGAGTCTTGCGCAGCGCCCGGTCCTGCGCCTGCTTGCCCGTGCCGGACTGCGCCGCCATCGTCTCGTAGAACTCGATGAGCTTGCTCTCCCCGTAACGGAAGACGATGTACTTCGCGGTGAGCCAGGCCTCCTCGTACGCCTCGTCGACGTGGCCGCCGCGGAAATCCGCGCCCTCGGGCAGCTTGTGCGGGACGTGGCCGTCACGGACGCGCGCGGCCAGCTCCTGGGCGATGTACCGCGCCGGCACGCCGCTGTCCTTCCACCCCACGTAGTCGGCGAAGCCCTCGGAGACCCAGGTCGGTACCGAACCGAGGGAGCCGGTCGCCAGGTGCGTCATCTCGTGGGTCAGCACGACACGGCGCCCGAGCGACTCCATCCGCTTCCAGGACCTCGGGTTGATGACGATCCGGTCCCAATGCAGCGTGTCGCCCTTCGCGTTGATACCCGTCTCGCCCGCGGCGACGGCGGCGAACTCTTCGAGGCCGCTCTTCTCGACGAGCCTGTCCACGCCGGACGCGTTCTTCGGTACCGCGATGACCGCGCCGTGCGCCCACTTGCGCTCCCAGACCCCGTTCACGCGGGGTACCGCCTCGCGGGCGAGCGCGCGGATGTCACGCAGCTCGTCGCGGTCGGTGCCGACGCCGATGACGACCACGTGCTCGGAGCGGACCGCGGTCGCCTTGCCCAGGTCCCAGACCTCCGGGCGCCTGTCGAGGTCGTCGATCTCCGTGATGCGCCAGCCACCCATCCTCTTGGCGACGTCCACTCGTTGCCGCTGTACGGCCTTGTCACCCCGCACGCCCTCGAAGCCGTACGTCGTGTAGAGGGTGTACTCCCAGCTGTCGGCGCCCTTGGTCCGGTGCTCGAGGCCGCTCTTGGGGTCGATCCGGTACTTCCAGGTCGCCAACGGGACGGCCCTCACGTTCCGGTAGAACGCGGCCTGGTCGGCACGCAGCCCCGTCGCCGCCCGGTCGATCCCGTGCAGGAAGGCTCCCTTGTCGTGGTGCAGCAGCGCCCGCGCGCGCCTGCGCAGCAGCCCGGTCACCGCAGCGACCGGCCCGTGCTTGGAGATCGGGCTCGGCGAGAGGGTGGCGGTCGCGCCTGTCGAGGTGGCCGTTTTCGACGGTGGGTGACCGTCGGAATCCGTACGGTCACCACCGCCGCAGCCGTGGAGCGACACCGCCATGACGACGACCACACCAGCCGCCGCGAGTCGCTTACCCCTCACCGACACGATGGTACGAACCGGCCCCCGGGGGGGGGGG
>JBOHBN010000261.1:0-7362 GCA_050698355.1 Streptosporangiales bacterium | reverse complement strand
GACTGCGGGAGCTCACCTCGACCAAGTGGGTTGTCGTCGGCGACGGCCACATCCGCGAGTGACGGCCAACGTGTCAGTACGTCAGCTCGCTATAGCGAGCTGACGTACTGACACGTTGCCAGGACGGGGGGCATCAGCCTGCGGTCCAGCCCTCGTCCGGCAGGCCGCCGGGAATCGGCGCGGCCGGGTCGTACGGGCTGCGGGTGAAGCAGAACGTGCCGATGTCGAGGTGGCTCACGGTGCCGTCGTCGCGCCGTACGACCTGCAGCGTCTCGCCCGCGTGATAGCCGTCGAGACCCGTCCAGGTGCCGTCGGGCTCGGCGCGGAACCGCGCGCTGCGCCTGGCCGACCCCGCGCGCAGGCCGAGCAGGTCGTCTCCGAGCGCGGACAGGGTGTGCGGGCGCGTTCCCCAGTACCAAGGCCCGACGATCGCCAGTACGTCGTCGGGCACGCTTCTCGGCAGCCACGGTTCGGGGATCGCCGGTTCGTGCTCGTCCAGCAGGTCGAGCAGGTCGAGGTCGAAGGTGCCGGAGAGCCCGGACGTCGCGTTGGCCAGGCAGATCGCGCCCGTACCGTCCTCCGGCTGGACGCTGACGTTGGCCAGGAAACCGGGCATCGAGCCGCCGTGCCCAACCAGCCGGCGCCCGCGGGCACGGTCGACGCCGACTCCGAGGCCGTACGCGTGCGACCAGGTGTCGTCGTCCTCGACGTGGATCGGCTGGCGCATCTCCTCGACCGTCGCGGGAGCGAGGGCCCCGCCGGTATCGCCGGTCAGGAACGCCGCCCACCGGGCGAGGTCACCGACGGTCGACCAGAGCTGCCCGGCCGGTGCCATGGCCGCGGTGTCGGTGTGCGGCTCGCGGAGCACGACATCGGCGTAGGGGTGGACGCCGTAGCCCTGCGCGTGCGGCGGCCTCGGGTGGTAGCTGGTGCGTTCCATCCCGAGCGGGGCGAGCACCTCGTCGCGCAGTACGTCGAACCACGGCCGGCCGCGCAGGCGCTCGACGAGCGTGCCGAGCAACGCGATGCCCGGGTTGGAGTAGTGGTACCTGCGACCGGCGGGATGCTTCACCGAGTCGCCGGTCAACGCCGTCAGCAGGGTGGCCTCGTCGCGCCCGTACGAGCGTTCCCACCAGTCGCCCGGGATCTCCGACGACAGGCCCGAGCCGTGCGACAGCAGGTGGACGAGGCTGCGGTCGCCGACGGGCGTGCCGCTCACGTACGCGTCGAGGTGGTCGTCCAGCCGCACCTTGCCCTCGTCGCGTAGCCGCATCACCAGCACCGCGACGAACGTCTTGGTGATGGAGCCGATCCGGTACTGGGTGTCGGCGCCGGGCTCGGCGTCGCCGACCCGGCCGCGTCCGGCGGACCAGAGCAGCTCGCCGCCCCGTACGACCCCGGCGACGAGCGACGGTACGCGACACTCCGCCTGCTCGACGGCGACACGGTGCAGCAGGGCACGCTTCGTGGTGGGCAGGAGCTCAGGCATGCCCCGACCCTGCCAGGCGATCAGCTCGCGCCGAGTTCCGCGTACGCGGGTTTCACCACGTCGTCGATGAGCGCGAGGCGCTCGTCGAACGGGATGAACGCGCTCTTGAGGGCGTTCACGGTGAGCCATCGCAGGTCGTGCCAGGTGTAGCCGAACGCCTCGACGAGCGCGGCCATCTCGTCGCTCATCGACGTGCCGCTCATCAGCCTGTTGTCGGTGTTGACGGTGACCCGGAAGTAGAGCTGGCGCAGCATGCCGATCGGGTGCATGGCAACCGACTCCGCCGCGCCGGTCTGCACGTTCGACGTCGGGCACATCTCCAGCGGTATCCGCTTGTCCCTGATGTACGAGGCGAGGCGGCCGAGGCGAGTGATGCCGTCGGGGCCGCGTTCGATCTCGTCGACGATGCGGACGCCGTGGCCCAGCCGGTGAGTGCCGCAGATCTGCAACGCCTCCCAGATCGACGGCAGCCCGAAGGCCTCGCCGGCGTGGATGGTGACGTTGCCGTTCGCCTCCCGGACGTGATCGAACGCGTCGAGGTGGCGGCTCGGCGGGAAGCCCTTCTCGGCGCCCGCGATGTCGAACCCGACGACGCCGTCGTCGCGCCAGCGTACGGCCAGTTCGGCGATCTCCAGTGACCGTGCGGCGTGCCGCATCGCGGTCAGCAGCGCGCCGACGCGGATCTGCTGGCCCCGCTCGGCCGCCCGGCTCGTGCCCTTGGCGAACCCCTCGAGGACGGCGGACACCGCGGCGTCGAGGCTCAGTCCGGCGCGCAGGTGCTGCTCGGGCGCGAACCTGACCTCGGCATACACCACGCGGTCGTCGGCCAGGTCCTCGGCGCACTCGGCTGCGACACGGGTCAGCGCCTCGGGGGTCTGCATGACACCGACGGTGTGCTCGAAGGTCTCCAGGTAGCGTTCCAGGCTCCCCGAGTTCGCCGACGTGGTGAACCAGTCCCTGAGCCGGCCGGCGTCGTCGGTCGGCAGTTCGTGGCCCTGCTCGTGCGCCAGCTCGACGACGGTTGCCGGCCGCAGCCCGCCGTCGAGGTGGTCGTGGAGCAGCGCCTTCGGGGCCCGCTTGATGTCCGCGTAGCTGGGTGTGTCGGGCATGGCCGGGAGCCTACGCCGGCACCCGGCTCACCCGGTCCTGGCCGCAAGATCCGTTCCGCGTGGCCCGTACGCGAAGGTTTCTGCGCGTCGCGGCCGGCGGAAACGGATCATGGGTGGGCGGATGAAGCGGCGTGGGCGTGCTGCGCACCGGCCTGGCTCGTCGCGGTGACCGCGGCACCGGCTGTGGAGAGACAGGTCAGCGCGAGCGCGAGCAGCGGGACGACCGGGCGGGTCGACGGTGGCTTGGGGCGCCTGGCGTCGCGCTTCTTCGGCGCGGCATGCTTGCCCAGGTAAGGGGCCTCTCGGGGCACGGACGGCGCCTCTCTACGGGGAATCGGGCGAGAATGAACATAACGGGGTGATCACGGGCGGGCAACGCGAACGGTCGTTACGCGGGAGCGACGCAGACGCGGCGTGCACCCGTGGTGGCAGAACGGAGGGAAAGTGAGCGGCAAGCGGGTCGGGATCATGGGTGGCACGTTCGACCCGATCCACCACGGTCACCTGGTGGCGGCGAGCGAGGTCGCGCACCAGTACGACCTGGACGACGTCGTGTTCGTCCCGACCGGGCAGCCGTGGCAGAAGGCCGACGCCCAGGTGTCCGCCGCCGAGGACCGTTACCTGATGACGGTCATCGCCACGGCGTCGAACCCGCGGTTCTCGGTGAGTCGGGTCGACATCGACCGGGACGGCCCGACGTACACCATCGACACCCTGCGTGACATGCGCAAGGAGATGCCCGAGGCGGAGCTGTTCTTCATTACCGGCGCCGACGCGCTCACCCAGATCCTGTCCTGGCGTTCGGTGGACGAGATGTTCGAACTCGCGCACTTCGTCGGCTGCACGAGGCCGGGGCACCGGCTGGACGCCTCGCACCTTCCGGAGGGATCGGTGACCCTCGTGGAGGTCCCCGCCCTGGCGATCTCCTCCAGCGAGGTGCGCGAACGCGCCATGGCGGGGGAGCCGGTCTGGTACCTGGTGCCCGACGGCATCGTCCAGTACATCAACAAGCGACATCTGTATCGCTGAGCGATCCGCTTTGAAGGCAGGGGATACTTGCCCGGTGACGGACATGCGATACGGGCTCAAGCTCAGCCAGAACGCGACGATCGACGAGCTACGCGCCGTCTGGCGAACCGCGGACGAGTCCGGGTTCGATCACTGCTGGGTGATGGACCACTTCGCGACGCTCGGTCCCCGCGATGACGGCGACATCTTCGAGACCTGGACGATGCTGGCGGCGATGGCGGAAGTGACGTCACGTACGCGGATCGGCTGCACCGTGACCGGCAACACCTACCGACACCCGGCCGTGCTGGCCAAGATGGCGGTGACCGTCGACCACCTCTCCGGCGGGCGGCTCGAGTTCGGTATCGGCGCCGGCTGGGCGGAGAACGAGCACGCCATGCTGGGCCTGGACTTCGGCAGCAGGGGCGACCGTGCCGACCGGCTCGAGGAGGCATGCCAGGTCATCAGGTCGCTGTGGACACAGCCGCGCACGACGTTCGCGGGCAGTCACTACCAGTTGAGCGACGCGATCGCGGAGCCCAAGCCGGTGCAGGACCCGTACCCGCCGGTCTGGATCGGCGGCTCGGGGCGCAAGCGCACGCTACGGATCGCGGCACGGTACGCGAACGTGTGGAACGCAGCCGGTGGGTCGCCCGAGGAGATGGCCGAGCTGTCCGGCGTACTCGACCAGCATTGCGAGGCGGTCGGGCGCGATCCCGGCGAGATCGGCCGGTCGGTGCAGATCGCAGCCGAGCCCACCGAGGAGCTGTCCAGCACCGTCGAGAAGTACGCGCGGGTGGGCGTCACAGACCTGGTGCTCGTACTGCGCGGCGAGGGTCCGGTCGGGCAGGCCGAGCGAACCGCGGCGGTGCTGCCGAAGCTGCGTACGGTCGCTTGACCGTCACATCTTGTGAGGCCGTACACCCGGGGTTGTTATGTTCAGTATCGGAGACTTCGCCAGGCATGGCCGGGTATCGGTCCGGATGTTGCGTCACCAACAACCTGTTTGGAAACCAACCTGACCAAGGGAGGGGTGACGGTGACGGTCGGTCCGGCGACGGCGAGAGCGTGATCGTGCATGCCGGCCTGCCCGCGAAACGCCGTGCCGGACGCCGCGTTCGGCTTCGCCGTGGTGGACCTGCCGGAGATCGCGCAGGCGGCGACGGTCGTGCACAGGGGGTCGATGGACGACTGCCTGCCCACCTACCAGCTGCTCGCGCGGTGGCTGGAGGACGGCGGCTACCGCACGGCGGGGTCCAATCGCGAGGCCACCCTGGCCTGCCCGGACGACGTGGAGGGCATGGTGACCGAGCTGCTGGAGCCGGTCGTCAGGGCGTGACCGCGCCCCGGAGGGCTTGCGAGTAGGTCGCGATGAACGTTTCCATCGCGTCGTCGACGGCGGCCTCGTCGCCGGTGGCGAGCAGGTCCAGCAGCAGCCCGCGCGTGACGGCGAGGCCCAGCCGGGCGTAGGAGCGTGCGGTCGCTTCCGGCAGCCCGTGCCGTACCCCGAACGCGGCAAGCGGTTCTGTCCACATTTCGACGATCCCGTCGAGCATGTCCTGGGTGCCGGGCTGGTCACGTACCGCCTGGCCGTACATCTCGAAGAACAGCCGGATGTACGGGCGCAGCTCGGAGTCGCGCAGCTGGTGCCAGAAGGTACGTGCGACCTCGTCCGGCGACGCGTCCGGGCTGAGGGAGAGCTGGTCGAGAAGCTGATGCTGCCTGGCTTCCATCGCCTGCACAACGGCGGTGAACAGGCCCTCCTTCGAGCCGAAGTGGTAGATCAGCATCCGGTGGCTGGTGCCGATGCGGGCGGCGAGCTGGCGCAGGCTCAGGTTCGACGCGCCGTGCTCGGCGAGCTGCGCGATCGCGATGTCCAGCAACCGCTGCGCCGCATCCGTCCGTGCTGTCATGTACCATATGGTACATGTACCAGTTGGTTCAACAGGAGGCGAGACGATGCGGTACGAGACCTCGGTAACGGTCGAAGCGCCCGCGCGGGCAGTGTGGGACGTGCTCGTCGACGTGGAGCGCTGGCCGGACTGGACCGAGTCGATGACCAGCGTCGAGCGGCTCGATGACGGGCCCCTCAAGGTGGGCAGCACGGCTCGGATCACCCAACCGAAGATGCGGCCGGCGGTGTGGACGGTCACGGAGCTCGAACCGGGCCGGTCGTTCACGTGGGAGAGCACCAACCCAGGCGTACGCGTCACCGCGGGACACCTGCTCGGGGAGGAGGGCGGCGTTACCACCGCGGCGCTGTCCGTGCAGATGAGCGGCCCGCTCGGAGCCCTGGCCGGGGCGCTGATGGGGTCGCGGGTCCGCGGCTACGTACGGATGGAGGCCGAGGGGTTGAAGGCGCGCGGCGAGCGGGCCCCCGCCTCGTAACCCGACACGGTCGGCCGGGGCCTCTAGACTTGAGGGGCGGTATGCGCTCGAAGGAGGTCGCGACGGGCAGGACGCTCACCAGCGCTCTTCGCGGGGGTAGAGTCGGGCGGCACCGTGACCGGCCGAACGAGAGCGAGAGCGTTGAGCGCATCCACCGAGACGATTAGCCTGGCCACCGCAGCTGCGGAGGCCGCCGCGGACAAGCTCGCTGAACGCATACTCGCGTTCGACGTCAGCGAGCAGCTGTACATCGCGGAGGTGTTCCTGCTGTGTTCCGCCGCGAACGACCGGCAGGTACGCGCGGTCGTGGAGGCGGTCGAGGAACGGCTGCAGCAGGACGGCTCGAAGCCCGTACGCCGTGAGGGTGAGACCGACCGGCGTTGGGTGCTGCTCGACTACGGCGACCTGATCGTGCACGTCCAGCACGCCGAGGACCGCGAGTATTACCAGCTCGAGCGGCTGTGGCGCGACTGTCCCATCGTCGAGATGCCGGAATCGGTGCACGGCCAGCGGCGGCCCGCCGCGGGCGAACTGTGACGGGGTTCGGTCGGCGGGTCGTGCTGTGGCGGCACGGCCAGACGCTGTGGAACGTCGAGCGCAGGTTCCAGGGCCACACCGACGTACCCCTTGACCCCGACGGCAGGACCCAGGCCGAGCGGGCGGCGGCGCGGCTCGCGGCGCTCGAGCCGACCGCGATCGTCAGCTCCGACCTCTCCAGGGCAACCGCTACCGCCCAGGCGTTGGCGTCACGCGTCCGGCTGCCGGTGGGGGTCGACGACCGGCTGCGGGAGCGTTCCGGCGGGTCGTGGGAGGGCCTGACCGGCGAAGAAATCCGCGTCAAGTACCCCGACGCGTGGGCGGTGTGGGAGCCGGAGGACGGCGAGTCCGAGGCGTTCGTCGGACACCGGGTCGCTGCCGGGATCAAGGCGGCAGTCTCTGCCTTGGCCCCTGGCGGCCTGCTCGTCATCGCGAGCCATGGCGGCGCCATCCGCGCCGGTATCGGCTGGCTGCTCGGGCTCGACGTCTCCGCGTGGCGCCTGCTCGGTCCGCTCAGCAACGGCGCCTGGTCGGTGCTGGGGGAGGCTCCGCAAGGGTGGGAGCCGGCGGGCTGGCGACTGCTGGAGCACAACGCCGGGACGCTACCGGAGCCGGCGCTCTCCGACGACCGCTGAGGTAGTGCGCGGCTCGCGGGGCCGGTACGCTCGGGCCTGCTCGCCGTCGGTTAGACTGGCGACCGCCGAGGGGCTATGGCGCAGTTGGTAGCGCGTCTGCATGGCATGCAGAAGGTCGGGGGTTCGAGTCCCCCTAGCTCCACCCTGGAGTTTCGGCAGGTCACAGGGGCGATGAGAGGTACCGGCCTATCCGGGG
>JBOHBN010000260.1:0-4289 GCA_050698355.1 Streptosporangiales bacterium | reverse complement strand
CTGAAGAGAATGGATATGATGCACCGTCGCGGTCATTTTCCACAACAGCTTTCCGGCGGACAGCAGCAACGCGTCGCCATCGCCCGGGCCACTATCGCCGATGCCAAACTTATTCTGGCCGATGAACCCACCGGTAACCTCGACTCCGACGGCAGCGTGGCCGACAGCCCCGACGGCGCCCCGGTCAGAAAACACACCGCGGGCCCGCCGTAGTCAGTGACCAGGGTGTCGGCCAGGCCCCTCTGGGCGTGGCGGCGTTTGGTGTTCCAGCCCTTACCGACCGGCTTGGCGCCCTCATACGGCACGAAATGGTCGTCGACGAAGTACAGGCTCAACCCCGGCGCGTCGGGCCTGTCACGTCTTCCGTGTAAACCATGAACGGAAGAACTAGCATTAGTCTACTACATGGGTAGCCGTCCTGGAAAGAGAACGACAAAGGTATTCATCGCTTTTTTCCAGCCGTTGGTTCCTGTCCCGGATTCGCCTCCTCTTTTGCTTGATATGTTCCGCAGGCCGAGATAGAGTAGCTTCGTCGCGGCCTCGTCGCTGGGGAAATGCCCCCGGGTCTTGGTGATTTTGCGCAGCTGGTAGTTGATCGACTCGATGGCATTTGTCGTGTAGACGATCCTACGCAGCTCGGGTGGGTAGTCCAAAAACGGAACAAACTCGTTCCAGGCGCGGCGCCATACCTCGACCGCCCCAGGATATTTACCACCGAATTGGTGATCGAAATCTTTGAACGCCAACTCGGCGCCTTCCAACGCCGGGGCAGTGTAGATGGCCCGCATCGCAGCGGCCGCCTTCTTGCGGTCGTCCGAGGAAATAAACCGCATCGCATTACGCAGCACGTGCACGACGCAGGTTTGCACGACGGTGTCGGGAAACACCGCCCCGATCGCGTCCGGTAGCCCGGTCAACCCGTCGCAACAGCAGATGAGAATATCACGCAGACCCCGATTGCGCAGCTCGGTCAACACCGAGTGCCAAAACTTCGCGCTCTCCGTCTCCGCGATCCAGCAGCCCAGCGCGTGCTTGTAGCCGTCCACATCGACCCCGATCACCAGGTGCGCGGCCTTGATGGTCACCGCGCCCTGGTCCCGGATCCGCAGCCGAATGCCGTCCACATAAACGATCGGGTACACCTCGCCCACAGGCCGGTTCTGCCAAGCCGTAATCTCATCAGCGACCACCTCGGTCACATTCGAGATCAACTCCCGCGACGCCGAGACATCATACACCTCGAGCAGATGCGCCTCGATCTCCCGAGTCGAGAGCCCTCTCGCGTAAAGCGAGAGAATAAGCTCCTCGATCCGACCCACCCGCCGCGAACGCTTCGGCACGATCTTCGGTTCGAACGAGCCGCTCCGATCCCGGGGCACCGTCAAGTCCACTGGGCCCGCCGTCGTGGACACCGTTTTCTTACCCGAGCCATTCCGTGAATTACCCGTACCGGCCCCGGCCGGGTCGTGCCTTGCATACCCCAGATGGTCAGTAAGCTCGGCTTCCATCGCCCGCTCCAGCACCGCCTTGGTCATCTGGTTCAGCAAACCCTCGGCGCCATCAACCGGTGTGCCGGAATCGTTAGCCTCAGCCAGCAGCCCATCGATTGTCTCCGGCGACAGCGCCTGAGCCAACCGCTCCGACGCACTCGAGTCCCACGACTGCGAACCCGCTTCGTGTTGCGCCACGTGATGTCCCTTCCAACCCGCTGGTGATCACCAACACGTCGATCTTGGTCCATCCATGGCTTACACGGTTGTAGTGACACGCCCGACCGGGTCCGCTGGCGACGCCTCGTCCTCGCCGCCGGAACCGTCGCCCTGGCGGTCGTTGCCGTCCTCGCCGTCGGTGTCCTTCCACCCGCCGCCCAGGCCGCCGCCGTCGCGCTCCTCGTCGCCGTGCTGGGCTGGCTCGGCACACCCGAAGACCGTCCACTGATGGGAGCAGCCATCGTGCCGCACCGCGTGCAGAAACTCACCTCCGCCCTGGTCATCCGCGCCCTGTCCGCCCTCGGCATCGCCGAGATCAACAAAGCCATGAGCAGGGGCGGGGGGATCACCTTCCCCGCACCCATCACCCGCGACGGCCCCGGCTGGCGCGCCGACGTCGACCTCCCCTACGGCGTCACCGTCTCCGACATCCTGGAACGCCGCGAACGCCTCGCCTCCGGCCTGCGCCGGCCCCTCGGCTGCGTGTGGCCCGAGCCCGCCCACGACCAGCACGCCGGCAGGCTCGTGCTGTGGGTCGGTGACCAGGACATGGCCACAGCCCGCCAACCCGTCTGGCCGCTGCTGCGGCACGGGCAGGGGGACCTGTTCCGGCCGCTGCCGTTCGCCACCGACCAACGCGGCCGCCGCGTCGACGCGCCGCTGATGTTCCAAAACATCCTCGTGGGCGCGATGCCCCGGGTCGGCAAGACCGTCGCCCTCCGCGTCCTGCTGCTCGGCTGCGCGCTCGACCCCAGCGCGGAGCTGCGGGTGTTCGAGCTGAAAGGCACCGGCGACCTGTCGGCGTTGGAGAAGGTCGCCCACCACTACGGGTCCGGCGTGGACGACGACACCATCGCCTCATGTCTGGCTTCCCTGCGGGAGGTGCACGGCGACCTGCAGCACCGGGCGAAGACCATCGCCGGCCTGCCCAGGACGGTGTGTCCGGACAACAAGGTCACCCCGCAGCTCGCCGCGAGAAAGTCGCTGGGCCTGCATCCCTTGGTCCTGGCCGTGGACGAGTGCCAGGAGCTGTTCTCCCACCCCGAGTTCGGCAAGGAGGCTGGCAAGCTCGCCACGGACATCATTAAACGCGGCCCCGCGATGGGCGTCATCCTGTTGCTCGCCACCCAGCGGCCGGACAAGGACTCGCTGCCCACCGGAGTCAGTGCGAACGTCGGCGTCCGGTTCTGCCTGCGGGTGATGGGCCAGGTCGAAAACGACATGGTGCTCGGCACGTCCGCCTACCGCAACGGCATCCGCGCGACGACGTTCACTGCCAAGGACCGCGGCATCGGCTACCTCGCCGGGGTCGAGGACGACCCCCGTATCGTCCGCGCGTACTACGTCGACGGACCGGCCGCCGACCGGATCTGCGACCGCGCCCGCGGCCTGCGAGAGGCGGCTGGCACGTTGACCGGTCACGCGGTTGGCGACGACCCCGCACACGAGGGCCAGGGCGCGTCGGTGTTGGACGACGTGGCCGCCGTCCTCAACCCGAGCGAGGACCGGGTCTGGTCGGAGACCATCATCGCCCGCCTCGCCGAACTGCGCCCCAACCTCTACGGCGAGTGGACGCCCGTGCAGCTCGCCGACGCGCTCCGCCCCCACGGGGTGGCCACCTACCAGATCTACGGCCACACCGACACCGGCGAGGGCGCCAACCGTCGCGGCGTCATCCGCGACCACATCACCCAAACAGTAGCGGAGCGTAACCGTAGGCGGGGAGGAGGTGACCCAGGCGATGGCCGCTAGCCCTAGCGGCCCCACCCGCTAGACCTAGCACCCCCGCTAGCACCCCAACAACACCACTGGCCAGGACGCTAGACCCCTAGCGCCCCCAGGAGACCTACGCCCGAAAACCGCTCTGGAGGCACCCGTGACCCTCCTCCACCAGCTCGCTAGCCCGATCGTTCTTGTTGCTCTGGTCGTCACTGTCGGTTACATCGCCGCGTGTGCGATCTGGCCGTTCCGCGCCTGCCGCCGCTGCGCCGGCGCCGGAAAACGCCGCTCCCCATCCGGCCGCGCCTTCCGCCACTGCCGCCACTGCAACGGCACCGGCGCCCGCGCCCGCATCGGCCGGCTCGTCTGGTCCTGGCTCCGCGACACCCACGACCGCGGCACCCGCCACACCGAGAGGAGAAGCAACCGGTGAAGAAGTACCTCAAATGGGTGGTCATCGCCGTCATCGCCTACTGGGCGATCACCAACCCGATCGGCGCCGCCCACCTCGCCCACCAAGGACAGCACCTGTTCACCCAGGCCGCGCACGCCATGTCCGCGTTCGTCGGCGCCATGTGATGAAGGCGAACGGACGCAAGGCGGTCCCGGCGCACAGCCGCCAAGCACGACACCGGGACCGCCGCCCCCAACCGATCACAACACCGAAGGAGGCACCCCCATGATGACCCCCCCCGACCATCGACGCGAGGCCGAGCGCCTACTCGCCGCCGGGATCGACGGCGGCACCTGGTACCAGACCCATCCCGCCGACGAGGCCCAGGCCCGCCGCGACTGCGTCGCCGCGGCGCACACCCACGCCACCCTCGCCGTCGCCGACGCGGTCGCGGCCCTGGGCGAGAT
>JBOHBN010000259.1:0-6956 GCA_050698355.1 Streptosporangiales bacterium | reverse complement strand
GTGCCCGCCCGTCCGCGGCGACGCCCGCGTCGCTCAGCACGCCGATGCCGGTGGTGCCGCCCCAGGTCGTCACGCCGACCGCCAGCCGCACGCCCTCGGCGAGGCCCATCGCCGGGAACACCGCGGCGAGCCGCGCGCCCGCGATCGAACGCTGCGCCTTCGGGCCGGGCACGTACGACAGCACCATGTTGAAGAACCGGCTCGAGTATGAGAGCCGCGCGGCATGCGCGTACAGCGGCGTCGGCAGCACGCCCATCAGCCGGATCGCGACCGTCGCGGCGGCCGGCTGCCCCTGCCGGACGGCGTTGCCGAGCACCTCCCGTACGCGGGTGAGCCGCTCGGGAAGCGCCATCGGACCGGTGGGCAGGTCGACCCGCATGGCACCGGTCCAGTTACCCGCGGTGCGCGACTCGGAGAGCGGGCGCATCGAGACGGGGACCATCACGCGGACCCGGTCCGGTGTGCCGGCATCGATACGGCTCAACGCCTCCGCGGCTGCGGTGAACACAAGCTCGCTGCGCCGCACGCCCAGCGCCCGCGCCGCGCGTCCGAGCCGCTCGGCGGGGAACACGGCGGCGGCGAAGCTGCGCCCGAAACCGTCGTTCGGCCCGACGATGCGGGTGCGCGGCGCGCCGCCCGCCGCGGCCAGATGAGCGAGCCCGCGAGCGACCAGAGCGGCCTGCCGCAGCTTGCCCATCCCGTAGCCGTGGCCGAACGACCTGTGCCGCGGCGGGTCCGACGCGGGATCGAGCAGGCGGTCGAGCGTGCCGAGCGCGGACAGGCCGTCCCCGATCGCGTGGTGCATCTTCATCACGAACAGCGACCTGTGCTCGTCGAACCCGTGGACGAGGAGCATCGTCCACGGCGGCCCCTCCTGGCTGACCGGCGTCGACCAGAACTCGTCGACGACGCGCCACGCCGCGTCCTCGTCGGGCACGACCCTGTCCTGCACGTGCGTGTGCACGTCCGGAACGGGCCCGGGCGCCCAGACCGGCGTGCGCCACCGCCCGCTGCCACGCAACCGCCTCCGCAGCGCGAGCACGGGCGGGATGCGCTCGGCGATCAGCGACCGTACGGCCTCGATGGTCGGCGGCGCCTCGGGGCTCTCGAGCACGAGAACGGTGCCGAGTTGCTGGGTGACCGCGGTGCTCTGGGTATGGACGAACAGCGCGTCCTGGCGCCGCAGCCGGGCCGTACCCCCCACAGCAGTACGCGGCGGTGCGGCACCGAGCGCGCGCACCGCGGCGTCGTCGAAAGCCGTCCCCTGCCTCGCCATCGCGCCCGCGACCGCGCTGCGCAGGAGCGGCAGGCTGTGGCAGGTCTCGGCCCGGCCGGAGACCTGGAGCAGGGCGGCCTCGAGCCGAGCCCGGGCGGACCGCGGCGAGTACACGATCACCGGCAGGCCGCGCATCGCTGCCCAGACGGCCAGCGGCGTGCGGCCGTCGGCCACGACCAGCCCGGCTTCGCCGAGCGATTCGGTGAGATCCCCGCCCATGGCCCGGATTTCGGCTTCGAGCGTGGCGCGCACCGCACGCGGCCACCGGCCGCCGACAAGGACGGTACGCGGCCGCCGCGGCGTGCCGGCGGGCCCGCGCCCGTTACCCGCGCCGACCGGTCCGGCCGCGCCGTTACGCGCCTCTGCCGCCACCGGCGCGTCGGCCGGCACGACCGGCTCCTCAGCAGGATCGATGACGGACACGAGCGAGGAGGCGACGGGATCGGCGAGCACCCGACCGTCCAGGCCACCTGCGAGCGGGTCGACCGCCAGCGCCGGGTCGACCTGCACCAGCGTGGCCGTGAGCCCGCGGTGGCGCCGCAGCCACCGGGCCGCGGCGACCGCGGACCCGGACGTGCAGACGACGAGGTCGGGGTCGAACCTGTTCAGCACGCCGCGCAGCCGACGGCCCGTAGCGCCGCCGACGAGGCCGCGCAGCGCCGCTGCGGTCCGGTGGTGCCGCCAGAGCTGCGGGTACCCGGCGGCCGCGGACGACGGGCGGCGCAGCGCGCAAGTCACCTCGCTACCGGGCCAGCACCGGTGTACGAGCGACACGACGGCGGGATCCGGCGGCATGACGAGTATTCGGCGCGCAGGGCCGACCTGCGATGTGGCCACACCTCACCGTACCGGCGGCGGTGTACCGAGGACCCGCCGACCCGCCGTGCGACGCCCGTACGGTCCGGCTCAGGGAGAGCCGGACGGCGCCGGCGTGGTCACCTTCGATGCCGGCGTGCTCGCGCCAGCCGACGGCGAGGAACCGCCGCTCGGCGACGGGCCGGGTGTGGCACTTGTCCCGAGCTGCTTGCGCAGCTTGGCCGCGCGGTCGAGCGCGGACTTCAGCCGCTTCTGTGCGTCGCCGTAGGCCTTGAAGTCGCCTTGCTTCAGCGCCTTCTGGCCGTCGGCGTACGCGTCCTGCGCATCGGAGATCGCCTTGCTGAGCTGCGCGCGCACGCCGCTGCCGTCCTGGCTGCCGCCGCCTTCGCCGCCGCCGCCGTTCTGGTTCTTGTCCTGCTGCGGCTGGTTGCTCTTGCCGAACACCTGGCCGAGGGCTTCCTCGAGCGTGTCCGCGTAGCCGATCTTGCTGCCGAACGACACCAGGACCTTCTGCAGCAGCGGGTATGACTCCCCCGACTTCGCCTTCACATACACCGGCTCGACGTAGAGCAGGCCGCCCGCATACGGCAGCGTCAGCAGGTTGCCGAACGTGATGGACGCCCCGCCGTTGCGCAGCAACGACAGCTGCGTCGTCGCGGGCGCGTACGACTCGAAGTTGCCCTGGATCGTGCCTGGTCCCGGCACGGCGGTATCTCGGGGCAGTCGCAGCAGCCGGATCTTGCCGTAGTCGGGCCCGGGATCGCTCGACACCGCCATGAACGCCGCCAGGTTCGGTCTCTTCTTCGGTACGAGCGTGGAGGTCAGGGAGAACTGGTACTGGCCCTCCCCCGGCATCTGCACGTACATGTAGTAGGGCGGCTGTGGCGCCTTCGAGTCGGGCTTCGTCGGGTCGTCGGGCACGCTCCAGAAGTCCTGGCTGCCGTAGAAGGCCTGCGGGTTCTGCACGTGGTACTTGGCCAGCATGGTGCGCTGGGCCTTGAACAGGTCGGCGGGATAGCGGACGTGCGCGCGCATCTCTTCGCTCATCTGCGAGGCCGGCTGGACCGTGCCGGGGAACACCTTCTGCCACGTCTTGAGCAGCGGGTCATCGGGATCCCAGGCGTAGAGCGTCACCTTGCCGGAGTAGGCGTCCACAGTCGCCTTGACCGAGTTGCGGATGTAGTTGACCTGCTCGCCCGGCTGCGCGGTGTGCGCGGCGTTGCTCGTCAGGCTGTCCTGCGTGGCCTCGGCGAACGACTTGCGTTCCGAGTACGGGTACATGTTGGTCTGCGTGTACCCGTCCACGATCCAGACCATGCGACCGCCCACGATCGCCGGGTAGGGGTCACCGTCCAACTCGAGATAGGGCGCGGCCTTCTGGACGCGTTCCCGCGGCCCCCTGTCGTAGAGGATCTGCGACTCGGAGTTGATCTGGTCTGACAGCAGCAGGTTGATGTCGCTGAAGTGGACCGCGTAGAGCAGGCGGTGGAAGAACGAGCGCAGGTCCACGCCGCCGTTGCCCTCGTACGTCGTGTTGGTCTGGCCGGTCTTCCGGCCACTCGCGTAGTCGAACTCGGTCGGTGACGTGCCCTTGGGCGCACCGACGATCGAGTACGCGGGCGATTTCTCGCCGTAGTAGATGCGCGGCTGAAAGTCGCCCAACTCTCCCTGCGGCGGGATGTTGCTCTCCTCCCAGACCGGTTTGCCGTCCGGCCGCACCTTGTTGCCTTCGGCGGCGACGAAGCCGAAGCCGTGGGTGTACACCAGATGCCGGGTGACCCAGTTGTCCCGGTCCGACGGAGGGTGGGGCAGCTCGCGCGCCGCGACGATCGAGGTGCCCTCCTGTCCGTTGATGGTGTAGCGGTCGATGTCCAGCGCCTGGGGGAAGCTGTAGAACGACCGGATCTGCTGCAACTGCTGGAACGTCGCGGAGACGACGCTCGGGTCGACGAGCCGGATGTGCGAGACGTCGTTTGCGCTGATTCCCTGCCGTTCGCTGGGCTTGACCTTGGCGTTGTAGGCCTGGACATCGACGTTGTCGATGGCGTAGGCGCCGCGGGTCGACTCGATGTTGCGCTTGATGTACGGCGCTTCCTTCGACTGCTCGCTCGGGGTGACCTGGAACCGCTGGACTGCGGCCGGGTAGAGCCCACCAATGATGATCGCCGAGACAATGAGCAGGCCCAGGCTGACTCCGGCGAGCAGCAGGCCCTTGCGAACGGCGCTGGCGAAGAACAGCACCGCGCAGATGAGTGCGATCGCCGCCAGGATCGTCTTCGCCGGCAGCACCGCGTGCACGTCGGTGTACGACGCTCCCGTGAAGATGTCGCTACGCCCTGAGAAGACCAGGCCGTACCGGTCGAGCCAGTACGCCGCCGCCTTAAGCAACACGAAGATGCCCAGCAGGATCGCGAGGTGCGCGCGGGCGGCGTCGCTGACCCTGCGGTGACCTCGCGGCGCGAACCGCAGGCCGCCGTACAGGTAGTGCACGCCCGCCGCCGCGAAGAACGCGAGCACGACCGCGGCGAAGCCGTACGCCAAGAGCAGGCGCAGGAACGGGTAGGTGAACACGTAGAAGCCGACGTCGAGACCGAACTGCGGGTCGGTCTTGCCGAACGGCGTGCGATGCACGAAGCCCAGCACCGTCTTCCAGGACCCGACCGCGGTCAGGCCGCCGATCAGCCCGACGAGGCCCGCGATCACACCGCCCACGATGCGCAGGAAGGGTTCCAGGCTCTCGCGGTAGCGAGCAAGGACCTGCTGGTCCGGGGTGTTCGGCACCACGAGCGGCCGCAGGCGCCGGGCGATCGCGAAGGTGAGCGCGACGACCCCGCCGAGCAGCACCGCGCCACACCCGAACAGCGCGAGCTCGGTCCAGACGACCGTGCCGTACACGCCGCCGTAGCCGACCGACCCGTACCACAGCACGTTCACCCAGACATTGGTGAACACGAGCGCGATGATGATGAGCGCTACCAGGATGCCGATGCCGATGAGGACGCGTCGTCCTACCCGGCCTCCGCGCGGCATGTTGGCGGCCTTGGCGAACGCCATCAGTCACCCGTCCTCACCTGTACGGTCTGCATGCACGTCGAAACGCTCAGCACCTGGGCACGCTGCCCTTCTCGGTACGCAGTGCCTTCAAAGCGTGCACGGCGTCCTGCAATGTTTCTACCTTGACCAACTTCAGCCCGTCCGGGCGGGTTCCCAGTGCCTGCTTGCAGTTGCCGGCCGGGGTCAGGAAGACGGTCGCACCGGCCGCGCGCGCAGCGGTCATCTTCTGCGCGATACCGCCGATCGGCCCGACGTTGCCGTCGGTGTCCATCGTCCCCGTACCGGCGACGAACCGGCCACCGGTCGATGCGCCCGGCGTGAGGAGGTCGACCACCGCGAGGGAGAACATCAAGCCGGCCGAGGGACCACCGATGTTCTCCAGTGAGATGGTGACATCCCCCGGGTAGGAGTAGTCGGTCTCCAGGATGATGCCGACGATCGCGCGGTCCTGCGCGTTCGGATCGGCAACGGTCTTGATGGGCACGGTGCGCTTGTCGCCGTGCCGGCGCACGGTGTAGCGGACCGTCTCGCCCGGCTCGTGCTTGCCCGACACGCGCTGCACCGCGGCGAGCGTGTGCGTGCGTACGCCGTCGACCGCGACGACCCTGTCACCGGCGCGGAGCTTGCCCTTCGCGGGCCTGCCGTCCTGCACCTTCTTGATCACGACCCGCTCGTGCACCCGGATGTCGAGGTAACGCAACGCCGCGACCGTGCCCGCGCTCTCCGAACTCTTGAACTGCTCGGCGCTGCGCCGCTTGACCTCCTGCTCCGTCGCGCCCTCGGGATAGTAGATCTCCTCCGGCACCACCGAGACGCGGCCGTCGACCCAGCCGGTGAGCGCCTGACCGAGGCTGGGTTCGTTGCCCGGGCCGCCGACCACCGACACCGTGGTCATGTTCAGGTGGCCCTTGGCGGGATAGGTCTCGTGCCCGGAGATGCGCACGACCTTCGTGCCGTCCACGCTGCCGAGCGTGTTGAACGTGGGCCCCGGCGCCTCGCGCACGTACGGCACGGGCAGGAACCAACCCACCACGCAGAGCACGGCGACGAGCGCACCCGAGACCACGAGCGTGACGAGCCGTCGGACCATCTGTAGAGCCTAGATCAGACCGCTGCCGCGACCACGTCCCGGTCGCGGCAGCGGCGATGAGCGTTGGTCGGACGTCACCCGATGAGCCGACGCCGGCCGCCGCGGGCCCGCTGGACGGGGCGAACGACGAGCAACGCGCCAGCGGCGAGGAGCGCCGCCCCGACGACCAGGGCCGCGGTGGCGATCCACGGCAGCGACGGCACGCTTGCCTCCACCTGCACTCGGCCACCCACGTCGCGCGACCCGTCGGCGTTCATGGCGACGAGCGTGCGGTCGCCATCCTGCTGATCCGCGTCGTAGACCAGGGTCTGCGCACCGCTTCCGCTGGTGCGCACCGTCCAGATGCCCGCCTCGGCCGGCCGCTTCGCCGGCGCCTTGCCGTCGTGAGCCGTCGTGGCGTTGCCGTTCGCGGTCGCCCGGTGCACGGTCGTGTACCGGGCGCCGGCGAGGTAGTCGCGCACGTCGGCGGGCTTTGCGAGCCCGACGAACACCGGGGCGGACCCATTCGACGGCGTGATGCGGATGCGCTTGGTACCCACCAGCCCGAACAGCTCCGTCGTCGGATTCGAGCTGTCGCTGACCAGCGCGTAAGCGGCAGTACGGTACGGGCCGGTCGCGCCGAGGTTGATGTACCCGCCGCCGTTCGTGGCTGCCGCGGCTGCGGCGCCGCCGGCGGCGAGCAAGCCGAACGAGCACAGGGCGATCACCGCTCCGAGCACG
>JBOHBN010000258.1:0-1423 GCA_050698355.1 Streptosporangiales bacterium | reverse complement strand
GGCTCGTGTGACTGATCCGTGGGTGGGTTAGGCGTGTCGTAGAGACGCACGCCGTTGCTCGGCCTAGGTTTCTGGGTTGCCAACTGATCCAGAACCTGGGAATGGAGAACGGCGTGCGTGGTGGCATGGTATGGGCTCGGCTGCTGGGTGTCGAGAAGGCAGCGGTGCAGGATGTCGAGTTCGATGAGGACCGGGAGGTCCTCATCGCGCATGTGCGGCCGTATCGGCGTGAGCAGCGCCGCTGTGGGGTATGTCGCCGCCGCTGCGGGCGGTGGGATGCTGGGGAGGGCCGCCGGTGGTGGCGTGCGCTGGATCTGGGCACGGTGCAGGCGTTTGTCGAGGCCGACGCGCCCAGGGTGCGGTGCGCAGACCATGGGGTGGTGGTCGCGGCGGTGCCGTGGGCGCGGCATGGCGCGGGGCATACCTACTGCTTCGATGACACGGTGGCGTGGCTGGCCACGGCGTGTTCGAAGAGTGCGGTGACCAAGCTGATGCGCGTTGCCTGGCGCACCGTTGGCTCTATCGTCACCCGCGTGTGCGATGACATCGACGCCGTGACCGACCGGTTCGCTGGGCTGGCTCGGATCGGCATCGATGAGATCAGCTACAAGAAGAATCACAAGTACCTGACCATCGTCGTCGATCACGACTCGGGGCGGCTGGTGTGGGCCGAGCCGGGCCGCGACGCGGCGACGCTGGCGACGTTCTTCGACACCCTTGGCGCGGACCGCTGCGCGCAGCTGACGCACATCTCGGCCGACGGTGCGGGGTGGATCGCCCGGATGGTCGCCCAGCGCGCACCGCAGGCGACCTTGTGCATCGATGCGTTCCACGTGGTTGCCTGGGCCACCGAGGCGCTCGACGAGGTCCGCCGCGCGGCGTGGAATACCGCGCGCCGCGGCGCTGGCAGCGGCCAGCGGTCCACCGCCGGCGGCCGGGTGATCAAGCTCGGCCGCGGGGACGCGAAGAAGCTAAAACGCGCGCGGTGGGCGCTGTGGAAGAACCCCTGCGACCTCACCGACGCCCAACGCGCCAAGCTCGACTGGATCGCCAAGACTGACCCCCGTCTCTACCGGGCGTGGCTGCTCAAAGAAGGCCTGCGCTGGGTGTTCCACGTCAAAGGCGACGCCGGCAAACAGGCCCTGGACCGGTGGATCAGCTGGGCCCGCCGCTGCCGCATTCCGGTCTTCGTCGAGCTGCAACGCAAGATCGTCAAACACCTCGAAGCGATCCACGCCGCCCTCGAGCACGCCCTGTCCAACGCGCTGATCGAATCGACCAACACCAACATCCGTGTACTCACCCGCACCGCGTTCGGGTTCAAAGACCCCCACGCCCTCATCGCCCTCGCAATGCTCTCCCTCGGCGGTTACCAACCCGCCCTCCCCGGCCACTAGCCACCCACGGATGCGACAGAAGGGCC
>JBOHBN010000257.1:0-19578 GCA_050698355.1 Streptosporangiales bacterium | reverse complement strand
GCCCGGTCAGCTACCGCGCGGTAACCGACCGGGGTCCGTGTAGCGAAGGGTCGTGTCAGGCCGTGATGCGGTCGAGGAACAGGGGGTGTGGCCGGCGGGCGCCGTCCACCTCGATCGCGCCACGCAGGGCGGCGGTGGCGCCCTCGAACCGGGCAGGTTCATCGGCGTGCAGCGTGAGTACGGGCTCGCCCGCGCGTACAGGATCACCCGGGCGGGCGTGCAGGCGGACGCCCGCCGTCGCCGACACGGCATCCTCCTTGCGCGCCCGGCCGGCGCCCAGCCGCCACGCGGCCACCCCGACTGCGTGGGCGTCCAACCAGGTCAGGGCGCCGGACGCCGGCGCCGGCACGTCGACGGACTCCACCGCCACGGGTAGCGACGCGTCCGGATCGCCGCCCTGGGCGGCGACCATCGCCCGCCACGCGTCCATCGCCGTGCCGTCGCGCAGCGCGTCGGCGGGGTCCTTGCCGTTGCCGCCGCCGGCGGAGACCACCATCTCCCGGCCGAGCGCGACCGTCAGGTCGACCACGTCCGCGGGTCCGCCACCGGCCAGTACCTCGACCGCCTCGGCCACCTCAAGGGCGTTGCCGACGGCCCGTCCGAGCGGGACGTCCATGCCGGTGAGCAGGGCGGCCGCACGCACGCCCGCCGACGTGCCCAGATCGACCATCGTGCGGGCCAACTCGCGCGCATCCTCGACCCGCGTCATGAACGCGCCGGAGCCGACCTTCACGTCGAGTACGAGCGACGCCGTGCCCTCCGCGATCTTCTTGCTCATGATGGAGCTGGCGATGAGCGGTATGGACTCTACGGTGCCGGTGACGTCGCGCAGCGCGTAGAGCTTACGGTCGGCGGGCGCGATGAAGTCCGCCGCGGCCGCGACGAACGCACCCACGCCGTCGAGCTGGGCGCGCATCTCGTCCGCAGTCAGCGACGCCCGCCAGCCCGGGATCGACTCCAGCTTGTCGAGCGTGCCGCCGGTGTGCCCGAGCCCGCGCCCTGACAGCTGCGGTACGGCCACGCCGCACGCCGCGACGGCCGACCCGAGCGGCAGGGTGATCTTGTCGCCGACCCCACCGGTGGAGTGCTTGTCCGCGGTCGGCCGCGTCACGCCCGACCAGTCCATCCGGTCGCCGGAACGCACCATGGCGTCGGTCCACCGCACGGTCTCGCGTGTGCTCATCCCCCGCAGGCAGACCGCCATCGCGAGCGCGGCCATCTGCTCCTCCGCCACCGCGCCGCGTACGTACGCCTCGACGACCCAGTCGACCTGCTCATCGGTCAGCTCCGCACCGTCGCGCTTGGCGGCGATGACCTCCACTGCGTTCACGCCCGCTCCTCCAGGTCGCCCGCGTCGAACGCGTCCGGCAGCACCTCGCGCATCGGCCGCACACCGCGCGCGGTCTCGAGCAGCAGCTCCGCGCCGCCGTGCTCCCACAGCAACTGCCGGCACCGCCCGCACGGCATCAACGGCGCGCCGGAGCCGTCCACACACGCGACCGCGACGAGCCGCCCACCACCGCTCGCGTGCAGGGCGGAGACCAGCCCGCACTCGGCGCACAGCGTGAGCCCGTACGAGGCGTTCTCCACGTTGCAGCCCGACACCGTACGGCCGTCGTCGACCAGGCCCGCCGCCCCGACCGGGAACCGGGAGTACGGCACGTACGCCCGGCCGGCCGCATCCGTCGCGAGGCGGCGCAGCGCCGCCCAGTCAACCTGCAAGACCTCACTCCTTCGTGTACGGCTCGCCGTCCGCCGCCGGTGCGCGACCGCGGCCGACCAGGCCGGCGACCGCGAACAGCGTCGCGAGGTACGGCAGCATCGCGAGGAACGACGACGGGATCGGTATCGGCGTCTGGGTGTACGACAGGATCGTCTGCAACGCGTCGGCGAAGCCGAACAGCAGCGCCGCACCCATCGCACCGAGCGGGCTCCACCGACCGAAGATGAGCGCGGCAAGCGCGATGAAGCCCTTGCCGGACGAGATGTTCTTGGAGAAGCTGCCGACCGTGCCGATGGTGAGGTACGCACCGGCGAGCCCGGCGACCGCACCGCCGAGTATAACGTTGCGGTAGCGCACAAGCCGTACGTTGATGCCGACCGTGTCGGCGGCGGTCGGGTGCTCGCCGACCGCACGGGTGCGCAGCCCCCACCGGGTGCGGAACAGCGCGACGTGTATGACGGCGAGCAGCACGTACATCACGTACACGAGAACGTTCGCGTCGAAGAACAGCGGCCCGATCACGGGGATGTCGCCGAGCAGCGGGATCTTGATCTGGCCGAAGAAGCCGGGGTTGTTGTACTTGTCCGCCTGGTCCTTCATGAACGCGTCGTACGCGAACCCGGTCAGGCCGAGCGCGAACACGTTGAGCACCACACCGACGACGATCTGGTTGACCAGGTAGCGGATCGCGAACACGGCGAGCAGCGCGCCCATGAGCGCGCCGGCGATGGCCGCGAAGACCACGCCGAGGCCGAGGTTGTGCGCCACGGACGCGACGAGGGCGCCGCAGAACGCCCCGGCGAGCATCTGGCCCTCGATCGCGATGTTGATGACGCCGGACCGCTCGCAGAGGACGCCGGACAGCGAGCCCAGGATCAGCGGGGTGGACAGGAAGATCGTCTGCTGGAGCAGGCCGAGCAGGTCGATCTCGGTGCCGTGCTGGCCCGTCGCGACCCAGCACAGGAACGAGATGACGAAGCACACGATCGTCGCCGCGGTGGCCGCGCGGAGGGCCCGCCTGCTCCAACCGCGTACCAGGTGCCAGGTGCCGAGCGCGACGATGATCGCCCCGAGCAGGACGGCGGTACCGCTCGCGGGCACCACGATGTCCGGGACGGTGACCGCGTCTCCACCCGTACCGAGCCGGAACGCGGCCTTGTAACCCGCGCGTCCGGCGAGGCCGAAGCCGACGCCGCACAGCAACCCGATTCCCACGAGCACGCCGCCGACGGTGAGTCGCCGCCTCCTCGCCGCGGGTGGCTCCACCACCCGGTGGACGACGATCTCCTCCGGCGTCTGCACGCTGGCCTGCGACGTCATCCGTTCCAGCCCTTCGCGAGGTCCTGGCGGACGCCGCCGCGGGCGGCGCGGAGCCGGAAGATAGCGCGGATGAGCGCCGGAGCCGCGATGAACAGCACGATCACCGACTGCACGACCGACACCAGGTCGATCGACGTGCCGGTGGACGACTGCATCTGCACGCCACCGGCGCGCAGTGCGCCGAACAGCAGTCCGGCGAGCACCGTGCCGCCCGGCGTACCCCGCCCGAGCAGCGCGACGGTGATCGCGTCGAAGCCGAAGCCACCGTCGATGTCGTTGGTGATCGCGCTGTTGGTGCCGAGGATCTGGCTGCACCCCGCGAGCCCGGAGAGCGCACCGGCCGCCAGCATCACGTAGACGTAGCTGCGCTCGACCCGCATGCCCGCCGTACGCGCGGCGAACTGGTTGGCGCCGACGGCGCGTAGCTGGAAGCCGGGCGTACTGCGGTTGAGCAACCACCAGACGGCGAGCGCGGCGAGCAACGCGATCAGCAGTCCGGCATGCACCCGTAACCCCGGTCCGAGCAGGTGCGGCAGCCGCGCGGTCTCGTGCACCACTCGGGAGATCGCCTGCCCGTACGGCGGGCGCTGGAACCCCTTCAACGTCAGCAGGTACGCGAGCAGGTTGAGCGCGACGTAGTTGAGCATGATCGTGCAGATCACCTCGTGCGCGCCGGTACGCGCCTTGAGCACGCCGACGATCCCGCCCCACACCGCGCCGCCAAGAGTGCCGGCGACCAGGGCGACGAACAGGTGCACCCCGGTCGGCAGCTGCCAGGCGAAGCCGACGTACCCGGCGCAGATCGCTCCCGCGATGATCTGGCCCTGTGCGCCGATGTTGAACAGCCCCGTGCGGAAAGCGAGCGCGACCGACAGGCCGGCGAGGATCAGCGGCGTGGCCGTGACGAGGGTTTCCGATATCGGGTACAGCGCACCGGTGAACGTGCTCGCCGTGGACGGGTTGAAGATCGCGCCCTGCACCAGGGCGCTGTACGACGCGCCGATCGCCGAGAACGCCCGCGTGAAGGTGTCGGCGGGCGCGTCGAAGAAGTACCCGAGCGCTTGCCTCGTCGGCTCGTCGCCGATGGCGATGAGTACCGCACCGACGACGAGCGCACAGATGAACGCCAGGACCGTGAGCACGAAGCTGTTGCCGTAGAGCACGGCATCGGCGAACGCCCGGCCGAAGCTCGGCCTCCTGGGGCGGGACGGCTCGGACGCGCCGGCTTCCGGCTCGGCCGGTACGGGTCCCTCGTCCTCGGCGGTGGTCTCCGCCGGTTCATGCGGCTCGCGGGTGTCGTCGCTGCTCATACGCTGCCGCCGTCGGCGCCGCCGGCGACCGGCTCGGTCGAACCGGCCATCAGCAGGCCCACCTCTTCGGCGGAGGTGCCGGCCGGGACCTCGCCGATGATGCTGCCGCGGTACATCACCGCGATCCGGTCGGCGAGCCCGAGCACCTCGTCCAGCTCGGTGGAGATGAGCACGACAGCCGCGCCGCGCTCCCGCTCGGCCACGATCCGCCGGTGGACGAACTCCATCGAGCCGACGTCGAGGCCGCGGGTGGGCTGCGCGACGACGAGCAGCTTCAGCGGCCGGGACAGCTCGCGTGCGAGCACGACCTTCTGCTGGTTGCCGCCGGACAGCGTGGAGGCGGCGGCCGCGACCGACGACGCGCGCACGTCGAACTCCTCGATGCGCTGCCGCGCGTTGCGCTGGATCGCCCCGGTGTTCAGCGCGAGCCACCGGCCGAACGGGGCGTGGTCGTACAGGTCGAGCACGAGGTTCTCCGCGATGCTGAACGGCCCCACCAGGCCGTCGTGGCCGCGGTCCTCGGGTACGTACCCGACGCCCGTGCCGAGGATGTCGTCGATGTGCGCGTGCGTGATGTCACGGCCCTCGAGCAGCACGCGGCCAGACGCCGACCGCAGCAGCCCGACCAGCGCCTGCGCGAGCTCGGTCTGCCCGTTGCCCTGCACGCCGGCGACCGCGTAGATCTCGCCGGCGCGTACCTGGAACGACACGTCGTCGACGAGGACCTCGCCTACGTCGTCGACGACACGCAACGCGTCCACGTCGAGCACCGGCGCACCATACCGGGCGTCGCTCTTCTGCACCGCGAGGTCGACCGGCCTGCCGACCATCATCGCCGCCAGCTCGGACGGCGTCGCGGTCGGCTCGGCCTCGCCGACGACCCGGCCCCGGCGCAGCACCGTGACGCGGTCGGCGACCTCGCGTACCTCGCGCAGCTTGTGCGTGATGAACACGATCGACGTGCCGGCGTCACGCAGGCCCCGCATGACCTCCATCAGGTCGTCGGTCTCCTGCGGGGTGAGGACCGCGGTCGGCTCGTCGAGGACGAGGACGCGTGCCTCGCGTACCAGCGCCTTGATGATCTCGACCCGCTGCTGGACGCCGACGGCGAGGTCGGCGACCAGCGCGTCGGGTGGGACGTCGAGCCGGTACCGCTCGGAGATCTCGGTGACCTGCCGGCGGATCCGGCGCCGGTCGAGGAAGCCCAGCGGCCTGGCCGACTCGTGGCCGAGCGCGACGTTCTCCGCGACCGTGAACACCGGTACGAGCATGAAGTGCTGGTGCACCATGCCGATGCCGGCGGTGATCGCATCGGCGGGGCCGTCGAAGCTGACGGGTTCCCCGTCGATGCGGATCTCGCCCTCGTCCGGCTCGTACAGCCCGTACAGGACGTTCATCAACGTGCTCTTGCCCGCGCCGTTCTCGCCCAGCAGGCCATGGATCTCGCCGGGCTCGACGGTGAGGTCGATCCCGTCGTTGGCGACCAGCTGACCGAACCGCTTGGTTACGCCGCGGAGCTCGAGCTGCACCAGGACCTCTTCGCCTGCTGCCCGGTCACTGCTTGGGCTGCGCGGGCGAGGTGATCTCGATCTTGCCCGAGATGATGTCCTTCTTCACCTGCTTCAGCTCGGACTCGAGCGAGGAGGGCACCTTGGACTTGAAGTGGTGGAACGGCGCCAGGCTCACGCCGTCGTTCTTCAACGTCCCGACATAGTTGCCCGTCGGCGCCTTGCCGTCGGCCGACTGCAGCACGTACTGCTTCACCGAGCCGGGGATGTTCTTCGTGGCGCTGGTGAGGAAGTACTGGCAGTACTGCTTGGCGCTGAAGCACCCGTCGGTGTCGACCCAGATCAGTTTCGTCTTGCCGCCGGACGCCTTGGCCGCGGCACCCGCGCCGAGGCCGGCGCCGCCGGCGACGGGGAAGATGATGTCCGCGCCGTGCTGGATGAACGACTGGCTGATCGAGCGACCCTTGCCCTGGTCGGTGAACGACTGGGCGAACGTGCCGCCCTTCTGCTTCTTCTCGTTCCAGCCGAGGACCGAGACGTTCTTGTTCTTCTTCTTGTTGTAGTACTGCACGCCCTCCCAGTAGCCGTCCATGTAGATCGTGACGGGCGGGATCTGCAAGCCGCCGAACGTCGCGACCTTGCCGGTCTTGGTCGTGGCGGCCGCGAGGTAGCCGGCGAGGAACGCGGGCTCGGCGGTGTTGTACTGCAGGCCGTACACGTTCGGGGCGGACGACGGCGCGTCGACCTCGGCGAAGTGCTGGTCGGGATGCTGCTTGGCGATCTTCTTGACGGCGTCGGCCATCAGGCCGCCGACCGCGACGATGACGCCGCAGCCCTTGTTGACCTCCGCGTTGAGGTTGGGCACGTAGTCGTTCTGCGACGACGAGGACACGTACGAGATCTTGATGTTCGAGTTCTTCTTGTGGGCGGCCTGCATGCCCGCCCAGGAGGACTGGTTGAACGAGCGGTCGTCGACCCCGCCGGTGTCGAGCACCATGCAGGCCTTGAACTCCTTGCCGGAGCCGCCACCGCCGCCGTTCGAACCGCCGCCCGAGCCCTGCTCCGACGGCTTCTGCCCGCATGCGGCGAGCGCGAGCCCGCCGGCAAGACAGACCGCTACCACCTTGATGCCACGCCGCACGGACGTCTCCTTCCCCTCCCCGCGCTCTCCGCGCGGGACTGACCCGACGCCTGTCCGCTCACGTGCCAGCCATAGGGGCGGCGCGCAGAGGGAAGAGCGGACGCAGGGGACGATAACCCTTCTCGGCGACGCACCCAACCACAGGCACGGCTTCGACACCGGTCCGTTATCGACACAGACCTTGCGTACTGCAGAGTCAACCGTCAGCGACGGCGCGCCCCACATCATCCTCGGTGATCATGAAAGCTCGTCGTAGCAATAGCTACGACGATGTTTCATGATCACCGGAATGGGCCGGCGTACGCATCGCGGCGGCGGCCAGCACGCGGACGCCGACGCCGATCGCGCGCTCGTCCACGTCGAACGTGCCGCGGTGCAGATCGAGGTCGACGTCGCCGTTGGGTGCGCGCGTACCGAGCCGAGCCATCGCGCCCGGGACGTGCTCGAGGTACCAGGAGAAGTCCTCGCCACCGAGGCTCTGCGGCGTCGGCGCGACCGCGTCGGCGCCGAGCGTCGCGGTGACGGCCTCGTCCAGGATGGACACCGAGCCGGCCTCGTTGACCACCGGCGGCACGCCGCGGTGATAGTCGATCTCAGCGCCGACACCGTACGCGCCGACGATGGACTCCACCAGCGCCTTCACCAGGTCGGGCGCGTCGTGCCAGACCCCGTCGTCCAGGACGCGCAGCGTGCCCTCGACCTCACCGCGGTCGGGGATCGCGTTGGCGGCGCGGCCGGACTCGACCCTGCCCCAGACCAGGGCGATCCCGGCCCGGGGGTCGACGCGGCGGGACAGCGCGGCCGGCAGCTGGGTGATGACGGCGCCGAGCGCGTACACCAGGTCGGCGGTCAGGTGCGGGCGGGAGGTGTGGCCGCCGGGCCCGGTCAGCCGGATCCGCAGGCGGTCGGTCGCGGCGGTGAGCGGCCCGGTGCGCAGCCCGACCCGCCCCACTTCGAGCGCGGGGTCGCAGTGCAGCGCGAAGATGCGGCCCACGCCGTCGAGCACGCCCTCGGAGACGACCGCGTCGGCGCCGCCGGGGATGACCTCCTCGGCCGGCTGGAACAGCAGGCGTACGCCGGTGGTCAGCCCCCCCGCCGCCGCTTCGGCGGCGAGGAACAGTCCGGCGCCGAGCAGCGCGGTGGTGTGCACGTCGTGCCCGCAGGCGTGGCACGCGCCGTCGACCAGCGAGCGGTACGGCACGTCCTTCTCGTCCTGCAGCGGCAGCGCGTCGATGTCGCCGCGCAACGCGACCCGCGGCCCGCTGTGCTCGACTCCGCCACTCCCGGAATCCCCGCCGCGCGGGCCCACGTCGCAGACCAGGCCGGTGCCGGACGACAGCACGACCGGGTGCAGGCCGGCGTCGCGCAGCCGGTCGACGACGAGTGCCGTCGTGCGGCGTTCAGCATTGCCCAGCTCGGGATGCCTGTGGAGGTCGCGACGGAACGCGACCAGGGCGTCGTTGTTCTCCTCGACGAACGCGTCCAGCGCGGGTGAAGGCAGCTCAGGGCCAGCGGCATTCGGAGGAACCGGGGCAAGGTTCACCGTTTCATGATGCCACACCCGCCACGGAGAGTGACATCCGGCCCACTTGTAATCACACCTTGTCAGTGTGTGATCGAGTCATGGCTCAACCAGGTACTGACAACCCGCCAATGCTGCTACAGACCGGTGGGCTCGTACACGCCCCAGACCTCGCGTAGCGCGTCGCTGACCTCGCCGATGCTGGCGCGGGCGCGCAACGCCTCGCGCAGCGGGTACAGCACACAGTCGCTGCCCTGCGCGGCGAGCCGCAGATCGTCCAGCCGCTTGCGTACCTCCTCGCCGTCGCGCTCGGCGCGGAGCCGGGCCAGCCGTTCGGCCTGCGCCCGCTCGAGCGCCGGGTCGACACGCAACGGCTCGTACGGCTCCTCTGCCTCCGCCCGGTACCTGTTCACCCCGACGACGATCCGCTCACCGCTCTCCTGCCGCTGCACCGTGCGGTACGCGGAGCGCTCGATCTCCGCCTTCTGGAAGCCCTGCTCGATCGCCGCAACCGCGCCGCCGAGGTCGGCGACCTTCGCCATCAGCTCGAGCACGCCCTGCTCGACCTCGTCGGTCATCGCCTCGATCGCGTATGACCCCGCGAACGGGTCCACGGTGCGGGTCAGGTCGGTCTCGTACGCGAGCACCTGCTGGGTGCGCAACGCGAGCCGCGCCGCCTTCTCCGTCGGCAAGGCGATCGCCTCGTCGTACGCGTTGGTGTGCAGCGACTGCGTGCCACCGAGCGTTGCCCCGAGCGCCTGCACCGCGACCCGGACCAGGTTCACCTCCGGCTGCTGGGCGGTCAGCTGCACCCCGGCGGTCTGGGTGTGGAACCGCAGCATCTGCGACTTGGGGTCGCGCGCGCCGACCTCGTCGCGCATCAGCCGCGCCCAGATCCGCCGCGCCGCGCGAAACTTCGCGACCTCCTCGAGCAGGGTCGTGCGAGCGACGAAGAAGAACGACAGCCGCGGCGCGAACTCGTCCACCTCGAGACCGGAGTCGACGGCGGCACGCACGTACGCGAGCGCGTTGGCGAGCGTGAACGCGACCTCCTGCACGGGCGTCGCCCCCGCCTCGGCCATGTGGTAGCCGGAGATGGAGATGGTGTTCCACCGCGGCAGCTCCTGCTGGCAGTACCGGAACGTGTCGGCGACGAGCCGCAGCGAATGTTGCGGCGGGTAGATGTAGGTGCCGCGCGCGATGTACTCCTTGAGCACATCGTTCTGCACGGTGCCGGTGAGGGTATGGGTGTCGACGCCCTGCTCCTCGGCCACGAGCTGGTACAGCAGCAACAGCATCGCCGCGGGCGCGTTGATGGTCATGGACGTCGACACCTCGCCTGTCGGGATGCCGTCGAACAGCTGCCGCATGTCGTCGATGGAGTCGATGGCCACGCCGACTCTGCCGACCTCGCCGGATGCGAGCGGCGCATCGGAGTCGTAGCCCATCTGGGTCGGCAGGTCGAACGCCACGGACAGGCCGGTCGTGCCCGCCTCGATCAGCTGGTGGTAGCGGCGGTTCGACTCCTCAGCGGTGCCGAAGCCGGCGTACTGCCGCATCGTCCAGGGGCGGCCGACGTACATCGATGGGTACACCCCGCGGGTGTACGGGAACTCCCCCGGCGCGCCGAGTTGCTCCTGCGGGTCGAAGTCCGCGCTGGTCTCCGGCCCGTACACCGACTCGATAGGGAACCCCGACTCGGACTCGTACGGTTCCTCGCCCATGCGGCCAGTATCACCCACACCCACCGCGTGAAGCGCACCCTGACAGCTATCACGCCGTCAAGGGCACCTTCACGCGGTCACAAGGCGGGCACGTCGTCGAGACCGAACGTGCCGGGCGTCGCCGCGCTCGGCGCTCCGGCGCTGCCCCTGGTGACGTCCCAGGTCCAGAACTCGACGACGTTGAAGTCCGGATCGGCCACGTACGCCGAGCGCGAGCCCTCCGACCAGTGCACCTCGTCGACCCGGTGTCCCCGGTCACGCACGTGCCGCACGATCGCGTCGTAGTCGCCGTCCTCGACCCGAAGGGCGTAGTGGACGCGCTTGCCACCCTGCCCGCGAGCGATGCCGGTCTGCGGGAGCCACAGCCCGATCCGCGTGACACCGGCGAGAACCCACACCGCCTCCCGCGGCGCGTCCCACCGCCCGATCACCGGGAACTCCAGGTCATCGGCGTAGAAGCGCTCGGCCGCGGCGAGGTCGGACACCTCGAGCACCAGCTCGTTCACACCGGCCACCGGGACAGCCACGGGCGCCTCCGTTATATAGGTATTCTCCGATGAAAAGAGTATAGGTGTTTACCGATATAATTCGCCACATGGACGAGGTGACGGTCTTCCGCGCGCTCGGGCACCCGATCCGGCTCGGCATCGCCACGCGGCTCGCGCACGAGGGCGAGATCTGCGCCTGCGACTTCACCGCGGAGTTCGGGGTGAGCCAGCCGACGGTCTCCGGCCACCTGCGCACGCTGCGCGAGGCGGGTGTGGTGCGCACCCGCAGGCGGGGCACCCAGGTGTGCTACTCCCTGGAGCCGCTGGCGATCCGGCACGCGGAGGCCGTACTCGGCGGGCTCGTGGCCGCCCCGACGGTGTAGCTACCGTGTTGACGTGATCCCACGCCGGCTGGCAGCCGCCTGTTGCGCAGCCACTACCGTCGCGCTGCTCGCCGCGCCGCCGGCCGCGGCCGCACCCGAGGCCACGGTCGGCGGGCCGCGCCTGGCGTCGCACGGCGTCATCCGGCCGGAGGGAGCGCCGCGGCTGCCGAAGGTGAAGGCGGCCGCGTACGTGGTGAGCGACCTGGAAACCGGCACCGTAATGGCCGCGAAGGACCCGCACGGCGCGTACGCACCGGCGAGCACGCTCAAGGTGCTCACCGCCCTGGCCGTCCTGCGCCACCTGGACCCGAAGCAGCGCGTACGCCCCACGTTCCACGACATATCGGTCGACGGCAGCAAGGTCGGCATCGACAGGCGCCGCACATACCGCGCTCGTACGCTGCTGCTCGCGATGCTCATGGTCTCGGCGAACGATGCCAGCGAGGCGGTCGCCCACGCCGCGGGCGGCTCGGGCGGGCGGGCCAGGACCGTGGCGCGCATGAACGCCATCGCCAGGCACCTGCATGCCGACGACACCAACGCGCGCAACCCGACCGGGCTGGACGCGCGGGGACAGCGCAGCTCCGCGTACGACCTCACGCTGATGTTCCGGACGGGGATGAAGCGCGCGGACTTCCGCCACTACCTGTCGGTGCGGCACGCCCTGTTCCCCGGGTACGGCAAGCAGAAGGCGTACCACATCGCCAGCCACAACCGGCTGCTCACCAGCTACCGCGGCGACCTCGCCGGCAAGAACGGGTACACGATCAAGGCCAAGGCATCGTACGTGGGGACGGCACGCCGGCACGGGCACACGATCGGTGTCGCGGTCATGCGGGACCGCGGCGACCTGTGGAAGGACACCGCGGCGCTGCTCGACTGGGGGTTCCGTGCACGGGGGCACGCCGAGCCGGTCGGCGACCTGGTGCCGCCCGGGCCCGCGGGTGACCCGCGGGTAGCCTCTCCTTCCGCCAGGGGTCGGGTTGCGGCACATACGCCCGCCGCCCACGCCGGCGCCGGGCCGGGTCAGCATGCCGCGATCGCCACCCGAGCGCTCGTGCTGCTCGGCCTGGCCTGTGCCGCTGCCGCCCTGCTGGCAGTGATCGTCGGTGTGCGGCTCGCGCGACCGCGTCGCCGCCGCGGCCGGCGTCGCCGGTAGTCACCGCACGTAGTCCGTCTTGCGCGTGGCTGACCGCGCACCTAGTGTCACCACCGCCCGGCTGGACGGAGGACGACCATGCACATGACCCGCCGACTCGCATCGCTCGCCGCCGTCGCCACCGCGATCCCGGTGGCCGGTCTCAGCGCCACCGCCATACCGGCCGCGGCGGCGGAGACCGTGCCGATCGCCGAGATCCAGGGCACTGGCGACGCGTCGCCGTACGACGGGCAGTCGGTGGTCACCTCCGGCGTCGTGACCGCCGCGTACGCACACGGCGGGTTCAACGGCTTCTACCTGCAGACACAGGGCACCGGCGGCGACACGGGAGCGGGTGACCGCACCGCGTCCGACGCCGTCTTCGTCTACGCACCGGGGGCCGCCGACCAGGTGCGGATCGGCGACCACGTGCGGGTCGGCGGCGGGGTCTCGGAGTACCACGGGCTCACCGAGATCGGCCTCGACTCCGGCGGGCTGACCGAGCTGGACGACCCGGCCGAGGCGGTCAAGCCGGTACCGCTCGCCCTGCCCGGCAAGGATGCGGCCCGCGAGCCGTTCGAGGGCATGCTGGTGCGGCCGGCCGGCGGCTACACGGTGTCGGACACCTACAACCTCGGCGGCTGGGGCAACAACGCGTACGGGTCGATCACCCTCGCGGCTGGTGACACCCCGCTGCGCCAGCCCACGGACGTCGCCCGGCCCGGTCCGGACGCCGAGGCCGTGGCGGCCGACAACGCCGCCCGGCGGATAGTGCTCGACGACGGCCGGTCCAGGCGCACCAGCAGTGACAGCAAGGTTCCGTACCTGACCAAGGACACGCCGGTACGGACCGGCGCAGCCGTGCGGTTCAACGATCCGATGATCTTCGGCTACCGCAACGACGAGTGGAAGTTCCAGCCGCGCCGGCCGCAGCCCGGCGGTGCCTCGGAGCACGTGTCGTTCGAGAACACGCGCACGGCCGCGCCGGAGCGTGCGGGCGGCGACGTGCAACTGGCCAACTTCAACGTGCTCAACTACTTCACCACCCTCGGGGTCGACCTGGACGGTTGCGAGCCGTACACCGACCGCGACGGCAACCCGATCTCCGTACGTGGCGGGTGCGCCGCCCGCGGCGCCTGGGACCAGGAGAACCTCGCCCGGCAGCAGGGCAAGATCGTCGCCGCGATCAACGGCCTCGGCGCCGACGTGGTCTCGCTGGAGGAGATCGAGAACTCCGCGAAGTTCGGCAAGGACCGCGACGCCGCGCTCGCCGACCTGGTACGCGCCCTGAACGCCGCCGCAGGGAAGGGCGCCTGGGGCTACGTCAGGTCGCCGAAGGACCAGCCGGCGCTCTCCGAGCAGGACGTGATCCGTACCGCCTTCATCTACAGGCGCGACGCGGTCCGGCCGACCGGGCAGTCGAGCATCCTCACCGGCTCGGCGGCGTTCGAGAACGCGCGCGAACCGCTCGCGCAGGAGTTCAGGACCGTCGGCGGTGGGCGGCACCCGTCGGCGGCAGCCGACCCAGCCAGCACATTCCTGGCAGTCGCCAACCACTTCAAGTCCAAGGGCTGCGGCGACGAGACCGAGCCCGCCGACGGGCAGGGCTGCTACAGCGACGACCGGGTGAAGCAGGCGAAGGCGCTCGTCGGCTTCGTCGACGACCTGGTCGACAAGACCGGCACCGCCGACGTGTTCCTGCTCGGGGACTTCAACTCCTACACCCACGAGGACGCACTGCACGTGCTGTACGAGGCGGGGTACACCGACCTGAACAGCAAGCTCGCGCACGAGAGCACGTACGTGTTCGGCGGCATGGTCGGGTCGCTCGACCACGTGCTCGCCAACAAGGCGGCCACCGGGGCGGTGACCGGAGCCGACGTGTGGAACATCAACTCCGTCGAGTCAGTGCTGACCGAGTACTCCCGGTACAACTACTTCGCCGGCGACCTGTTCGTACCCGACAGCCCGTACCGGGCGAGCGACCACGACCCGATCGTCGTCGGCGTGGACCGCAGCGCCTTGTCCCGCCACTAGCCACCAGAGCGGTCAGCGGAACGTGCGGGCGTGCCGGGCGACGCGCAGCTGGTGGGTGAGGTCGCGAAGCGAGCCGGGCTTGGCAGTCGAGCCGCCGGGCGGGTGTCCGGACTCGCGCAGCCGCTCGGTCACCCGCTCCGGGTACGCCGCCCGCAGCCGGTTCGCCTCGTCGTGCGGGAAGCCGGCGCCGTCGAGGTGGTCCGCGATCCACGCCTGCTCGGCGTACAGCAGCGCCTCGGCGTCGAGGGGCCGGCGTACGGACCGCAGCGGCAGCCGCTCCAGGCGCTCCGCCACCGGCTCGGGCAGCACGAGCTCATCGTCGGATTCCTCGCTCGGCACGCCCGTACCGGTCGCGGTCCACGCCGCCGCCAGGATCGTGATGCGGGACACGAGGTTGATCCACACCAGCATCCCCACCACGATCGCGAAGGTGCCGTACACCGGGTTGCCGGTGGTGCGTCCGATCAGGTCGGTGCCGAGCAGCTTGAGCACCTCGAAGCCGACGGCCGCGAATAGCGACCCGCGGATCAGGACCGGGAGCGGGGTGCGGACGCCGGGCAGCAGGCCGAACAGCAGCGCGAACACGACGGCGTCGAACGCGATCGCCACCGCGATCGCGAGCACGGCCAGCCCGATACCCACTCCCGGGATGCCGTACAGGCCGACCGTTTGGAGCACGACCCGCGACGCCGAGGTCGCCAGGCTCGACATCGACACGGACGCGACGAGGGCGACGCCGAAGATGACGAGGATGACGAGGCCCCAGGCCTTCTGCAGCACGATGTTCGGCTTCTTGCCCTCCGGCTGCCGCCACATCGAGCGCAGCGCCGAGCGCAGCGCGTCCACCCAACCGGTGCCGGAGTAGATCAGGCCCAGGAAGCCGATGACCCCCGCACCGACACCGGCCCCCTTGGTCTTGGACAGGTCGATCTGACCCTTCCCCGAGCCGATGAGGCCGGGAAAGCTCTCCTGCATCGCCTGCTCCACGTGCGTCCGGGCCCCGGGGTAGACGACCACGACGTACACGAGGATGGCGAACGCCACGGCGAGGAGCGGAAAGAACGACAGGAAGCCGAAGTAGGTGACCGCGCCGGCGAGCTGGTTGCCGCGCTGGTCGGTGAACCGCTGGTAGGCGCGGAGGAGGTGATCGAACCACTCGTACCGGTCCCGGGCGCGCCGTACCCACGACTCGCCGCGGCCCTTGAGCCGCTTGGCCTTGTCGACGGCAACGGCCATACCGGTTCCCCACCCCTCGCGACGGTGATTACTCCGAGGGACCGAATGGTTACACAGCGAACCTGAACTCGCGGTAGGGGCACCACTCGCCGTCCATGTGGCGGTACAGCGTGAACCCCGGTACGGCGAACCGCGCCTCGTAGTCGGCGAGCTCGCTGAACGCGCGGTCGAGCGCCTCGTTCTGCAGGTCCTGCGCGACCGTGACGTGCGGGTGATACGGGTAGTCGTGCTCGCGGGCGACGGGACCGTCACGGACGTCCGCGGCGAGCCGCTCGCAGCTGCTGATGCCGTGGACGAGGGCGATGAACACCACGTCGGACACCGGCCGGAACGACGCGGTGCCGCGCAGGTGCACCTCGAACGGCTTGTGTGCGGCGGCGACGCGCTCCAGGTGGTCGGCGTACGCGCGCAGCGTCGGCTCGTCGACCTCGGTCGGGCCGAGCAGCGTGACGTGCGTCGGAACCGACTTCGCCTCCGGGTCACCGATACCGCTGCGCGCCTGTCGCAGCTCGCGGGCGTACGGCTCGGGTACGGGGATGGCGGTCGCGACGGTCAGCGTCAAGAATGAACCTCCCCCACCTGCTGCCCCGACGGCACGAACCCCACCCTGTCGCGGACCGCCGCTACCGTGTCGCGCGCCACGCGGGACGCGCGCACCGCACCCGCGGCGAGCACCAGGTCGAGCTCCGCCTCGTCGGCGAGCAGCGCCTCCGCGCGCTCCTGCAGCGGCCGCACGTACTCCTCGACCACGGCGGCGAGATCCTTCTTGAACGCACCGTACCCGCCGCCGTCGTACCGGTCGACGAGATCGGCGATCGGCGTGCCGGACAGCGCGGCGAAGATGCGCAGCAGGTTGCTGATGCCCGGCTTGGCCTCCTCGTCGTACACGACGCGGGCCTGCGGGTCGGTGTCGGTGACCGCCCGCATCACCTTCTTGCGCAACACGTTCGGCGGGTCGAGCAGCTCGAGGATGCCCTGCGAGGTGGACGTCGACTTGCTCATCTTCGCGGCCGGCTCCTGCAGGTCGCAGACCCTGCCCGTCTCGCCGAGGATGTACGGCTCGGGCGCGACGAAGGTCTCACCGAACCGGGCGTTGAAGCGCTGGGCGAGCGTGCGGGTGAGCTCCAGGTGCTGCCGCTGGTCCTCGCCGACCGGCACCTGGTCGGCCTGGTAGAGCAGGATGTCGGCCGCCTGCAGGATCGGGTAGGTGAACAGGCCGACCGAGACATGGTGGCCCCGGGCGGACTTGTCCTTGAACTGCGTCATCCGGCTGGCCTCGCCGTACCCGGTGATACAGCCGAGCACCCACGCGAGCTCGGCGTGCTCGGGCACATGGCTCTGCACGAACAGGGTGGAGCGTTCCGGGTCGATGCCCATCGCGAGCAGCTGCGCCGCCGCCACCCGCGTGCGCCTGCGCAGCACGTCCGGCTCCTGCTCCACCGTGATCGCGTGCAGGTCGACGACGCAGTAGAACGCCTCGTGCGTCTGCTGCAGGTCGACCCACTGGCGGAGCGCCCCCAGGTAGTTGCCGAAGTGGAACGAGTCGGCCGTCGGCTGGATGCCGGAGAGCACCCGGGGATGTTCGCTGGGCATGGGGGGATTCTTGCAGGTCATGCGGAGGTTCGGTGAACCCCCTGACCCACCTGTGGACGGACGCGACCGGCACCGAACCGCCCGGTAGGGTGAGCGCCGTGACAAGCCCGGCCGCCAGTCGCACGACGGCGCGGCTCGCCGACGGCCGGGAGATCGTGTACTTCGACGAGCCCGGCAGCGCGGCCCCCGCTGCGCGCGTGCTGGATGACCCGCGTGACCTCCCGGACAAGGTCAGCCACACCCAGGTGCGCTACGACCCGCTGCTCGGCGAGTGGGTCGCGATGGCGACGCACCGGCAGACCCGTACGTACCTGCCGCCGACCGACGAGTGCCCGCTGTGCCCGTCCCGGGGCGGCCGGGAGACCGAGATCCCGAGCGGCGACTACGACGTCGTGGCGTTCGAGAACCGCTTCCCCTCGTTCGCCGGCACGGGCGATCCCGCAGCCACCGAGCGCGCCGACCCGACCGGGCTGTTCCGCGAGCGCGACGGACTCGGGCGGTGCGAGGTGGTGTGCTTCACCCCCGACCACGACGCCTCGTTCGTCTCGCTCACGCAGGTACGCGCGCGTACGGTCGTCGACGCGTGGGCGGAGCGCACGCTCGCGCTCGGGCAGCGACCCGATGTCGCGTACGTGTTCTGCTTCGAGAACCGCGGCAGGGACATCGGCGTGACGCTCTCGCACCCGCACGGCCAGATCTACGGGTACCCGTTCGTGCCACCGCACGCGCGGCGAATGCTCGATCAGGCCCGCGCGTACAGCTCAGGCACCAACCTGTTCGCCGACCTGCTGGCGGCCGAGCGCGCCGACGGCAGCCGGGTCGTCACGCGCGGCGAGCACTGGACGGCGTTCGTCCCGTACGCCGCGCGCTGGCCGGTGGAGGTGCACCTGTACCCGGACCGGCAGGTGCCCGACCTGCCGGAGCTGACCGGACCGGAGCGCGACGACCTCGCCCGCGTCTACCTCGACGTGCTCGGCCGGCTGGACCGGCTGTACGGCGAGGCCGAGCCGCTGCCGTACGTCGCGGGCGTGCACCAGGCGCCGGTGCGCGGGGACCGCGACCTCGCGTACCTGCACCTGCGAGTGCACTCGGTGCGCCGCGCGCCCGGCAAGCTCAAGTACCTGGCCGGCTCGGAGTCCGGGATGGGCGCGTTCGTGAGCGACGTGCGGCCCGAAGACGTCGCCGCGCGCCTGCGGGAGCTGGGTGGAGCGAAGGAGCTATGAGCGCGATACGACGAGCATCCGGGCAATCGGGTGAGGTCGCGCGATGCGGTCGCGAGGAAGCGCTGAGCCGCGAGGTCGCAGCGGCGTTCGAGCGCGCGTACGGCCACCCGCCGGAGGGCGTCTGGGCCGCGCCGGGCCGGGTGAACCTGATCGGCGACCACACCGACTACGCCGACGGCTTCGTCCTGCCGATCGCGCTGCCGCAGCGTACGCTCGCAGCCGTCGCGCGCCGCGACGACGGCCGCCTTCGCTGCGTGTCGAGCCGCAGCGAGGAGCCGGCCGACCTCGAGGTGGCCGCGCTCGAACCCGGTGCGGTCGAAGGCTGGTCCGCGTACGTCGCGGGTGTGCTTTGGGCACTGCGCGACGCCGGCCACGCCGTCGGCGGAGCGGACGTGCTCGTCGACGGCGACGTGCCTCTCGGCGCGGGGCTGTCGTCGTCGGCCGCGCTGGAGTGCTCCGTCGGGCTCGCGTACGACGAGCTGTACGGACTCGGCATCGAGCGGCCGGCGCTCGCCGGCGTCTGCCAACGCGCGGAGAACGCGTTCGTCGGCATGCCGAGCGGTGTGCTCGACCAGATGTCGTCGCTCGCCTGCACGGCGGGGCACGCTCTGTTCCTGGACTGCCGCTCGCTCGCGGCCGAGCAGGTGCCGCTCGACCTGGGCAGCCACGAGGTGCTCGTCGTCGACACCCAGGCGCCGCACCGGCTGGTCGACGGCGAGTACGCGGAACGTCGCAAGGTGGCGGAACGAGCGGCATCACGGCTCGGCGTGTCGGCGCTGCGCGACGCCGGCCCGGAGGACGTGGGCACGCTGCCCGCGGACCTGCGCCCGTACGCCAGGCACGTGGTCACCGAGAACGCCCGGGTGCTGGCCGCGGTGGAGCGCATGCGGGCGGGCGACCTGACGGGGCTCGGCGAGCTGATGACCGGGTCGCACGCGTCACTGCGCGACGACTACCGGGTGTCGTGCCCCGAGCTGGACGCGGCCGTCGATGCGGCGCTCGCCGCCGGCGCGCTCGGCGCGCGCATGACCGGTGGCGGTTTCGGCGGGTCGGCGATCGCGCTGGTCGAGCGGGAGCCCGAGGTACGCCGCGCCATCGAGGACGCGTACGCCACGCGCGGCTTGGCCGCGCCCCGCTTCTTCACCGCGACGGCAGCGCCCGGCGCGCAGCGCGTCACGTAACCGACCAGTCCTGCGAAGTTGTCAGTGCGTGGTTGAGCTATAGCTCAACCA
>JBOHBN010000256.1:0-3339 GCA_050698355.1 Streptosporangiales bacterium | reverse complement strand
CGTCGCCCGTGGCGCCGCCACCCTCGCCGTGACCCTGGTTGACCAGGCGGAACAGCAGCCGCAGCGAGTCGTGCAGGTGGTGCCCGTCGGCCGAGGGCCCGGTCAGCGGGCGGTGGATCAGCTCACGCAGCCGGTCCAGGCCGTACCCGGAGTCGTAGTCGGGATCACCGACCGGGAGGATGCGCAGCTCCGGGCGAGCCTCGGCGTACAGCAGGAACAGGATCCGGTACAGGAACCGCAGCGACTGGGTGGTCAGCTCGCGCGGCAGCTCCGGGATGCCCTCCACCGCATCCCCCGCCGCGCGGCGCTTCGCGATCACCTCGCCCGCGATCAGCTCCACCGACACGCGCAGCCCCTCGCGCAGCTCCTCGCTGACCCCGACCGCGTGCTTGACGGAATCCTCGGAGAACTCGGTGAGCCTGCTGTTGCCGTCCTCCGCCGGCAGCAGCACGTCGGAGGAGGCGAGCCCGGCGATCCAGGCGAGCTCGCCGGTGGCCTTGTCGTCCTTCCGCGACAGTGCGGTGTCCACGTCGAACGCGAGATAGCGGCCCTCGGCCCAGCGTTCGGTGTCGGAAAGCAGGAGCCAGCCGCCCGCCACGACGAGCACGAAGCGTGGGGCGTCGTCGGTGAGCAGCAGTCGCTGCACCGCCTTCGTGACCGAGCCGATCTCCTCGACCTTCGCCGTGTCCGTCTTGCCGGTCCGGACGCGAACCGGGTGCAGCAGGCGGCCGTCGTCGCTGAACAGGTCGTCGGCGTCGTCGACAGGGGCGGCCTGCAGCACGTGCAGCGCCTCGCCTGCCGGGGACTGGCAGCGTGCCAGCAGCGGCACCGTCACCGGGGTGCCGGACTGTTCGGTAGCCAGCTCGACCGGCTCGGGTTCGTACCCCAGCGCCCGCAGCAGCAGGCAGTGCAGGTCGGTGACCGCCTCGGCATATCCCTCACCGTCCTCGCCGCGCGGCCGGGGCAGGGCGGCCTTGGTCTTGGCGAACGCGGCGCTGCTGCCGGACAGGCCCTGCAACGGGCTGTGCTTGCCATGTTCGACGCGGTCGCGCCACTCCCTGCCCAGCGTCCTGAGCTTGTCGGGGAACACTTCGGAGAGCCAGTGTGGCGACAGGAAGTCGCCGACGTTGCGGATCGAGTCGTACATCTGCTGCTCCTCGAGGAGTTCCGGCGCGCTTACCGGGTGGGAACGATCAGGCCGACCACCCGGACGAAGGGGTCGCCCGCGGCGGCCAGCGAGTCGATGAGGTCCGCGACCCGGTCGCGAGTCGCGGCGACGTCGTCCTTGCGCCTGGCGGAAGCGTTCGCGCGTTCCACCACGAACAGCGCCTGCTGTTCCCACTCGTGCAGGCTCTCGCGGTGTCGCTCCAGCCGCGGAAGCAGCTCGTCCTCCACCACCCGGCGCCGACGCCGGATATCGGCCGTGGCCGCCTCGACCGCGTCCGGCACCAGCGGTTGCAGCCGCTGGCGCCAGGTATCCACGCCACCCGGGTTACGGGCGTGCTCCTTCAACCCGGCCGCCTCCACCGCGTCGCGCAGCTCCCCCACCTCGGGGTGCTCCGGCAGGCCGGTGACCGCGCCCCAGTGCGCCAGCACGGCCTGGCCGAGCGCGTTCGACCACGTGGCGTGGGTGAGGAACACCGGTTCGGCCACGTTGGCCGCCATCACCGGCGCCTCGTCCCGCCCGAACCGGGACAGCGCGCGGCTGGTGGCCCACGCCAGCACCGGATGGACCGGCGCCAGGTAGCCCACGTCCGGCCACAGCGTGGTGCCGTCCGCGCGCGCCTTGGCCAGCCGCCGCTCCGCGAACGTCGCCTGCCCCGACACCCGGATCCGGTCACGCACGCCCTGCTCGCCGAGGTAGCTCGACGGCAGGTCGGCGAGGCGCTCGGCCAGGTCGTTCGGGGTGTTGAACGCCAGCAGGTCGGTGTCCTCGTCACGGTGCACGTCGAGCGCGCCGTGGTTCTCGGTGATTTCGGCCAGTGCTTCGGTGAGGAAGTTGTCGTCGTCGTCGAACAGGGTGCGGCGGGGCCGCGTCGGCACCGGCGGGTCCTGCTGGTGCGCGCCGCCGGTGGCCATCAGCGCGGCGAACGGGTTGAGCTGCTCCGGCTCCGGTTCGGGGACGGTCTCGTCCACGTCCCGGCCCTGCTGCATGGCGCGCATGACGGTGTCTTCCTCGATCTGCTCGTCATGCACGTCCAGCAACGCGCCCGCGTCGCCGAGGGCCTGGTTGGCGGTGTGCTCCTTGCGCAGCAGCTTCGTCACCACCCGCAGGTCGCTGTCGGTGGCCGGATCGTCCGCGGTCAGGGCCAGCGCGGTGATCCGCGGTTCACGCAGCTGCTGGTAACGGTCGATGCGGCCGTTGCGCTGCTGGATGCGGATGAAACTCCACGGCAGGTCGTAGTGCACCAGGTGGTGACACTGCCGGTGCAGGTTGAGGCCCTCCGAGGCCATGTCGCTTGCCAGCAGCACCCGCACCTCGCTGCGCGCCAGCGCGAAGTCCTCCACGACGCCCTGCACGTCGGTGTCGGGAAGCTGGGCGTGCAACATCGCCACCGCTTTGTCCGGCAACTTCGTGCGGGCACGTAGCTCATCACGGAGCCATTGCAGGGTGTCGATGCGCTCGGCGAACACCACCACGCGGGTGTCGCCGCCGTTGCCGACACCGATCTCGCGCAGGTGTTCCAGCAGTGCGTCAAACTTGGCGGGACCCGCCTTGATCGCCGCTGCTGCCAGGCCGTCCAGCCGCCGCAGCGCGGTGGTCTCGTCCCCGGCGTCCGTGCGGTTCTCCACGGTCGTCAGGCGGCGGCCGACGCTGGCGCGCAGCGCGTGCGGCGAGGACAGGAACGCCTTGAACAGCGTCCACGGGAACAGGGTGCGTCCCTTACCGCTCACCGGGGCCCCGCCGGTGCCGGGGTGCAGCCATACGTCGCGCAGTTCGTCCAGCACCGCCCGCTCCTGCGTCCTCGGCACGACAGGCACGACGTCCGGCTCGCGGCGCGGCGCCCAGTGCTGCCCCACTTCGAGCTTCACGTCCGGGGAGTTGCGGTGCCTGCGCACGTAGAGGTGCTCGATGTCGCGCGCACGGTAGTCCTTCTGGTCGGCGATCGCCGTCGGGTCGAGCAGGTTTACCAGGTTCGCGAACGACTCCGGGTTGCCGTTGTGCGGCGTCGCGCTCGCCAGGATCAGCGCGTCGGCGTGTGCGGCCAGCAGCTCGGCCAGGTCGTAATTCTGGGTGGCACGGTTGATCAGGTTGTGGCACTCGTCGATCACAACCGCGTCCCAATGCTGATCGGCGAGGTAATGGCGGTAGCGGGCCGGGTTCTTCAACGTGTCGAT
>JBOHBN010000255.1:0-9249 GCA_050698355.1 Streptosporangiales bacterium | reverse complement strand
CGCGCACCGACGTGGTCGCCGAGCAGCGACAGCCACGGCGTGACGAGGAACTCCACGACCGCCGCGACGGTGAGGCCGGTGAGCAGCATGTGCTCGGGAAGCTTCAGTTCCACGGTGCCGTACGTGAGCAGGAAGCTTGTGACGACGTAGTAGCCGCCGATCCCGATGGCGAGCGCGCCGACCCCCAACAGCACCTGCCGCCACGAGGTCTGGAACGCCTCGACGACGGGCAGCCGGGCGACGTCCTCGTTGCGCCGCATCGCCAGCAGCACGGGCGATTCCTCCAACCGCAGCCGGATCACCAGGCCGATTACGACGAGGACGATCGAGACGAGGAACGGGACCCGCCACCCCCACGTGCTCAGAGCGTCGTGGCCCTGGCCGCTCACCAGTGCGAAGGCGCCGGTGGACAGCAGCGCGCCGCCGGACGAGCCGAGCTGCGCGAAGGACCCGTAGAGCGTGCGCCTGTGCGCGGGTGCGTGCTCCACGGCGACGAGGACGGAACCGCCCCATTCCCCGCCCACCGCGAGTCCTTGGACCAGGCGGAGGAACACGAGCAGCACCGTGGCGAGCGAGCCGACCTGCGCGTACGTCGGGAGCAGGCCGACCGCGAAGGTCGCCAGGCCCATCTACAGCAGGGTCGCCACGAGCGTGGCCTTGCGCCCGATGCGGTCGCCCAGGTGGCCGAAGATGATGCCGCCGAGCGGGCGAACAAAGAAGCCCACGGCGTACGTCGCGAACGACTCCATCACGCCGACGAGCGGGTTGGTCGACTCGGGGAAGAACAATCCACCGAACACCAGCGCGGATGCTGTGACGAAGGCGTAGAAGTCGTACCACTCGATGGTGCTGCCGACGAACGCCGAGGCGGCCGCCTTCCGGGCGGGCGTCGCCCTTCGATGCTCGCTCATCTGCGCCTCCTGCCGGAGAGTTGCGCCGACGATATGTGTGCGGGATGTGGCGGTCAATGGACGGTACGTAAGGGTGGGCCTCGAAAGCGCCCCGAACCGGGGTGCATCCGTGGGTAGTAGCCTCACAATCGAGAACCAGGATGTTCGGTCCCGCGCCGCCCAGTGTCGGTCCGTCGGGCGGCGCAGCCGAACCGCGCGAGTTGGGAGACGGGTGGTTCACGGGTGGAGCTGGACCCGGTCGACCGCGCGCTGGTGCGGGAGCTGCAGGTGGACGGCCGGGCCAGCTACGAGTTCCTCGCGGGACGTGTCGGGCTCTCCCGCGTCAGCGCGCGAGCGCGGGTGCGCCGCCTGGTCGACAGCGGCGCGATGCACGTCGCCGCCGTCGTGCACCCGTCCGCGCGCGGCCTGTTCGCGCTCGCGCACCTGTCGGTGCACGTCGAACGCGACACCGTCGGTGTCGCCGAGCGGATCGCCGCGATGCCGCAGATGCCGCTCGTCTCGGTGGTAGCCGGCGAGCGCGCGGTCATCGCCGAGGTGCGCACCGAGGACATGTTGCAGCTGCGAGCTACGGTCGCGGAGGTGCGGGCGCTACCCGGCGTGCACGGCGTCACCACGGTCCCGTACTCCCGCGGGGTGAAGGATGTCTATTCGCCCGGCGGACTGATCGGTCCCCGGAACGGGGTCGCGCTCGACCGACTCGACCATCACCTGATCGAGGTGCTGCAGGCCGACGGTCGCATCCCGTTCGCGCGCCTCGGCCGGATCACCAACACCTCGGCGAGCTCGGCGCGGATGCGGGTGCTGGCGTTGCTGAACGCCGGGATCCTGCACATCGGGGCGATCATCACGCCGGGCATGCTCGGCCTCGGCTCCATGTGCGGGTTCGGGCTCGTCCTCGACCCGGCGACGGGCGCGACCGGCCGGATCGCCGAGCAGGACGACGTGTACTACCTGACCGAGACGATCGGGCAGTGGGACGCCGTCGGCACCCTGTTCTGCACCTCGCCGGCCGCGGTGTCGGAGGCACTGGACCGGATCCGGGACGTGCCCGGCGTCCGCGGGTTGGAGGCGTGGATGCACCTGCGTGTGGTGAAGGAGGACTACTCGCTACCCGACCTGCCCGCTGCGCGATCCCCTGGATCGTAAGCTGTTGACAGCACCCGGGTTGCGGCGAGAGAGAGGACGTGCGAGTGGTGAGGAAGGACGGCTTGCCGGAGCCGTTGGAGCGGCCGACGGCCACGTTCAGCGACCGCAGCCTGCGTGTGTTGCGGGAGATGGTGCTGGCGGGCCGGTTGAAGGCAGGCGAACGGCTCAACGAGGTGGAGCTCGCCGCGGCCCTCGGCATCAGTCGCGGGCCGCTGCGCGAGGCAATCCAACAGCTGCGGAGCGAGGGCCTGCTGAGCACAGTGACGAACCGCGGCACGTACGTGCGGACCTTCAGTGCGGACGAGCTGTCGGAGATCTACGAGGTTCGCATCGCCCTGGAGACCCACGCCGTGCGGTTAGGGGCCAGGAACAGCAGCGGCCAGGACATCGAGGAGCTGCGCTCGTTGCTCACGGACGCCGAGGACGTGCTGGCGGGCGAGGAGGGCCGCGCGTACCCGCGCGACCTCGACTTCCACCGGCGGATCGTGGCGCTGCCCAACAACCAGGCGCTCATTGACGCGGCCACCGAGGTGCACCGCCAGGTCGACCTCGCGCGCTCCCGGTCGGCGCATGACCCGGATCGTGCGAGGAACGCGCTGGAGGAGCACAAGGCGATCCTCGACCAGCTCGCCCGCGGCCGCGCCGAGGGCGCGGCGAAGGCGCTCGCGAAGCACCTGCACTCCTCGCTCGACAACGCCCTTCGCGTCCTGGAGGCGCCCTAGCCGTCGTGCGACGAGTCGCACCGTCATGACAACCTGCGCCGCCCCTGGCGCGTACAACCCTCGTGCGAGCGGGGGCTCGCGACGACGGGAGCGATTGCATGTCCAGGCGCACGACCACGGCGAGCCTCGCGGTTCTCGGGATGCTCGCGCTCGCACCGGCATGGGTAGCAACGGCTGGCACGGCAGCCGCCGCGGAGACGACGTACACCGACCTCGGCAACGACGGTCTGGAGGACGTCGTCGTCGGCGTTCCCGGTGAGGACCTCGGCGACCACAAGAATGCCGGCCGGGTGGAGATTCGCTTCGGCAACGGAGACGTGCAGGGCCTGCACCTGCCGCACCCGAGATCCGGCGACCGGTTCGGCGCAGGGATCAGTGCATTGGACGACGGGGAGCACGACCTGCTCGTCGGCGCACCTGGTCGCGACGTCAACGGCAAGGCGAACGCGGGCTCGGTCTACCTGTTCACCGCCAACAAGGGTCGGCTGTCCCTCCTCTACGGCTACCACCTCGGCCAGCACGACACCCCGGAGACCGACGTCCCCGGCGCGCTACAGGCGGGCGCACGATCCGGCGCGACGCTCGCCCCCGGTCCGGCAAAGCAGCACTGGTGGGGAGCGACGGCACCGTCTACGTCGGCGCGCCGCGTTACGACACCGCAGGCAGCAAGAACGCCGGGGCCGTCGTGAAGCTGACCGTCAGCGCGTACCTCCAAGAGGAGCTGGACGTCGGGGGCACGTTGCTGGCCGAAGGGGCGCACGGCGTACCGGGCACACCGCGTCCCGGCGACACGTTCGGCACGAGCATCTCCAAGGACGGTGCCCTTATCGGTGCGCCCGGCAAGGCCGTCGGCGGCGACGACGAGGCCGGCGCCGTGTTCGCGCGTGTTCCCGGCTCCAACGACTACCGGATGCTGACCCAGGACACCGCGGGCGTCCCGGGAGGCGCGGCGCGGGGAGACCGGTTCGGTGCCGCGACTCTCGCGTTGGGACAGAACAACGCCCGCGGGTACGTCGGTGCGCCGGGCGAGGCGATCGGCTCCGAGGCCGGTGCCGGCAGCGTGGTCAAGCTCCAGCTGGACGAGCTGACCGGCAACGGTCCCGTCGAGGACACGAAAGGCTTCCACGAGGGCAAGGGCTTGGTGCAGGGATCTCCCGAGGCCGGTGATCACTTCGGTGCCGCGCTGGGCAACCTGGGCCACGGCGAAGCGATCGCGGGAGCGCCGGATGAGGACGTACACGCGGTCGCCGACGCCGGCATGGTGTTCAGGCTTGGTGGCGACAACGTCGCGTGGAGCCAGAACAGTCACGGTGTGCCAGGTCGCGCCGAGCAGGGCGACCGGTTCGGCTCCTCCTTCGGCCAGTGGGGCACCCTGGCGCTGGTCGGCATCCCGGGCGAGAACGCGGGGGCGGGTTCTGTGCTCGCCGGTCTGGCGTCGACGGACCACCGGAGCATCGGCTGGCATCAGCAGACCGGCGCCTCGGAGTCAGGCGACGGGTTCGGCGGCGCCATGACCTACCCGTACCCCTGACCGCCCCTCCGGTGATCATGAAACATATTCGCTGCTATAGCTACGACAATGCTTCATGATCACGGGATAAGGTCGCGGCTCATGGCACAGGCCATCCTGCGTACGGCGCGTATCGCGCTCGTCCCGCTGTCGGAGAAGCACCTGGAGCACGAGGTCGAGCTGGATTCCGACCCGGAGGTGATGCGGTACCTCGGCGACGGCAAGCCGCGTAGCCGCGCGGAAGTCGAGGAGGCTCACCGGCGTCGGATCGCGCTGGCCGGACGCGTGCCTGGCCTCGGTTTCTGGGTCGGCTTCGTCGACGGCGACCTTGTTGGTTGGTGGATCCTGGAACCACCTGAGCGCGCCGACCGGGGACCGGTCGAAGGGCGGGCGGGGCTCGGCTACCGGCTGCTGCGTCGGCACTGGCGGAAGGGCCTCGCCAGCGAAGGCGCGCGCGAGCTGATCCGGCACGGGTTCGAGGACCTCGGCCTGACGCGGATCAATGCCCTGACGATGGCCGTCAACGCCGCGTCCCGTGCCACGATGGCGTCCGTCGGCATGACGTACGTGCGGACCTTCCACGTCGACTGGGACGACCCGATTCCGGGCACTGAGCACGGTGAGGTCGAGTACGCGATCACAAAGGACCAATGGCTCGCGGGCGGCCCTCCACAGTGATCATGAAACATGTTCGTAGCCAGGGCTACGACGATCTTTCATGATCACCGATGGGGCCCGCTTACGGCAGGGCGAAGCCACCGATGAGCAGGTCGAGCGCCCGGTCGAGCTGGTTTGCGAGATCGGTGGCGTCGTCCTTCAGCCACTGCTCGTACGCCGCGATACAGACGCTCAGGAACGCGTAGGCGATCGCCTGCGGTACGAGGCCGTCCTCGGCGAGGGCGAGCCGCCGTGCCGCGAACTCGACGACGACCGCGCGCCATGCGGCGTAGCGCAGCGTCGAATGTGCCTGCAGTGCGGGAACTTCGAGGATCAACGTCATCCGGCGCCGATGCCAGGGGGTTTCCTCGTCCGGGAAGGTGTTGAAGTCGAGTACCGCGCTGTGCAGCGCTGACATGAGGGGCTGGCCGTCCGGGCACGCGCGCAGGTACTGCCGCATCCGCTCCAGCTCGCCGCCGAAGTCGCCCCAGACGACGTCGTTCTTGGACGAGAAGTAACGGAAGAAGGTCCGCCTCCCGATGCCGGCCGCTGCCGCGATGTCGTCGACTGTCGTGTTCTCGAAACCGGCCGACGAGAACAGCTCGAGGGCGATGTGGGTCAGCTGGGTGTGCGACGTGGCGGCGGGTCGGCCCCCGCGCACGCCGATGGCACGCGCTTCAGCCGCTTCGGCCATCGCTCTCCTCGGGCTCACCCTGCGTGTGCGCGAACATCTTTCCACACCACCCTCTTCCCTAAAGGCACTCAGTGCCATAACTTGGCACCACACAGATCGGGCCCTGCCCGGGCTAGCGAGCAGCGAGAGGAGCGGGCCGTGGCGGACCAGGATGTGCTTACCGCAGAATCCACCATGACGGACGAGGAGCTCGTGGCCGGCGACGAGCTCGTCGAAGAGGTATCCATCGACGGGATGTGCGGCGTCTACTGATGCCGCCCGCGCAACACGCGCACCCGTCCGCGACCGAGCAGTTCGACCTGGACCGGGCGTGGCAGCTCGATTCGCGGGTGTCGGTGCGGCCGGAGTCGTTCGGCGCGTTGCTGTACCACTTCGGCACGCGCCGGTTGTCGTTCGTCAAGAGTCACGCCCTACTGGCGGTGCTGCGATCCCTCGCTGACCACCCGACCGGGCGCGCCGCCTGTGTCGCGGCCGGTGTCGCGGAGGGCGAGCTTCCCGCGTACGAGCGGGCGCTCGCGACCCTGGCGGCGTCCGCGATGATCCGCGAGAGGGACGAACAATGACCGCACAGCCGGCCACCCGGCTCGTCGACCACTTCCAGTACGGCCTCGACGCGCCGATCTGCCTCACCTGGGAGCTGACGTACGCCTGCAACCTCGCCTGCGTGCACTGCCTCTCCAGCTCGGGCAGGCGCGACCCGCGCGAGCTGTCCACGGCCGAGTGCGAGCGCGTCATCGACGAGCTGGAACGCATGCAGGTCTTCTATGTAAACATCGGTGGCGGTGAGCCGACTGTCCGGCCCGACTTCTGGCACCTGGTCGAGTACGCGACCTCCCACCACGTCGGGGTCAAGTTCTCCACCAACGGTGTGAAGATCACCCCCGATGTGGCGCGCTGGCTGGCCGGAAGCGACTACGTCGACGTGCAGCTGAGCCTCGACGGCGCGACCCCTGAGGTGAACGACGCGATCCGCGGCACCGGGTCGTACGCGACCGTCACAGCGGCGATGGACAACCTCGCCGCCGCGGGCAACTCCTGCTTCAAGATCTCGGTCGTCGTCACCCGCCAGAACGTCGGGCAGCTGGACGAGTTCAAGGCGCTGGCGGACGCGTACGGTGCGCAGCTGCGGCTGACGCGGCTGCGCCCGTCCGGTCGCGGCGCGGACGTCTGGGACGAGCTGCATCCCACAACGGACCAGCAGCGCGAGCTGTACGAATGGCTTCTGGTGCACGGCGAGGAAGTGCTCACCGGCGACTCGTTCTTCCACCTGGCCGGTTACGGTGACTCGCTGCCGGGACTGAACCTGTGTGGTGCCGGACGGGTCGTGTGCCTGATCGATCCGGTGGGTGACGTGTACGCGTGCCCGTTTGCGATTCACGAGTCGTTCCTCGCGGGCAGCGTCCGCGACGACGGCGGGTTCGCGCACGTCTGGCGACACTCGGAACTGTTCACGGAGCTGCGCAGCCCGCAGACGGGCGGTGCGTGCGCCCAGTGCTCCGCGTACGACTCCTGCCGTGGCGGATGCATGGCGGCGAAGTTCTTCACCGGCCTGCCGCTCGACGGCCCCGACCCGGAGTGCGTGCGGGGGTTCGGGGAGCAAGCGCTCGCCGATCGCGAGCCCGGCGTCTCGCCGAAACCGTCGGGTGACCACTCGCACTCCGGCCCGGTACGCGGCCAGCCGAAGAAGCCCGTCCCGGTCGCGATCGGGCACCGTCCCGACCGCGCGTGCGACGAGAACCCGCTCGCCGGCCTCACGCCCGCGGCACTTCGTACGGGTCACTGAGGAGACGCGATGCGGTTGGCCGAGCCGGTCGAGGTCGCGGGGAGAACCGCCCCGTCCCGCGTGGTGTTCGGCCCGCATCCGACGAACCTCGGTAGGGGTCGGGCGATCTCCGACCGGCACGTCGCCTACTACGAGCGGCGCGCCGCTGGCGGTACCGGCGTCATCGTCACCGAGACCGCGTCGACCGGTCTCGACGACTGGCCGTACGAGCGGGCGCCGCTGGCGCGCGAGTGCGAGCCGGGCTGGGAGGCCATCGCGGCGGCGTGCCATTCGCACGGTGCCGTCGTCCTCGCGGGCATCGGCCACGCCGGCGGTCAAGGTTCGAGCGCGTACTCGCAGTCGGCGCTGTGGGCGCCGTCGCGTGTTCCGGACGCCGTGAGCCGCGAGCTACCAGCCGAGATGGAGCAGCCGCAGGTCGACGCGGTCGTGGCGGGTTTCGCCGACGCGGCCGGACGTGCCACGCGCTCCGGGCTGGACGGCGTCGAGGTCGACGCCGGAGCGCTCGCCCTGCTCCGCCAGTTCCACTCCGGGCTCACGAACCTGCGTACGGACACGTACGGCGAGGACAGGCTGCGGCTCACCCGAGAGGTGCTCACCGCCGCCCGCGACCGGATCGGCGGCGATCGCGTGCTCGGGCTGCGCCTCAGCTGCGACGAGCTGGCGCCGTGGGCGGGCGTCACCCCGGAGCAGGCCGCCGAGCACGTCGATTCGCTCTCCGCTCTGGTCGACCTGCTCACCGTCGTACGCGGTGGGCCGTACTCGGCCTCCGCGTACCGTCCGGACGCCCATACCCTGCCGGCGTTCAACCGCGAGCTGTGCGGCCGGATGCGGGAGGCGGCCGCGGGGCGTGCCCTCGTCGTGCTGCAGGGCAGTGTGGTCGATGCCGCTGATGCGCAGGCGGCGCTCGAGGGCGGCGTCGCGGACCTGGTGGAGATGACGCGTGCGCAGATCGCCGAGCCGCGACTCGTGGCGTGGTTGCGCGCCGGCCACCCGGAGCGGGTCCGGCCGTGCATCCTGTGCAACCAGGCGTGCCAGGTACGCGACGCGCGCAACCCGATCGTCAGCTGCGTCGGCGAACCGCGCAGCGGCCACGAGACCGAGTATGCGCAGCCTGTGGGTGCCGATGAGACACCGCGCGAGGTGCTCGTGGTCGGCGGCGGTCCCGCCGGGCTTGAGTGCGCGCGGGTCGCCGCAAGCCGCGGCCACCGGGTACGGCTCGCCGAACGCAGTGGCCGCTTCGGCGGCGTGCTGCGCGCCGCGGCCACGGGGCCGGGCAGGGAACGGCTCGCCCTGCTCACCCATTGGCTGGAGGCCGAGTGCAGGCGCCTCGGTGTCGAGCTTGCGCCGCGTACAGAGGCGTCCGCCGCGGACGTCGACGCGGCCGAGGCGGCCGGTACCAGCGTCGTCCTCGCGACGGGGTCGCGGCCGGCCAAGCGGAGGTACGCGCCTGCCGAGCCCGGTGCCGATGTCGCCGATGCCGAGGGCCACCCCGGACCGGATGCGCCGAACCCGGCAGACCCGAGCGACGTGCGGGAGGCGCTCGACGTGCTCGTGTCCGGACCGGCGACGCTCGCGGACGGGCCCGTACTGGTGTACGACCCGGTCGGCGGCCCTGTCGCGGTCGGCATTGCCGAGTGGTTGGCCGGTGCGGGCCTTGCGGTCGTGTTCGTCACGCCCGACCAGATCGCCGGCACGTTGCTGTCGCTCACCGGCGACCTCGCCGACGCGAACACGCGGCTGCAGCAGGTAGGCGTACGCAGGGAGCTGCGGGTGCTGTTACGCGAGGTTTCGTCCGGTCGCGCGGTGCTCCAGGACGTGTGGACCGG
>JBOHBN010000254.1:0-1452 GCA_050698355.1 Streptosporangiales bacterium | reverse complement strand
GGCACCGTCGAGCAGATGATCGACGGCAACGGCTACGGCATGAACTGGGCAGGCCGGTACGACCCGGAGCTGATCGAGCATTTCGGCCGCGGCAGGTTCGCCCACGCCGACGAACTGTCGGAGACGGTCAAGCTCGTCGCGCTCGGCGGCCGGTACAGCATCGACCGCTACCAAGGTCGCCACTACGCGATGGCACGGGAACTGGCCTGGCAGTTGCGCGCGGCCTACGACGCGGCGCTGGCGGACGTCGACGTACTGGTCATGCCCACGGTGCCCTACGTGGCCAAGTCGCTGCCCACACCAGAGGTGTCCCGCGAGGAGTACCTGTTCCTGGCGCTGAGCATGCTCGGCAACACAGCGACTTTCGACGTCACCGGACACCCGGCGATTTCGGTGCCGGTAGCACCGGTCGGCGGGCTCCCGGTCGGCATGATGATCGTCGGAAAGCGTTTCGACGACGGGACGTGCCTGCGTGTCGCCGGCGGCTACGAGGACGCCGACGGCGGTTTCCCCACAGCCCCGGGCTGACGAGTTCGTTACCAACCCGGGCCGGGAGCGGGCCTACATGCTTCCGGTGGCGAGCTGCAGGCCGAGACTGGTCAGGGTCACGACCACCCACAGGCAGGCGCCGAGGATCAGCGGGCGCGGCCCGGTGCGGCGCAGCCCGCCGAGGTCCGTGGACAGGCCGATACCGGAGAGCGCCACGGTGATCAGGAAGACCGATGCCGCACTGAGGCCGCCGTGCGCGCCGGCCGGGATGAGCCCGGCGGTGTTGGCGGCCGCCACGACCAGGAAACCGATCAGGAACCACGGCACCAGCTTGCCGAACCGCAGCCGCGAGCGCGGCGGGCCGGGTTCGGCCTTCTCCGGCTGCTCCTCGACGCCCGCGCTCGCGCCTCCCGCACCGACCGCTACCGCTTCCCGCCGCTGGGTCGCCTCGGCCACGCGCTGTCTGCGACCGGTGAGCATGGCGAGTCCGAGGCAGATCGGGATGATCAGCAGGGTGCGGGTGAGCTTGACGACCACCGCGTAGTTGGTGGCCGCGTGCCCGTAGGTGGTCGCCGCGGCAACCACCGAGGAGGTGTCGTTGATCGCCGTACCGGCGAACAGCCCGAAGGCGTGCTGGCCCATCCCGAGCGCGTGCCCCAGGAACGGGAAGATCAGTACCGCTGCGATGTTGAACAGGAAGATCGTCGACACCGAGTAGGCCACCGACAGGCTCGCCGCGTCGATCACCGGTGTCACCGCGGCGATCGCCGACGCCCCACAGATCCCGGTACCCACACCGATCAGCGTGCGCATGTCCCCCACGATGCCCAGCCAGCGCCCGATCAAATACGCCGCCACCAGGCACGCCACGAGCGTCCCGAGCATCACCGGCAACGAGCTGAACCCGACGTGCACGATCTGCGAGAGCGACAGCTGCGACCCGAGCACGACGACCGACACCTG
>JBOHBN010000253.1:0-12846 GCA_050698355.1 Streptosporangiales bacterium | reverse complement strand
GCATCCCGCTTGGCGCGTCTCATCCCGGAGGCGACCCACCGTTACCCCACCTACCGCCTCGACATCGCGCGAGGCCGTATCGCGCGAGCGGACCGATCGCTCGATGGGCGCCTCGCCGAGAAGGTCTCGATGCTGATGGAACACATGACGTCCCCGCTCCTCTTCTGCCCGATAGGAATTGGACGTCACGTCGACCACATCATCACCCGGCAGATTGGGAACCGCTTCGGGGAGCGGGTGATCTACTACGCCGATTTTCCTTACAACCAGTCTCACGGACCCGATGCAGCCTTCATTGCCAGTCGCGGTCTGGTGCAATGGCTCTGGGATGAGGGAATTGAAGACAAGCCAGCGCATATTCGCGGGTACCGTACACAGGCCTACGCGCTCTTCCCTGATAGCCATATCCCTCAGGTACCTGAGACGTACTGGAATGTTACCCCTTCAATGGAAAGGTGACCTTATCAGCTCTGCCGCTCAGTCGGGAAGGAGCGGCGTCGAGATCCCGTGCTCACGGCCGAGCAGTGCGGCCCGGGTGACGGCGCCCGTCCCGAACCTGTCCCGTACACCGTCGACCGCGGCGTCGACGGCGTCCGCGCCGATGCGCTCGTACGGGAGCGCGAGCTGGAGACCACCGTCCTCGAGGTTGCCGACGGCGACGCCGAGGAGCGTGAGGCCGCGGTGCGCGATCGTCGGCATGAACCTGCGCAGCAGGCGCCGCGCCGTGTCGAGGATCGTCTGGGTCCGCGCGGTGGCCTGGGCCAGGGTGTGCGACCGCGTCGCCCGGGACAGGTCGTCGAACCGGAATCGCAGGACGACGGTGCGCCCGGCGCGCCCGGCGGCGCGCATGCGGCGGGCGACCCGGTCGACGAGCGCCACCAGCACCGCGTCGATCGCCTCGGGTGACCTACCCGACCGGGACCAGCCGAGCGCGCATTGGGACCCGATCGATCCGCGCCGGTGCCCCACCCGCACCGTACGGGGGTCGCGGCCGGCGGCGAGCGCGTGCAGGTGCCGGCCGGACGCCGGACCGAGCATGGAGACCAGCGTCGCCTCGCCGAGCCCGGCGACCTGGCCGACGGTCGTGATCCCCAGCTGCTGGAGCCTGGCGGAGGTGACCCGGCCGACGCCCCACAGGCGCTCGATCGGGAGCGGGTGGAGGAAGGCCAGCTCGCGGTCGGGTGGCACCACGAGGAGGCCGTCCGGTTTGGCGACGCCGCTGGCCACCTTGGCCAGGAGCTTGGTCCTGGCCACACCCACGCTTATCGGCAGCCCCACCCGGTCGAGCACGTCGCGACGCAACCGGTTGGCGATCTCGACCGGCGCGCCCGAGACCCGGCGCAACCCGCCGACGTCGAGGAACGCCTCGTCGACCGACAAACCCTCGACGCAGGGAGTCGTCTCCTTGAAGACCTCGAACACCGCCCGGCTCGCCGCGGTGTACGCCGCCATCCGCGGCCTGACCACGATCGCCTGCGGGCACAGCCAGCGCGCCTGCGTCTCGCCCATCGCGGTGCGCACGCCTGCCGCCTTGGCCTCGTAGCTGGCGGCCAGCACGACGCCCATCCCGACAATGACCGGGCGGCCGCGCAACCGGGCGTCGTCGCGGCACTCGACCGACGCGTAGAACGCGTCGAGGTCCGCGTGCAGGATGACCGACTCGCCCATGACTCGAACGTAGGTTCGAAACTGCACAGGCGCAAGCCTCTGGGTTGACATACTCGAACTGTTGTTCGAATATCGACCCATGGGTGCCGCTGCGAACGTACTGCAACTCGTCCCCGAGGTGAGCCGGGGCACGAGCATCGCACCGGACGCGGCTGCCCGCACCTTGCCCGTGCTGCCCGCGCTCGCTGACCTGCTCCCCGGAGGCGGGCTGCGCCGCGGTGCCAGCTACACCGTGCAGGGATCGCCCGCGCTCGCTCTGGCCCTGCTCGCCGGCCCGTCCGCTGCGGGCTCGTGGTGTGCCGCGGTCGGGGCGCCCGCACTCGGAATGGAAGCCGCGGCCGAGCTCGGCGTCGACCTCGGCCGGCTGGCCCTCGTTCCCGCTCCCGGACGGCAGTGGCTTCGGGTCGTGGCGGTGCTGGTCGACGCGTTCGACGTCGTGCTCATCGCCCCACCCGGCCAGGTCGGCGACGCCGACGCCCGGCGGCTCGCCGCCCGGTGTGCGGACCGCGGCGCCACGCTCGTCGCGCTCGGGCCGTGGAAGGGCGCCGAGCTGAGGTTCATGCTCACGGCGAGCCAGTGGTACGGGCTCGGATGCGGCCACGGGCACCTCGCGGGGCGGCAGGTCACCGTGACCGTCGCCCACCGACCGGTCGACCGGCTGCGGGTGACGCGGTTGTGGCTGCCCGCCGCCGACGGGAGCGTACGCGCGGTGGCCGACGAGGTCCCTTCACTACGAGAGGTTGGTTGATGCGTACAGCCGTCGTCTGGTGCCCCGATTGGCCCGTGATCGCGGCGACCCGCGCGGCCGGGCAACCGCCGGACGCGCCGGTTGCGGTGCTCGACCACGGCCGGGTGCACGCCTGCTCGACTGCCGCCAGGACCGGCGGCGTGCGCCGCGGCATGCGCACCAGGGAGGCGCAGGCCCGGTGCCCGGACCTCATCACCTTCGGCTACAACCAGGCGGTCGACGCCGTGGAGTTCGAGCCGTTCGTGGTCGCGCTCGAGTCGCTCGTCGCCGGTGTCGAGGTCGTACGGCCCGGGGTGTGCGCACTCGCCGCACGCGGCCCGGCCCGCTACTTCGGTGGTGAGCAGGCACTCGCCGGGGAGCTGCGCACCCTGCTCGCCAGCGCCGGGGTCCCCGAGCCACGCGTGGGGATCGCGGACGGGCCGTTCGCCGCCGAGCAGGCCGCCCGGCACGCCCGTGACACCGACCAGGCCGCAGTGGTGGTGCCGCAGGGCGCCTCCGCGGGGTTCCTCGCACCGCTGCCGGTCCGCGTGCTCGGCCGGCCGGAGCTCACCGACCTGCTGCGCCGGCTTGGCATCGATACGCTCGGCGCGTTCGCCGCGCTGCCCGCGGCGCAGGTGCTCGCCAGGTTCGGCAGCGACGGAGCCCGCGCGCACCAGCTCGCCGCGGGCACCGACGAGCGGTCGCTTCGCACCCGGCGGCCGACACCGGCGAGCGCCGTCCGCGTCGGCTTCGATCCGCCGGCCGACCGGGTCGACCGGGTAGCCTTCTCCGCCCGCCCGTACGCGTCCCGGCTGGTCGGCGACCTCGCCGAACGCGGCCAGGTATGCACCAGCCTGCACGTCGAGATCCACACCGAGCGCGAGGTGACGAGCCGCATCTGGCGGCATCCACGCTGGTTCGACACGGTCGATGTCGTCGACCGCATCCGCTGGCAGCTGTCCGGGGAGGTCGAGGGCGCGGAACTCACCGCCGGCGTCGTGGAGGTCCGGCTCGACCCGGAGGAGACGGACCGCATCGGCAGCTTCGCCGTCGGCCTGTGGGGCGATCAGGCACCGGACGAGCGTGTACACCGGACGCTGACCAGGGTGCAGGGCATCCTCGGCCAGGATGCGGTCCTGACCGCCGCGCGCAGCGGGGGCCGCGACCCCATCGACCGGATCGCGCTGACGCCGTGGGGCGACAGGGCCGCGCCGGGCCGGCCCGCCGACCGCCCGTGGCCCGGCGGGTTGCCGGCGCCCGCGCCGTCCCGCGTGTTCGCCGCTCCCCGTCCGGCCGTCGTGCTCGCTGCGGACGGCAGCCAGGTCGGCGTGACCGGGCGTACGGCACTCACCGCCGCGCCGGCCAGGTTCGGTGACCGGACGCACCTGCGCGCGGTGGCCGGTTGGGCCGGCCCCTGGCCGGTCCACGAGCGGTGGTGGGACGAGCGCGCCACGCGCAGCAGGCACCAGTTCCAGATCACGAGCACCGACGGCGAGGCGTGGCTGCTCGCACTCGAGGACGGTCAGTGGTGGGTACGGGGGTGCTACGAGTGATGACGGCACGGTCTCCCAGGGGCCGCAAAGTGCCCTTGACGCCGCCATGGGGGCCAGGCGGTGCCGTGGCTGCCCTTGGAACCGGGCCCTGATGGGCTGGAACAACCCGCCGATCCCGTGGCGGGAGCTGGAGCGCCGGCTGTCCGGCCGGGCACCGCCCCAGCCGCTTGAGCCGCCGGCACGCGAGCAGCTACCGTCCGTACCGCCCGGGCCGCCCGGGCCGCCCGCGAAGCGGGAGGAGGCACCGCCGGAGCCGCCAGCGGTTCCCGCGGCGCCGAGCGGTCCGGTCACGCCATACGCCGAGCTGCACTGCCACTCCAACTTCAGCTTCCTCGACGGCACGAGCGACCCCGAGGAACTGGTGGCGGAGGCCACGCGGCTCGGGCTCTCGGCGCTCGCGCTGACCGACCACGACGGCCTCTACGGTGTCGCCCGGTTGGCCGAGGCCGCCGCGGCCGCGCGGCTCGACACCGTCTTCGGCGCGGAACTGTCCCTCAGCCTCTCCAAGCCGCAGAACGGCGTACCCGACCCGGAGGGTGACCACCTGCTCGTGCTCGCTCGTGGCAAGCAGGGCTACCACCGGCTGGCGGCGGGGATCACCGCCGCGGCGGGCCTACGTCCCGTGCCGGGCGGGCGGGGGCGTGCGGAGAAGGGCCGCCCGGTCTACGACCTGGAGGACCTCGCCGGCCGAGCCGCAGGCCACTGGCTCGTACTCACCGGCTGCCGCAAGGGCGCGGTGCCGCGGGCGGTACGTGCCGGCGACCCGGACGCCGCGAAGGGGGAGCTGGACCGGCTCGTCGCGCTGTTCGGCCGCGACCACGTCGCCGTCGAGCTGACCGACCACGGCGATCCGCTCGACACCGACCGCAACGACGCGCTTGCGGAGCTGGCTCGGCGGTTCTGCCTGCCCACGGTCGCCACCAACAACGTGCACTACGCCGCCCCCGAAGGCAGGCGGCTGGCGACCGCGTTCGCCGCCGTACGGGCCCGGCGCAGCCTGCCGGAGATGGACGGCTGGCTCGCCGCGGCCGGCACCTCCCACCTGCGCTCGGGCGCGGAGATGGCGGCGCGGTTCACGCGCTATCCCGGGTCGGTCGCCCGCACCACCGAGTACGCCAGCGCGCTGGCGTTCCCGCTCACCTCGGCGCAACCGCAGCTGCCGCTGCGCACCGTGCCGGCCGGGCACACCCCGATGGGCTGGCTGCGCACGCTCACCTACGACGCCGCCGCGAAACGGTACGGCTCGCCTGAGCAGCGCCCGGACGCGTACCGCCGCCTCGACCACGAGCTCGCCGTCATCGAGCGGAAGGACTTCCCCGGCTACTTCCTGATCGTGCACGAGATCGTCTCGTTCGCGCGGGCGCAGGGGATCCTCTACCAGGGCCGGGGCTCGGCGGCGGCCTCCGCGGTCTGCTACGTGCTCGGCATCACCGCGGTCGACGCGGTGGCGTTCGGGCTGCCGTTCGAACGGTTCCTCGCGACCAACAGGGACGAGGAACCGGACATCGACATCGACTTCGACGCCGAGCGCCGGGAGGAGGTGATCCAGCACGTCTATGACACCTACGGCCGGGAGAACGCCGCGCAGGTCGCGAACGTCATCACGTACCGGTCGAAGATGGCGGTACGCGACATGGCCAAGGCGCTGGGCTACACCACCGGCCAGCAGGACGCCTGGTCCAAGCAGGTCGGCGCGTGGGGCGAGCTCGAGACGGGTGCCGACATCGACGTCCCGGAAGACGTGCTCGCGCTCGCACGCGAGGCCCGCGGCTCCCCCCGCCACCTCGGCATCCACTCCGGGGGCATGGTGCTCACCCGGCAGCCGATCGGCGAGGTGTGCCCGATCGAGTGGGCCCGGATGGCCGACCGCAGCGTCCTGCAGTGGGACAAGGACGACTGCGAGTACATGCACCTGGTGAAGTTCGACCTGCTCGGCCTCGGCATGCTCGCCGCGCTGAGCCATACATTCACGCTTCTCCGCGAGCACCTGGGCGTGTCGCTGGACCTCGACTCGATCCCGAAGGAGGAGGCCGCCGTCTACGACATGCTCGGCCACGCCGACACGGTCGGGGTGTTCCAGGTGGAGAGCCGCGCGCAGATGGCGACGCTGCCACGGCTGCGGCCGCGGCAGTTCTACGACCTGGCCATCGAGGTCGGGTTGATCCGGCCAGGCCCGATCCAGGGTGGCGCGGTGCACCCGCTCATCCGGCGCAAGCTCGGCCGGGAACCGGTCGACTGCATGCATCCCGCCCTCGAGCCGGTGCTCGAACGCACGCTCGGCGTCCCGCTGTTCCAGGAGCAGCTGATGCAGATCGCGATGACCGTCGGCGGCTGCACCGGAGACGACGCCGATCTGTTGCGCCGCGCGATGGGCTCCAAACGAGGCCAGGAGAAGATCTCCGCGCTGCGGCAGAAGCTGTACGACGGTATGCGCGCGCACGGCATCGAGGGCCGCCTCGCCGACGAGATCTACGCCAAGATCGAGTCGTTCGCGAACTTCGGATTCGCGGAAAGCCATGCGATCAGCTTCGCGCTGCTCGTCTACGCGAGCTCCTGGCTGCGGCTGCACTACCCGGCGGCGTTCCTCGCCGCGCTGCTGCGCGCCCAGCCGATGGGGTTCTACTCCCCGCAGACGCTGGTCGCCGATGCCCGCAGGCACGGCGTCGAGGTGCGCCGTCCCGACATCCAGCGTTCCGGCGTGCACGCCACACTGGAGCAGTGCGACGGCGCCACGACGGGCGACCCCGGGTGCCTGACCGACCCGCTGACCGTCGACCGGGCACCACCGTTCGACCCCGACACCCCGGCGGACCACGCCGCGCACCGGCAGGACGGCCGGTTCGTCTGCCGGCTCGGGCTGGCGGGGGTGACGTCGGTCGGGCAGGACGCGGCGGCCAGGGTCGTCGCGGAACGCGCGGACGGTCCGTACGCCGACATGGCCGACCTCGCCCGCCGCACCGGCCTTACCACCGCCCAGTTGGAAGCGCTGGCGACGGCGGGCGCGTTCGACTGCTTCGGACTCTCCCGCCGGCAGGCACTCTGGACGGCGGCGCGGGCGGCGCAGGAACGCCCCGGTTACCTGGCCGGCACCGGCGACAGCACGCAGGCTCCGCAGCTGCCCGTCATGCTTTCCGCCGAGCAGACCACGGCCGACCTGTGGGCAACCGGCGTGGCCACCGAGGGTTACCCGACCCGGCACATCCGCGCCGACCTGGACGCCCGCGGCGTCGTCCCGGCCGCCGGGCTGCGCGCGCTGCGTAACGGCCGGCGCGTGGTCACCGGCGGTGTCGTCACCCACCGGCAGCGACCGGCGACCGCTCGCGGGGTCACCTTCCTCAACCTGGAGGACGAGACCGGCATGATCAACGTGATCTGCCCGCTCGCGGTGTGGAACCGGCACCTGCGCACGGTGCGCGACTCGCCCGCACTGCTCATCCACGGCCGGCTCGAACGCGCGGAGGGCGTCACCAACCTGCTCGCCGAACGGATCGAACGGCTGGACCTTCGCGTCCGTTCGATGTCCCGCGACTTCCAGTGAGCTGGACTTTAATTCTGGTCATGCAGACTTCTCCGTTGGCTGCTTGATCCACCGCCGCCAGCTCTCGATCAAGCTGCGGTGTACGGCTCTGACGAACAGTATGTCGGGCTGCGACTCGGTCTCACTGAGGGCATCGTAGGCGGCTTTCCAGTCCCGGTCGTTCTGTACACCCGTTCCGCACGCCGCTATCACGGCGCGGACCGCATGCGAGTACTCGACCGCGTACGCCAAGGCAAGATCAGCGCCGAACGAGTGCCCGAGCACGACCCAGCGATCAAGCCCCGCATGGTGACGCAACTCCTCCAGGTCGGCCAGAGCTCGGCCAAGATCGTGCGGCCCGCCCTCGCTGCCTCCGACGTCGCTCGTAACCCATCGTGTGCACCATTGCGATCCTCTGGTCACGAACGCGCAGTGGTGCAAGAATCACCGGCTGTGGCGAACACTTTCAATCGCCGGGCCTTCGTCGCCGGCACCGCTGCCGCTGCGGTGGGCGTCGCGCTACCCGGCACCGCGCAGGCATCGCAGGAACGTCACCGAGGGTCAGTGGGAGCACCGCGCGTGGTGCCGCAGCCGGCCTCGATGGTGCCGACGTCGGACGGGGAGTTCCGCGTCGAGCATCAGACCATGATTGTCGTCCGCCCGGGCTCGGATGACGCCGTGCGGGTCGGCGAGTACCTCGCGGCGATCCTGCGGGCGTCCACCGGCTACGCGCTCCCCCTGGTCGTGCGTCCCGGAGTGGGAGTCGGTCACGCGCTCGTCCTGGACGCGGACGGCCCGGAAGGCCTCGGTGCCGAGGGATACACGCTGGAGTCGGGCCGGACCGGCGTCCTGCTGCGGGCTCACGGCGCCGAGGGCCTGTTCCGCGGCGTACAGACCCTTCGCCAGCTGCTGCCGCCGAAGGTGGAGTCGGGGGCGCCACGCCGCGGCCCGTGGCGCGTACCCGCGGTGCGCATCGAGGACTCGCCACGGTTCGCCTGGCGCGGCGCCATGCTTGACGTCTCCAGGCACTTCTTCGGCGTGGACACGGTCGAGCACTACATCGACCTGCTGGCGATGTACAAGGTCAACATGCTGCACCTGCACCTGTCCGACGACCAGGGCTGGCGCATCGTCATCGACTCCTGGCCCCGGCTCGCCACGTACGGAGGAAGCACCGAGGTCGGCGGTGGGCCCGGCGGCTACTACACCAAGGCCGAGTACGAGCGCATCGTCGCGTACGCGAAGGCCCGGTACATCACTATCGTCCCCGAGATCGACAGCCCGAGCCACACCAACGCCGCGCTCGCCTCGTACGCGAAGCTGAACTGCGACGGCAAGGCGCCGCCGCTGTACACCGGCACCAGCGTCGGTTTCAGCTCGCTGTGCGTCGACAAGCCGATCACCTACCGGTTCTACGACGACGTCGTGCGCGAGATCGGCGCGATGACTCCGGGGCCGTACTTCCACATGGGCGGCGACGAGGCGCACAGCACGAGCCACGAGGACTACGTCACGTTCGTGGACAAGGCGCAGGCGATCGTGGCCGACAACGACAAGACCGTGTACGGCTGGCAGGAGATCGCGGCTGCCCACCTGCGTGCCGGCTCGACCGTGCAGTACTGGGGTACGGGTGACGACCGGTCGGCGAACCTCGCCCGGCAGGCCGTCGCACAGGGCGGCCGGCTCGTGATGTCACCGGCGAACCGCTTCTACCTCGACATGAAGTACAACAAGGACACCGAGCTCGGGCTGCACTGGGCCGGCTACGTCACCGTACGTGAGTCGTACTCGTGGGATCCGGCAACGCAGGTCGCGGGCGTGGCCGAGGCGGACATCGCCGGAGTCGAGGCGCCGCTGTGGAGCGAGACGCTGGAGACGCTCGCCGACATCGAGTACATGGCCTTCCCGCGCATCGCGGGTGCCGCGGAGATCGGCTGGTCGCCGGCGAGCACGCACGACTGGAACGAGTACAAGACCCGGCTCGCGACCCAGGGCCGCCGCTGGGAGGTACTCGGCGTCAACTACTACCGGGCCCCCGGCGTGCCGTGGGGACGTGCCTGACCGGACGCTGCGACCTCAGGCGGGCCGGACGCCGCGGATAAACGCGAACCGGTCGACGAACCGCAGCTCCTCCTCGGGATGCGCGGCGCGCATCTCCTCCAGGCCCGCCGCCAGTTCGGCCTCGGTCCAGGTGGACAGCATCGACATCCACCGGTTCGCCACCAGGTCCAGGTAATGGTCGCGGCCGACACGGACCGGGAACTGTTCGTACTCCAGCCGCGTATCCAGTCCCGCGGCGCGTAACGCGTCAGCGATGTCCTCGGGCGCCGGCTGGTTCGCGGCGAACCGGTCCAGAGCAGCGGCGAACAGCGGGTAGTCGAGCCGCGGCGGCAGCGTCACCACGAGCAGCCGCCCGCCGGGCGCCAGCAGCCCGGCCAGACCGCGCAGTGTCTCGGAGAGGTCGTAGAAGTGGTGGACGGCCTCCTTGGCCACCAGCGCGTCGAGCTGGTCGTACGCCAGTCGCACCTCGCCGCGCGCGACCTGCTCGGCCGTGGCGCAGACCGGCGCCAACCGCGGGTCGTCGGGCAGGTTGTCGAGCATCGGCTGGGACGGGTCGATGCACAGGATCGGGTTGTCCGCGGTCACGTGCTCGGCCAGGGCGCGCAGGAACAGGCCCGTACCGGCCCCGAGGTCGGCGACGCGGTCACCCGCAGTGATGCCGAGGCGCGCGTCGATGTGCTCGTTCATCCAGGCGACGTACTCGCCGCTGTGCGCCCAGTTCGCGTCATAGGTTTCGGCAAGCCGCGCGTAGTGCGGCTCGGTCTCGAACTCCACCATCGGATCCTCCGCCTCGCGATGCGGCGAGTCGTCGTGCTTCGAACCGGCCGCAGGCTACCTGGGCCCACCCGCGCATCGTCCAATCACCCCTGACCGAGTACGACGATACGTTGGTGCCGTGCAGCCCCAACCACGCGCGCTGATCTTCGACGCCGACGACACGCTCTGGGAGAACAACGTCCTGTTCGAGCGGGTCATCGACGACTTCCTCACCTGGCTCGCGCACCCCACGCTCGACCGTAAGGAGATCCGTGCCGTCCTCGACGACATCGAGGCGGCGAACGCGGTGACGTACGGCTACGGAAGTGCGGTGTTCCTGCGCAGCCTCGGGAACTGCCTGGAACGGCTGCGCGAACGGCCAGCGACCGCGGGCGAGCGCCGCGAGATCGAGGAGCTGGCCGCGGACCTCGTGCGGCAACGCGTCGAGCTGCTTCCCGGCGTGACCGAGACGCTGGCGGAACTGGGCGCGAGGCACCAGTTGCTCCTGCTCACCAAGGGTGAGCGGGAAGAGCAGCAGCGCAAGCTGGACGCCTCCAACTTGGCGCAGCACTTCGGGAGCATCCACATCGTCGCGGAGAAGAGCGTCGACACGTACCGGCACCTCGTAAGCGAGCATGCGCTGACGCCGACGGCGACGTGGATGATCGGCAACTCACCGCAGTCCGACATCATCCCCGCCAGGCAGGCGGGGATGAATGCCGTGTACATACCGAACGGCAACACCTGGGTGCTCGAGCACGGCGAGGTCGATCCGGACGATGGGCAGGTGCTGTGGTTGGCCCGGTTCCCCGAGCTACTCGAGCATTTCTAGGCAGTCAGCCCGATGCGCGGCAGCACGGGTAATCCCGCCTCTCGCCACGCTGCAAACCCGCCAGCGACATCGCGTACGTTGGTGAGGCCGAGGTCCCGCATGACCTGGTACGCGGCCAGGCTCGAGGTATAGCCCTCGTTGCACAGCAGGACGATCTGACGGTTGGTGTCGCCGTAATCGAGCTCCTTCAGCCGCGCCTCGCTGGTCACGTCGAGCCGCCACTCCAGCACGTGCCGCGGGACGGCTATCGCCCCTGGGATCTCCCCGTTTCGCAGCCGGTACTCCAGCGGCCGTAGGTCGACAAGCAGCGCGCCGCGTTCCATCGCGGCGGCCGCCTCGTCCGGCGTGTACCGGTGGACGTGTGCCAGCGCCTCGGCGACGAGGCCGGAAACCGTGTCGGCGCTCATGACGCCGCCTCGGCACGCAGCTGGCTGGCGACCGCCTCGAGCGCGGTGGTGTCGGGTTCCGGCGACTCACACGGAATCTCGCGCAGGTGGTGCGCACCGGACGGCAGCCAGCAGTAGAAGTTCATCGACGCCAGCGGCCGCGCGTACGCGTGCACCGTCACGGTCGGATCGGCGAAGATGTTCACCAGGTTGTGCAGGTAGTGCTCGCCGAACGCGACGCTCTGCCCAGCATCGTGCGTCCTCGTACGCAGCCGGCCGCCGCGAACGTCGCCGTAGTCCTCGATGAGCGAGCCGCGGGCCACGCTGAACGCCCCGACGCTGCCACCGTGGTCGTGCAGCAGCGTGTCCTGCCCCAGCTCCCAGCAGATCAGCCACACCTCGAAGTCGTCGGCGTAGTGGAGCCGGGTGAAGAAGCGTTCGGACAGGTCGAAGCGCACATGTGCGGACCAGGCATCCGGGCGTGCGACGATCGTCGACACGATGTCGCGCAGGGCATCCGGCCGGATCCGCGGACCCGCGGTGGTCTCCTCGACTTGTTGCGCGATGCGGCGCAGCTCCGGCCAGTACGGAGAGGTGCTGAGAATACTCACGAGACAAGCTCCTTCGCTCAAGTCCCGCCATGTGGTCCGGCGCAGGCATCGCCTTCACCGGCCCCATCAGCGGGCCGCCTCGCGCGGGCCGCCCAGCCCCAGAACCGGCCCTGCTGGCCGGCCCGCAACGAGGCGAACCGCGAGTACGTGTGTGTAGTTGTGGTGGTTCGATCCTAGCGCGCCGAGGGTGTCGATACGTCAGCCCGTCGCGTACGTGGCCGTGACGAGCAGGGTGGCCGCCGATAGGCCGAGGGCTGCGGCGGCCCGCCCGATGTGCGGGTCGCCCACACGCGCGTGAGCGATGACCGCGCCGACGAAGTAGAGCACCAGCCCCGCGGCGGCGGCCACACCGAGGGCCGGTACGGCGAACCCTGCTACCAGCCCGACCGTCGCGGCACCGAACAGGCTGCCGAGCAGACCCATCCAGGATTGCGGCACCCGGACCTGTTGGGCAGCGGCGACGGGTATCGGGTGGTGCACGAAGTTCATCCAGGCTCCGATGGCGGCGGCGAGGGCCGTGATCGAGGTGAGGGCAATATAGGCGACAAGCACGGCGGTGACCTCCCGCTGCGGAGTTGTCCGGTCCGGACCACTGTCGCCAGGAGCACCTTTGCGCGTCCAATACCAGCATTCATAACCTTACGGAATGGATGTGGACATCGGGCTGCTGCGGTCCTTCGCCGCCGTGGCCGAGGAGGGCAACCTCACCCGTGCCGCCGAGCGCCTCTACGTGTC
>JBOHBN010000252.1:0-6268 GCA_050698355.1 Streptosporangiales bacterium | reverse complement strand
GCCGAGACCGGCCACGCCGCCCTCGCCGGCGATCCGGCAGCGGACCCGCAGGACACTGACGCCGCGGCGCTCATCGCCGCGGCCCGCGGGGCGCTCGACGCGATGCGCGACCACGACGCGGAGCTGGCCGGCCTGTCCGACCGGCTCGCCGAGGCCGGGTACCTCGTCGCGGACGTGGCCGCCGAGCTGGCCTCGTACGCCGCGTCGGTGGAGTCCGACCCGGCACGCCTCGACGCCGTGCAGGAGCGCAGGTCCGTACTTGCCGGGCTCACCCGCAAGTACGGCGACGACACCGTCGCCGTGCTCGCGTGGGCGGAGCAAGCCGCGGCCCGGCTGCACGAGCTGGAGGGCGATGACGACCGCGTCGCCGAGCTGTCCGCCGAACGTGATCAGCTCGCCGCGGATCTGGACGAGCGGGCCGGGCGGATCACCGCGGCGCGCACCAAGGCCGCGCGCCGGTTCGGGCGCGAGGTCACGAGCGAACTCGCCGAGCTGGCGATGCCCGACGCGCGAGTCGAGGTCACCGTGACCACGACCGACCATCTCGGCCCCACCGGGCGCGACGAGGTCGAGCTGGTGCTGACGCCCCACTCGGGCGCGCCGCCCCGGCCGTTGCAGAAGGGGGCGTCGGGCGGCGAGCTCTCCCGCGTGATGCTCGCCGTCGAGGTCGTGTTCGCCGGGTCCGACCCGGTGCCGACGTTCGTGTTCGACGAGGTCGACGCCGGCGTCGGCGGCAGGGCCGCGATCGAGGTCGGCAGGCGGTTGGCGCGGCTGGCGGCGAACGCCCAGGTCATCGTCGTGACCCACCTGCCGCAGGTCGCTGCATTCGCCGACCGGCACCTCGTCGTACGCAAGGACGCGCAGGGAGCGTTCACGAGCAGCGGGATCCGCGCGCTGGACGACGCCGAGCGCGTGCAGGAGCTGGCGCGAATGCTCGCGGGTCTTGAGGACTCGGAGCTGGGCCAGGCGCACGCCGAGGAGCTGCTGCGGGTGGCCGCTCCCACCCGCACCGGTCGGTGCTGACGAGCCGAACGCCGGTCCGGCGTGGCGTTGCGCCGGAAATCGGCCGATAGATGGCAGGATCGCCAACGTCATGAAGGTGCCAACCTTGCGCCGAAACCGCGGCGAGCGACTTCCCGGCGTCAGCGGAACTGCCCGCGTCGGCCGGCGTACGAAGGGCCTCACGCACCGGCTCCGGTCCGGCGACATCGCCGTCATCGACCACGTCGACATCGACCGGGTGAGCGCCGAGGCGCTCGTGGGATGCCGGCCGGCCGCGGTGATCAATGCGTCACCCAGCATCAGCGGCAGGTATCCCAACCTCGGCCCGCGCATCATCGTCGACGCCGGCATACCCCTGCTCGACAGCGTGGGCGAGCAGGTGATGACCGCTGTCGCCGACGGCGGACAGGTCCGCGTCGACGGCGAGAGCGTCTACGTCGGCGAGCAGCGCGTCGCCAGCGGTCAGCGCCACACCGATGCGACGGTCGCCCAAGCGATGGCCGACGCCCGCGCCGGGGTGTCGGTCCAGCTCGAGGCGTTCGCCGCGAACACGATGGAGTACCTCAAGCGGGAGCAGGAGCTACTGCTCGACGGCCACGGCGTGCCGAAGCTCAGGACGAAGCTCCGCGGCCGGCACTGCCTCGTCGTGACGTGCGGCTACCACTACCGCGCCGACCTGCGGCGCCTGCGTTCGTACCTGCGCGAGTACCGGCCCCTCATGATCGGTGTTGACGGCGGCGCCGACGCGTTGCTGGAGGCCGGCCACACCCCAGACGTGGTCGTGGGGGACATGGACACGGTCTCCGACGAGGCGCTGAAGTCCGGGGCCGAGGTCGTCGTGCACGCCTACCGCGACGGCCGGGCGCCCGGTCTCGCGCGGGTCGAGGAGCTGGGCATCGAACCAGTCCTGTTCCCCGCAACCGGTACGAGCGAGGACATCGCGATGCTGCTCGCGGATGACAACGGCGCGAGCCTGATCGTCGCGGTCGGCTCCCATTCCACCCTCGTGGAGTTCCTCGACAAGGGGCGCGCCGGTATGGCGAGCACCTTCCTCACCCGGCTGCGGGTCGGCGGCAAGCTCGTCGACGCGAGGGGTGCGAGCCGGCTCTACCGAACGCGGATCTCGGCGGTGCCGCTGCTGGTGCTCGTCGCCGCCTGCCTCGTCACCATCTGCGTGGCCGGCCTCATCTCACCGGTCGGCAGGGTGTTCGCCGACTGGATCGCCAACCTCGTCACCGGACTGCTCTCGTGATCGACTTCCGCTACCACATCGTCTCGCTCGTCGCCGTCTTCCTCGCCCTGACCGTCGGTCTGGTCCTGGGCAGCACAGTGCTCGAGAAGCCGGTGATCCAGGGAACGAGGGACACCGCGAACGAGCTGGACCACAAGAACGCCAAGCTCCGCGACGACCTGCTCGCGTTGCAGTCGCAGCAGCAGGCCAGCGAGAAGTTCGTACAGGCCGTCGCGCCTGGGATGCTGGCCGGGCGGCTCAAGGGCGAGCGCGTCGTCCTGGTGCAAGCGCCCGGCGCGAGCGACGAGCGCTCCCGCCGGCTCTTCCAGAACGTCAGGGACGCCGGTGGGCAGGTGAGCGGCACCGTCGCGCTGCAGCCTAGCTACCTCGCCAAGAAGAAGGTCGGCGTTCTCGGCGGCCTGACCGACACGCTGGCGAAGACCACAAAGACCGGCATGCCCGACGACGCGGTTCCCGCGGAGCGCGCCGCGATCCTGCTCAGCCACGCGCTCGTGACCACCAGCGCCGACGACCTGGGCAAGAGCGATCCCGCCTCGACCGGGACGCTGAACTCGTTCAAGAACGCCCACTTCCTCACGACCGACGGGTCGCCGGCCAAGCACGCCTCGCTGGCGATCCTGGTCGGCCCGGCGCAGGCGTACGGAGGAAATCAGGCGAGCAACAAGAACAACGCGCTGGTCGCCCTGGCCAAGCAGCTCGACAGCGTCGGCAACGGCAGCGTCCTCGCCGGCCCCACCAGGGCGGCGGGCTCCAACGGCGTCGTGGCCGCACTTCGTGCGGATGATGAGGCGGACGAGGTCTCGTCCGTCGACGACCTTGATGCGGCGCCCGGCCGGGTGACCACCGTGCTGGCGCTGGCGCTCGAGTCGAACGGCAAGTCGGGCCAGTGGGGCATCGCCGAGGGCGCGGACGGTGTCGCGCCGACTCCCGCACCGCACAGCGGTTCCTGATCTTGCAACGTGTCAGTACCTCAGCCCGCTATGACGGGCTGAGGTACTGACACGTTCGCGTAGGCTCACCGTCGTGACCGCGGATCTCGTCGAGTTCGGGCGGCGAGCCGCGCTGTTCGCCGCACGCCGCTGGTACGTGGTCCTTGCCTGGCTGCTCGCCGGCGAGACGGCGGCCGCGCTGCTGCTCGCGGTAGCGGTGTGGCTGAAGGACCTGGAGCCGTTCGGGCCGTCCGGCACGGTCGTGGTGATGGTCCTCCTCGTCGCGACCGGCACGTTGGTCCGGCTGGTGTCCGTGGTCGGCGCGCTGCGGTCGGTCTGCGACCGGATGGTGACGCTACCGCGGCTGCTCTGGCTGCGCCGCGTCGGTGACCAGCCGACGAACGCGGGCCTGCTCGACACCGCCCTCGCGGCCGTGCTGCCGTTCCTGGTCCTCTACGGCGCGTGGGGTTACGCGGACGAGGACCTGCGCCGCCTCGGCTACGAGGTGGTCGCGCGCTTGCCGCAGGAGTTCCTTGTCGACGATGTGCGCAACCCGCTGATCGTCGTCGGCGTTGTCGCGTTCGCGATTGGCCTGGCGACGCGGCTGCTCGCTGGCCGGCGGTGGTTTTCGGTGCGTCCGTGGTTGAAGACCACTACGGTGCTCGTGGCGCTGTTCTGCGATGCCGCGTACCTGTTCCTGTCGGTGTGGGGCATCTCGCACCTGGTGCTGCTGGCGCGCATCCAAGGCCAGTTCTTCACCGTCTGGGTCTGGTGGACCGATCTCATGGAATGGGCGCGCCACCAGCTCGGGCTCGGCCTGGCGATGCGGCTCGGGGAGTGGATGGTCGGCTGGGTGCCGGACGTGGTGGCTACGCTCGGCCTGCCGTTCCTGTGGCTCGCCGTCGCCACGATCGTGTACGGCCACGTGCTCGACACGAGCGAGGCGAGCAGCTTCGAGTCCGCGCCGAGACGCGGTCGCCTGGCAGGTGCCGGCAGGGCGGCCGCGGGGGCGTTACCAGGCGAGCTGCGGTTCCTTGCCCGCCCGCTGGTCGCCGAGCCGCGCGAGAAGTGGGTGCCGCTCGGACGCGCCGTCCGCCTCATCGGCCGGGGGAGCCCGGCGCTCGCGGGTGCCTGCATTCTCGGCTACCACCTGCTGTCGGTCACCGCGGCGTGGGCCGTTGTCGGCGTCACGCACCTCGTCGGGCCGCTCAGCGGCGCGCATGCGACCCTGGCCGGGCCGTTACTCGACACCGTGCCCCGCGTGCTGACCTGGATGCTGCTTGTTCCGCTTCTCGCCGCTGGCGTGGACGTGACGTTCGCCCGGTTGAGCCGCGAGTCGCGTCGGGTGCGAAGTGTAGGAGCCGAACCGGGCGGTGGCCGGCTGGTGCCGGACAGTCAGTAGGCGAAGCGGAGGCTCTGGCGCGACCGGGCCATGGAGGCGTCCCAGATGTCGAGGGTAAGTGGTTTGGTGATGTCATCCGCGACGGGCATCCGTGCCTCGATCCGGTACCAATGGCCGGTGTCGAGGCCCTCGCCGACCGCCTCGAGGCAGGTCTGGTTTCCGGGCAGACGCGACCCCGTGTCGGCGAGGCGCTCGCGGTTCGTGGTCGCGATCGAGTGTGTCCATACCCGTCCGGTCGCATCGGTCAGCCGAACGACGCAGAACGGTCCGTTGTAGCGAGGCGTGCCCCGCCAGGCGATGTCGAAAGAGACGACCGCGAGCGCCGTGTCGGGTGGGAGGGGGTTCGCGGCCTCGTCGGCCCCGGGATGGCGGATGATCCGGGTGGAGCGCCATCGCACGGAGAGGCCCGCGGCGGAGAGTGTCTCGTCCGGCCCGGCAACGCCGTGCGCGTGCCGCTGGCGGTACGAGACGAGCCGGGCCGGGTTGATGATGCTCGCCCCGACAAAGGCGGGAACAAGCAACGCGACCGCCACGAGTGCCACCCAGCGGCGGGGCGGGCGGTTCCTCGCGCGGCGGGGTGGCGGCCCTTGTGGCAGGGTCACGCGAACTCCACTCTTGGCAGCTCATACGTCTCGCGTACGCGGGTGTCGCCGGTCATCTCAAGCGGCACCACCACCGGGTCGTCCAGACCGACGGCGTAGGACCGGTCGAACAGTACGGCGGGTTCGGCGGGGTTGTCCTGAGGAGCGGCGACGAGCTCCAGGCCGTCGTCCAGGGCCCGGCGCGGCACGGCGAACACCAGGGTGCCTGAGAGCGGGACCTGGGTCTCCACGGCGTTGGAGCCGAAGGTCTCGAAGTCGCTCTGCGCCACCGCGTATAGCGTGCCGGCGGAGTCACGCAGGCTGGAGTGATCGAGCGAGACGGTCTCGTGCCTGGCCTCGCCGGTGATATGCACCACCACGTACACGCCTGGACTGGTGTGGGCGGGCTGGTCGATGACCTCCTGCGTCAGTGTCTTCGCGACCGTCACGTCGGTGACGGTGAGCGCGACGTCCGACGTCGAGACCCGCTGTCCGAGCGCGGCACGCACCTCGAACCGCGGGTGCCGCGCCGCCCAGTCCGGCTGGAGCTGCGCCACGGCCATGCCGCCGGCCGCGAACACAGCGGCGAGCAACCACGGGACGAGCCGGCGGCCCGCGGGCGGCAGAGCGGCACGGCTCACCGCAGATCCTTGAACTTGAACAGGTCCACTCGCACGGCGTCACCCTCGCGCGGACTGTGTGTAACGGCGTGTCTGCTGTCCTGGTCCCGGGCGATCTGCTCGATCACCGACAGGAGCACGGCGATGACCTGCTGCCCCTTGCGGATCGGCCAGTACAGGATCACTTCATAGTCCATGCCGGGGTTGATCGTCCGCAACCGGTTCCGGTCGGCGTCGAGGACGCCGGCCCGGGCGGTCTCGTCTGGATGGTCGGTGGGCAGCGCGCCGCCGAGCAGGGCTCCGGCGACGCCGACCGCGTTGACCCCGCGGTCACCGTTCCAGCGGAGGGTGGCCCTCACGTCGAGGTAGTCATGGGCGGGGTCGCGGTCCTGCCCGGGAACGGCGTCGGTGAGCGCCACCTCCGTGACGGTGACGGCGACGTCGCCGGCGACCACCTTCTCCCCGTACTTGAAGCCGCGGTA
>JBOHBN010000251.1:0-17388 GCA_050698355.1 Streptosporangiales bacterium | reverse complement strand
CGCCCAACCACTTGATGGTCATGCCGTCCTTGGCGATCCCGTACAGCGCACGGGAGCCGTCCATGGTGGCCGTCTCCATGGTCAAGACGATGCCGCAGATCATGCAGATCACGAGGATGCTTCCGATCAGGTGCCCGCCTATCGCGTCGAGCGCCTGGGTGTAGAAAGCGATCCCGGTCGGATCGTTGGCGACCGGCTTGGTGCCCAGGGTTCCGCCGACACCGAGCGGAAGCAGAATGTAGAGGATCAGCGAGAACACTGCGGACGAGTAGAGCGCGCGAGGGGTGTCCGCGCGCGTATCGCGATACTCCGGTGCGAACGCCGCCACCGATTCGAAACCGTATGACGACCAAGCCATAAAGTACAGCCACGTCACCGCGAGGGCGAACCCGGCGCCTCCGCTGCCGATGTTCCATTGCATATTGCTGGCATGCCAGGTTCCGGTGGCATACGGTAGGAACATCATCACGAAGAGTGGGATCAGTAGGAGAATTCCGGTCACGTACGAGAACCAGACCGAAGCTCTGATGCCACGCGCTCCGAAGAACCACACGAGGCAGACGAAGACAATGCCGATCAGTACCGGCAGGTCCAGGTGGAAGTGGAAACCTGTGAGGGAGAAGCTGGCGCCCGGTAGGAACTGGGTGTACAGCAAGGTACCCGCGATGAGCCCGCTGATCGAGAGCACCGTCGACCACGCGAACCAGTAACCAAAGGTGGCAAGTGGACCGATCGGCGAGAAGTACTTCCGCCAGGCCTCATGCGCGAAGAGACCGATACCACCGGACTTGAGCGGGAACATGGTGGCGAGCTCGGCGTATATCGAATTCTGGAACAACCCGAGGGCAACGGATATCGTCCACAACACGGTGGCGCCCAGGGTGCCGAGGCCGGCGATCGAGCCGCCAAGCGCGGCGACAAGAAATCCCGGGTTGGCGAGAGCGACCATGAAGCCGTCCCACCAGGACATGGCCTTGAGTAGCTCGCGCTCCTCTACGGTCGCACTGGCGGTTGCCTCACCGAACTCTGCGGCCTCGTCGGACGTCATCTCGAACCTCGGCTCATGAACGGCGCGACGGTTGTTGAACTGGACGAGTCGTTGTTTCATTTTGAGGGTAGTGGCAGATGCCAGGCAGGGGAAGACCCGAGCATAGAAATGACACATTGTGGATCGAGGAGGTCTGCCGCACGCCGTGATCATGAACCTCTGCTGACGCCATAGCGACCACGAGTCTTCATGACCACCGGGTTGCGGGGCGGGTGGAGGTACCTCAGACAACCGAGGCAAGCGACCGCGTGCCGCTGAGCAGCGACGGGATCGCGGCGTGTACCGCCTGCCGGGTGAAGCGACTGGCCGGGCCCTGCACGCCGAGGATCGCGACGAGCGTCCCGCCGCTGTCGAGCACGGGTGCGGCCAGCCCGTTCAGGTCGTCCTCGCGTTCTCGCAACGCTTGGGCCCACCCGCGTTCCCTCACCCGGCCGACCTCCTTGGCCAGAGCTGTTCGGGTGGTGATGGTGCGAGACGTGTACGCGGTGAGCTCACCGTCTGGCAGATGCCCTCCCCAGGCGAGGAAGACCTTGCCAACGGAGGTGGCATGGGCGACGCTGTTCCGACCGACCGCCGCGACGCTGCGTACCGAGGTATCGCTCTGCGCGAAGTCAACCGTGAGCACGTCATGCTCACCGGGCAGCGACAGTGTCGCGGTCTCGCCGGTGATCTCGGTGAGCTCCTCGAGGTACGGGCGTGCCATCGCGCGTACGTCGAGGTCGGCACGCGCGGCGCCGGCCAACTGCAGGATGCGAACGCCGAGGCGGTACTGGCCGGTGGTGGGGCGGTACTGCACCAGGCCGGTAGCCACGAGGGTGGCGAGCAGCCGCGACACGCTGCTCGCGTTGATACCGGTGGCCCGGGCGACCTCGCTCGTGCCGATCTCGGCCCGTGCGTCGGCGAGGGCGTCGAGGACCGCGACGGCACGAGTCACTGCTTCCACATGCCGAACCGCTGGTTTCCCGGTACGAGGCATAGTAGGTTAGTGACCAGATGGAAATAGTATTGCCATAGCGGCAATATAACAGATCAGCGATCCTCGTCGAGGTGAGTTCTATGGCATCGCGAGCCAGCCGTTACGTGATCATCGGTGCCGGCATTCACGGGCTCTCCACCGCCTGGCACCTCGCCCGCCGGTTGAAAGCGACCGGCCGCGGCGATGGTGGCGACGTGCTGGTGCTCGACAAGTCGGACGTCGCCGCCGGGGCATCCGGGGTTGCCTGCGGGGTGATCAGGAACAACTACTTCCAGCCCGCGATGCGGAAGTTGATGGCGCACTCGGTCGACGTGTGGGAGTCCGATCCCGAAGCCTTCGCCTACCACCCGGTGGGTTACCTCCAGATCGCGCCCGAGGCGATGCGAGCGGATGTGGGGCAGATCCACGCCGAGCAGCAGGCGATCGGCTACACCTCGGAGCTGGTCGACGGCGCGGATCCGGCCCAGTCGTACCTCCGCGAGATGTTCGCGGACTGGCAGGCGCCCGGTATCTCGGTCGTGCTGCACGAGAAGCGCGGCGGCTACGCCAACAACGTCGCCTCGATGCGGGGACTGGCCGCGAAAGCCGAAGCCGAGGGTGTGACGATCAGGACGGGTGTCCGGGTCACCGGCCTCACGCTCACCGGGGGAGCGGTGAGCGCGGTGCGGACCGATGCCGGTGAAGTCGCATGCGATCAGCTCGTTGTCGCGGTCGGCCCCTGGGTGCGCGACGTGTGGGCGATGCTCGAGCAGCCGAGCCATATTGCGGTGACCGGCGCGGACGGCACGGTGCACCCGGACGTCCCGATGTGGACGTACTGGGCGTTGCAAGAGGGCACTCTCGAGGTCGACCCGCACGAGTTCACCGACAACCGTGGCGAGCTTCCGCCGGTCGTCCATGTCGACTCATCCGAGCCGCTCTACGACGACGTGGACGGCAGTCTGGTGACCGACGAGATGTGGGGGATCTACTACAAGCCGGACTTCTCCTTCGGTGGGGTGCAGGGCGGGGCGTCACCGATCCGGCTGGACCGCGAGGCGAGCGACGTCGCGGTGGATCCGTACGGCCCGGCAAGCCCCGAGTTCGTCGTCGGCGCGGACTTCATCCGGATGTGGACGTCCGCGCTGGCGCACTGCCACAAGAGGTTCGAGGGGAAGCGTCCCGCCTACCGCAAAGAGCCGTCGGGCGGGATCGGCGCATTCACGCCGGACAGCTTCCCGGTGTTCGACGTCTTCGCCCAGAACGCCTACATCATCGCCGATTCCAACCACGGGTACAAGATGCTGGGGGTCGGTGCTCTGGTCGCCGAGGAGCTGCTGGGCCACCCGCAGGCGCTGCTCGAGCCGTTCCGGTACTCCCGGTACGCCGCGGGTAGGCTCCATCCCACGAGCCATTCCCCATTCCCGTGGAGCTGATGGATGACCGGGTCCTGGCGCGCGCTGTTCATCCAGCATCAGGAGGACTGCCCGCCCGGGTATGTCGGTGACCGCTGCGCGGACCGCGGAGCGGATGTGACCGTCGTACGTGCCCGCGGCGATGTGTTGCCCGACCCGCGCGGCTTCGACCTGATCGTGCCGTTGGGTTCCGACGACTCCGCCTATGACGACGCTGTGCCCTACCTGGCGGGGGAGCGGCGGCTGCTGTCCGCCGCGGTGGCTGCCGACGTCCCGGTGTTCGGCATCTGCTTCGGCGCCCAGTTGCTCTCCCGCGTGCTCGGTGGGCAGGTACGCCGCGCCGCGCGCGGGCCCGAGATCGGGTGGATCACCGTCGAGACGAGCGACTCGCGCCTGGTCGAGCCTGGCCCGTGGCTGGTATGGCACCTGGACGTGATGAGTGCACCGCCCGGAAGCGCGCAGATCGCCCGCACCCCGGTCGCTACGCAGGCCTTCACCTACGGTCGGCACCTCGGGGTGCAGTTTCACCCCGAGGCCACGCCGGACAGCGCCGAAATCTGGGCGAGGCATTACCGTGACTCGCTGGCCGAGGTCGGGCTCGGCTACGAGGCGTTGACGGCGGAGACGCGGGCGCGCACAACGGAGGCGGCGAGGCGCGCCCACGCCTTGACCGACCGCGTGCTCGAGCGGGCGGGGATCCTTACCGTCGCCTAGGGTGTGTGTGGTGATGGCGTTCGAGAAGCGAGCGGCTCATCCGCGCGTCGCTGGCAAGGCGGACGACGACCTCGTACTGGAGCACTTGGGAGGAGGACAACGCAGCCAGCGGCGATGCGGGAAGGCGCGAGCCGGACAGTCATTGCCAGACACGCCTAGTCACCTTCCGTCGCCGAGGAACGCCGCCATCGAGTCGTCCATCGCATCCCACCATGGCGTGTGGTGGGACGGTGCCTCGCTGCGCGTGCACGGTGAGGTGAAACCGCGATCGCGGTACCCGACGATGCTCGCCTGCTTGTCGTGCTCCCACTGCTTGAAATGCGCCCGGGTGAGGTCCAGATCGAACGTTGGGTAGTCGACATCGCGGAGCAGGTCGGCGATGTGATCGGCCTGGAAGTCGATCTCCTCGAAGGGGTCGGCCAGCTCCTCCAGCCGGGCACGCCAGGTATCGACGTCGTCCGTCATGGCTTCGCGCGACGGTAGCTCGAGCCGGCCGAGCACGTAGTCGCGCGCATACCAGGCCTCGGCGTCGAAAAGCGTGAAGGTGTAGTACTGGTCTTGCATCCCCAGATACATCATTCGCGGATCGCCCAGCCAGAACACGCCCTTGTACAGGTTCGGTGGGTACAGCACGTTCGCGGTGCGCAGCCGCAGGCTGTCCTCGACGAACGTCAGAGCGTGCTGGTAACCGGTGCACAGCACGATCGCATCGATCTGTCGGGCGGTCCCGTCGGTGAAGTGCGCGGTGCGGCCCTCCATCTTCTTCAGCAGGGGTACTTCGTCGATGCCCTCCGGCCACGGAAAGCCCATCGCCGCCGAGCGGTAGGAGATCGTCACGGACGACGCACCGTACTTCTTGGCTTGCAGGGCGATGTCCTCGGCCGAGTAGCTGCTGCCCATGACGAGCAGGTCCTTGCCCTCGAACTCTCGCGCGTCGCGGAAGTCGTGCGAGTGCAGCACTCTGCCTGGAAACCGGGCAAATCCTTCGTAGGCGGGGACGTTCGGCGTGGAGAAGTGTCCCGTGCCGACGATGACGTAGTCGAACTGTTCGGTTCTGGTGCGACCGTCGTCGAGCGACTCGACGATCAGCTCGAATCTCCCGTCCTCGGCGTAACTGACCCATCGCACAGCCGTGTTGAACTGTATGAACCGTCGGACGTTGTTCCTTCTCGCCCGGCCGAGGACGTAGTCGTACAGCACCTCGCGCGGCGGGAAGGATGGTATGGGTTTGCCGAAGTGCTCGTCGAACGTGTAGTCGGCGAACTCCAGGCACTCTTTCGGGCCGTTCGACCACAGGTAGCGGTACATGCTCCCGTGCACGGGCCCGCCGTGCTCATCGAGGCCGGTGCGCCAGGTGTAGTTCCAAAGTCCGCCCCAGTCGCTTTGCTTCTCGAAGCACACGACTTCCGGTACGGAACTACCCTGCCTGCGAGCCTCCTCGAAGGAGTGCAATTGAGCGAGGCCGCTGGGTCCCGCGCCGATGACAGCAACACGTGACGCCACATCATCCTCCTGTGTTGCATCCTGTGCGTGAGCCCGATGCTCCTTAGCATGAGACTTTGTCCACTGTTGGTGGATGCTAATGGAATGCCGGAAGCCGTGTCCAGATCGCGGCGCACACGCCTTAGGCTCGGGGGCCATGGGCAAGGTACTGGTGATCGAGCACGGCTCGGGTGGCCCGCTGGCACTGTTCGACGAGTGGTTCGAGCAGGCCGGGGTCGAAGTTGACGTCGCGCGTCCGTACGCGGGCGATGTGGTGCCTGACATCCCGGACAGGAACGCGCTCGTCGTGCTCGGCGGGCCGATGGGTGCGTACGACGACGCGGACTACCCGTGGCTCGCAGGCACCAAGCGGCTGCTGTCGGCGTACGTGTCCGAGGGCAGGCCGACCATGGGGATCTGCCTCGGCCATCAGCTGCTGACGGTGGCATGCGGGGGAGAGGTGATCCGCAATCCGGATGGCAAGCAGATGGGGTTGCGCGACGTCGGACTGGGGCCGGAGGCGAGCGACGACCCCCTGTTCGGCGCGCTCGTGCCCCCGGTGCGGTCGGTGCACTGGAACGACGACGTCGTGAGCCGGTTGCCCGATGGTGCCGTGCCTCTCGCGGCGGGCGCGGAGGGGTGGCCGCAGGCGTACCGGCTGGGGCAGACCGCGTGGGGCGTGCAGTTCCACCCGGAGGTAGGCGCCGCGCAGGTCTCGGGGTGGGCGAAGGAGAGCGAGCCCGGGCCCGGCACGGCGGGTCGCGACTTCGGCGCCGCGGTGCGCGCCATCGAGGTGGCAGAGGGCGAGCTACGGCGCACCTGGCAGCCGTTCGCCAGCCGCTTCGCCGCGCTCGTCAACGGCGAGCGCAGCGCGTGATTGTGAGTTTGTCCGGCAGCCGTTCGCCAGGCGGTGTCTTGGCTGCCCTGGTCAACGGCGAGCGCGGCCACTGAGCGTAGCCACGCCCGGCGGCATGGGTGGTAGCCCGGCCGCCTGGCAGAGCAGGTCGCCCCAGGCGAGTAAGTGCGCGCCGAGGCCCGCGTCCTGCGGACTCCACGACGCGCGGATCTCGACCTTGGCCGCCGGCGGGCGGTCGAGCCCGAACGACTCTTCCGCGAGCCGGGTTACGGTGCCGCTCGCGGCCTCGTACGGCGCCTTGCGGCTGGCGAGCGCGTCGGTGAGCCAGCTCCACCCGACCGCGGGCAGCAGGCTGTCGGACACTGTCTCCGGGTCGACCTCGGCGCGGACGAACGACACCACCCGGAACGTGCTGCGCCAGGCCTCCGGCTCCTCGGGGTCGTGCAGGACGACGAAGCGTCCCGTCGCGAGCTCGTCGTCGCCGGTAACGACGTCCGCGGCGTAGGCGAACGCGTAGGGGGCGAGCTTCCTCGGCGCGGGCATCTCCTCCAACTGCACCTCGGGCCGGAGTGGCGTGGCCCGGAGGCTGACCAGCGCTTGGCGGAACTCGCGCGGTGCGGTCTGCGCGCTCGGTTCCATGTGTGCAGCGTAAGCCGCGTCGCCAGGTTCGCGCTCGCGTGGCGCGCCGGACACGGATACTGGACGTACGGTCATGAGGCGGTCTCCAGCGTGAGCATCGCAGCGGTCATCGTTCGCGCCGCGGCAACGGACATGTCAACGGAGCGAGGAGCGGAGCGGTGGAGGTCGCCGGGACGTACGGTCATGCGGCGTAGTGCTCCTCAACCGGGGTCGGATCGAGGGGTACGGCAACCCCCGCGAACACCGCGGTGCCGCACAGCGTGCATGCCAGCTCGGGGCACTCGTCGTGGCCGTCGGGGCACGGCGGCTGCTCGAACGCGACAACCGCGGCACACGACGGGCAGTAGCGCTCGGCGTCGTGCATAGCGCCTGACCTCCCATCGGCTCAGCTTGTCGTCAGAGGGCCTCCTGCACTTCGACGGTTGCAGACCAGGACGCCGACGCGGTGGAAGCTGCCCCGGCGTGTCGCGGGACGTGGCGTGTGCCAGCATCGCTGGGTGACCGCCGTGGACGACTCGCCGTTCCTGCGCGCCTGCCGCGGCGAGCCCACCTCGTACACACCGGTCTGGTTCATGCGGCAGGCTGGGCGCGCCCTCCCCGAGTACCGGCGAGCACGCGAGGGCGTGCCGATGCTCGAAGCGTGCCGGCGGCCGGAGCTGGTGACCGAGATCACCATGCAGCCGGTGCGCAGGTACGGGGTCGACGCGGCCGTGCTGTTCAGCGACATCGTGGTGCCGCTGCGGGCGGCGGGGGTCGACGTCGAGCTGCGGCCCGGCGTGGGGCCCGTGCTGGACGAGCCGGTGCGCTCGGCCGCGCAGGTCGGCGCGCTGCCGGAGCTGGCGCCCGACGCCCTCGACTTCCTCTCCGCAGCGGTACGCGCGGTGGTCGGCGAGCTCGGCGCGACCCCGCTGGTGGGCTTCGCAGGCGCGCCGTTCACGCTGGCGTCGTACCTCGTCGAGGGCGGCCCGTCCCGGCACCACGAGCGCACCCGCGCGTTGATGTACGCCGAGCCCGACACCTGGCACGCGCTGCTCGGCCGGCTGGCCGCCATGGTGGCGACCTTCCTGCGCACTCAGGTCGAGGCGGGCGCGTCGGCCGTGCAGCTGTTCGACTCGTGGGCGGGTGCGCTGTCCCGGCAGGACTACGAGGAGTACGCGCTGCCGCACACCCGCGCGGTGTTCGACGCCCTGCCCGCGAGCGTGCCGCGGGTGCACTTCGGTGTCGGCACCGGTGAGCTGCTCGAGCCGATGTCGCGGGCAGGTGCCGGCGTGGTGGGCGTGGACTGGCGGGTGCCGCTCGACGACGCGGCCGCACGGGTGCGGCCGGGCACAATTCTGCAGGGCAACCTCGACCCGGCCGCCTGCCTCGGCCCGTGGAAGCTGGTCGCCGACCGTGCACGCGACGTGCTCGTACGAGCGCAGGCCACCGCTGGGCACATCTTCAACCTGGGCCACGGGGTGCTGCCGTCCACCGACCCGGACGTGCTCACCCGGCTCGTCGAGCTGGTGCACGCCGAGTCTGAGCGATGACCGCACCTGGGAGCTCCCAGCGCCAGCACGTGGTCGTGGTGGGCGGAGGCGTCGCCGGTCTCGCGGCGGCGTGGTTCCTCGGCGAGACCGGTCGCGTGGACGTCACCGTCCTGGAGGGCGCCAACCGGGTCGGCGGCAAGCTGCGCGTGTCCGAGGTCGCCGGGGTCCCCGTGGACGAGGGCGCCGAGTCCATGCTCGCCCGCAGGCCCGAGGGAGTCGCGCTGGCGAGGTCGGTCGGGCTCGGCGGCGAGCTGGTGACACCGGGCGCTGCCTCGGCCGCGATCCTCGCCGGGGGAGCGCTGCACCCGATCCCGCGCGGCCAGGTCATGGGAGTGCCGGGTGATCTGCAGGCACTGCGCGAGTCCGGGCTGCTCTCCGCGGACGGCCTCGCCCGCGTCGAGGCCGAGGAGCGCCTGCCGGCCGAGCCGCTGGTCGACGACGTCGCGGTCGGCCCGTACGTCGCCGCCCGGATGGGACGCGAGGTCGTCGACCGGCTGGTCGAGCCGCTGCTCGGCGGGGTGTACGCGGGGCGCGCCGACGGCCTGTCGTTGCTGGCGACGCTGCCGCAGCTCGCTCCCGGGCTCCGGCGGGAGGGCGTGCTCGGCGCCGCGGCCCGGGACGCGCGCGGCGCCGGAGGAGCCCAGGCTGGGCCGGTGTTCCAGACCGTCCGTACGGGCATGGGCACGCTGCCCGGCGTGCTGGCCGACCGGGCGGACGCGCGCGTCCGCACCGGTGCGATGGTGCGCGAGCTGCGCAGGGTCGATGGTCGGTGGGCGCTCACCGTTGGCCCGACGCGGGCGCCGGAGGTCGTGCACGCGGACGCGGTCGTGCTCGCGGTGCCCGCCCGCCCGGCGTCGCGCCTCCTCGCCGGCGTCGCGGAGCAGGCGTCGGCCGACCTCGCCGGCATCGACTACGCCAGCATGGCGATCGCGACGCTCGCGTACCCGAGTACGGCGTTCCCGAGCCCGCCCACGGGGAGCGGGCTGCTCGTCTCCGCGCCCGAGGGGCTGCTCGTCAAGGCGGTGACGTTCTACACCACCAAGTGGCCGCACGTGCCCGCCGGCGACCTGGTCATCGTGCGGTGCTCGCTCGGGCGTTTCGGCGAGGAGCGCCGGCTGCAGGCGGACGACGCCGACCTGGTCGCGGTCGCGTACGAGGAGCTCGCCGCCGCGGTCGGGGTCGCGGCCAAGCCGGTCGAGGCGCGGCTCACCCGGTGGGGCGGCGCGTTGCCGCAGTACGGGATCGGGCACCTGGATCGGGTCGACCGCATCCGAACATCGGTCGCAACCCAGCCCGGGCTCGCGGTGTGCGGTGCGGCGTACGACGGCGTGGGCATCCCCGCCTGCATCGCGACCGCGCGCCAGGCTGTGGACCGGGTGCTCGGCGCCCTGCGCGCCGAGTGAGAATAGGCCCATGGCCAACGGTGCGGGCAACACTGACAACACTGACATCCGCTACACCATGTGGTCGGTCTTCCGCGCCGCGACGCCGATCGACGCCGACGGCAGAGGCGACCGGATCGCCTCGACCGAGCGGCAGCGGGTCGCGAGCGAGGTCGACCAGGTGCTGGAGGAGGCGGAAGCCAAGGGCGTGACGACGCGGGGCACGTACGACACCGGCGGGTTCCGCGCGGACGCCGACGTGATGTTCTGGTGGGTCGCGGAGGAGCCCGACGCCCTCCAGGACGTGTACGCGCGCTTCCGGCGTACGACCTTCGGCCGGTGCTGCGAGCCGGTGTTCTCCGTGCTCGGCGTGCACCGGCCGGCGGAGTTCAACAAGGCGCACGTGCCGGCGTTCGTCGAGGGCAAGGACCCGCGCAGGTACCTGTGCGTCTACCCGTACGACCGGTCGTACGAGTGGTACCTGCTCGACCCGGCCGAGCGGCGCGACATGCTCGCCGAGCACGGCCAGATGGCGCGGCCGTTTCCCGACGTGAACGCCAACACGGTCGCGTCGTTCGCGCTGAGCGACTACGAGTGGATCCTGGCGTTCGAGGCGGACGAGCCGCACCGGCTCACCGACCTGATGCGCAACCTGCGCGGCGCGGCCGCGCGCCGGCACACCCGGCTCGAGGTGCCGTTCTACACCGGCAGTCGCAAGCCGATGAGCGAGATCGTCGCCGCCCTACCCTGACCCGCCCTCTTCCGGTCCTTGCACCCTGTCAGTACGTCAGCTCGCTATAGCGTGCTGACGTACTGACACATCCGCCGGTCAGGTCGAGCGCGCGCGGCTGGGCTGCACGCGCATCGGCTCGCCGGGCATCTTGGGATAGTCGGGAGGATACGGCAGGTCGCCGAGCGACTCGTTGTGCTCGTCGCGGTCCGCCCACTCCAGCAGAGTGTCGAGGGTGTACGCCTCGTCGTCCAGGCCGGCGTGCAGGTGTCCCACTTCGGCGAACCGGTCCGGCATTGTGCGTACGTCGAAGTCCTCGGGCTTCACCTGCGTCAGCTCCTCCCACCGCAGCGGCGCGGAGACGCGGGCCTGGGGGTTCGGGCGCACCGAGTACGCCGACGCGATGGTGCGGTCACGGGCCATCTGGTTGTAGTCGATGAAGACCTTGCTGCCCCGCTCCTCCTTCCACCACTTGATCGTGACCAGGTCGGGCACGCGCCGCTCCAGCTCACGGCCGAGCGCGATCACCGCGCGGCGCGCCTGGGTGAAGGTCCAGCGCGGCTCGATGGGTACGTAGACGTGCACGCCACGGCCGCCGGAGGTCTTCGGCCAGCCGGTCATGCCGAGCTCGGTGAGGAGGCCGTGCAGCTCACCCGCGACCCGTACGGCATCGGCGAAGTCCGTGCCCGGCTGCGGGTCCAGGTCGATGCGTAGCTGGTCCGGATGGTCCACGTCGGCTCGCCGCACCGGCCACGGGTGGAACGTCAGCGTGCCCAGGTTGGCCGCCCACGCGATGACGGCGAGCTCGGTCGGGCAGATCTCGTCGGCGTACCGGCCGCTCGGGAAGGCGATCCGCACGGTGTCCACCCACGGCGGCGCGCCCTTCGGCACGCGCTTTTGGAAGAAGGCGTCGCCCTTGTTGTCCTGCCGGGTGGAGAGCCGGGCGCCGGGGAAGACACCGCCGGGCCAGCGTTCCAGCGTGGTCGGCCGGTCACGCAGCGACGCAAGGATGCCGGGGCCGACGGAAACGAAGTAGCGCACGATCTCCGCCTTGGTGATCTCGCGTTCCGGAAAGTACAGCTTGGACGGGTTCGACACCCGCACCGTGCGGTCCTCGACGGCGAGCTCTAGCGACTCCGGCATGGGTAAACGGTAGCCGCAAACGGGTCCCGGGCCGAGCCGATGTGTCAAGTCGCGTGAGCCGGTATGGTGGCACCGCCGGTCTCGCGACGGGGCATGCAGGCGCTGCCCACCAGAAAGGTCACAGGAGGTCATGGTCGAGGAGCAGGCGCAGCCGCAGGGGCCCGAGGAGGGCGCCCAGGATCCGGCCGAGGAGGCGTGGCGGGACGCCGTCGAGGAGCACTGCGACCAGTATCTCGGGCCCTGCCCGAACGTCATCGCGGAGACGTCATCGGATCTCGTACGCATCGATCTCGACCCGTACCTGCCCGCGCACAACCGCGACCGGACCACGGTCCTCACCGTCGGGGTGAGCACCAGGGCGACCAAGGCGCCGGACGCGATGGCCTCGTACCGGCGGATCGAGCTGTTCACCTACCTGGCGGCGAACTGGAGCTACGGCACCGACGAGGCGCACTGGTGGCCGTGCCGCATGCTGAAGGACGTCGGGCGGCTCGTCCATCGATACGACACCTGGTACGCACCGGGACAGCTGCTCGGCGGCGACGCCGAGGAGCCGCTCACCGACGACTCCCTGCTCACCGGCGTGGTGCTGCTCCCGCCGGTGTACGAGGACCCGTCATTCGACCAGCTGGAGATCGACGGGGAGAGCTGCCGCTTCCTGTGGGCGTTCCCGCTGACCACGCCGGAGATCGAGTTCGCTCAGGACCGCGGCGTATCCCGGCTGCTCGAGCTGATGGCCGAGCGCGACGTCCAGCTGCCGCTCGATGCCCGGCGCGCGTGCATGGTCACGGGGAAGAAGCCGGGTGCCGCCGGGGGAACGTCCACACCGAGCGAGCCCGAGGCGCCGCCGCGCAGCCAGGCTCCACAGCCGCAGGCGGCTCCGCACCCCTCACCGGAACCACCGCCGCAGGCTTCACCGGCACCGCAAGGGGCTCCGTACCGTACGCCCGGGCCGCCGCCACAGGCGTCACCGTCGCCGGCACCGCAGGCCCCACCCGGTCAGCCGGGGCCGCCGCAGCCCGGCCCGTACGGTGCGCCTCAGCCGCAACAGCCCCCGGTGCAGCCGTACCCGCAGCCGGGTCAGGGTCCGTACCCACCGCAGCCCTATCCGCAGCAGGGACCGTACGGCCCGCCGCCCCAGCCCCAGCCGCCACCGCAGGGTCCCTACGGACCTCCTGCGCAGCCGCCCGCGGGCCCGCAGGGACGCGGTGCGCCGTACCCGCCGCCGCAGCAGCCCTACTACCCGCCGCAGCCCTACCAGCCGTACCAGGGCGGTCCCTATCCCGCGCCGCCGCAGGGCCCGCCGCAGCAGGCTCCTGCCCCGGGTCCGTACGGCCCGCCGCCCCAGCCGGCCGTACCCCAGCAACCGCCGTCCCCGGCGGCGCCGGGTGCCGCACAGGACCCGTGGAACAGCGTTCTCGACGGCGCCCAGCAGCGGCTCGCCCGGTTGGTGGAGACCGACGGCTATCTCGTCGTCGAGGAGGCGGTGACGGGCTACTACGTGCAGTTCGCGAGCAGCCGCTGGCGCGGCACGCTCGTCTGCGAGGCCGTCAGCAACCAGTTCCTCCCTCCTGGGCGCAGGCTCAGCGCCGAGCAGGAGCAGCGCATGCGCGCGCTCGGGTGGTCACCGCCAGGGCAGGGCGAGGCGAGCGGCAGCTGGAACCACGCGCGCACGCTGCGCACGCCGGTGAAGGTGGCCGGTGTCGCCCGGGTCGCGGTCACGACCCTGCGTGACATCTACGGCTGCGATCCGCGCCGGCTGAGCTACACGGGCAACCCCACGTCGGTCGCGGACCTGCACGAGCCGTTCAACCCCAGCTGACCGGCCGCCGCCGCGCAATGATCGTGAAGGATGTTCGCTGCTATAGCGGCGAGGAGTTTTCATGACCACTGGACCGAGCCACGACACCGCCGCGCCGCTCACGGGGCAGTGCGTCGCCTGCGCCGCGGCGCAATCCGTGGACGTGCCGGACTACTGCCTGCAGTGTGGCGCTCCGGTCGTGTTGCCCCCGACACCCGCGCCCTTCCCGCCGACCCGACCGGGTCCCGGCGTGTGGAGGTACGCCGGACGCCTGCCGCTACCCGCCGGCTCGTCCTGGCTGAGCCTGGGCGAGGGCGGCACGCCGCTGCTCGAGGCGGCCGCCGCGAAGCGTTGGTGCGGCATCGACGACCTCTGGCTGAAGCTCGACCACCTGAACCCCACCGGCTCGTTCAAGGACCGGGCTACGGCTGTCGGCATCGCGCACGCGGTCGCCCGCGGCGCAAGCACGGTCGTCTGCGCGTCGAGCGGGAACGCGGCGGGCTCCACGGCCGCCTACGCCGCTCACGCCGGCCTGCGCGCGGTGCTGCTGGTTCCCGAAGCGGTGCCGGTCGGGAAGCTGGCGATGGCGCGGGCGCACGGCGCGTTCGTCTTGCGCGTCGCCGGCGACTACGGCAACTCGTTCGCCACCGCCAGGGAGCTGGCGCGCCGACACCGGTGGATCAACCTGAGCACGACCTTCGTCAACCCCGTCGCCATCGCCGGCCTCAAGTCCGCCGGGTACGAGCTCGGTGAGCAACGGGCCGGCGCGGTCGACTGGGTGCTCGTGCCGGTCGGCGCGGGGCCCTTGCTGTACGGCATCGTCGCGGCCTTTCGCGAGTTCGTCGCCGCCGGCGAGCTCGCACGCGTACCGCGCGTGGTAGCCGTCCAAGCCGAGGGATGCGCGCCCATCGCCGAGGCGTTGAACGCCGGCGCGACCGACGTCACCTCCTGGGCCCGCGTCGAGACGACCATCTCCGCGATCGCCGACCCGCTGCGCGACTACCCGGGCGACGGCACGTACACGCTGCGGCTCGTGCGCGAGTCGGCTGGTACGGCGGTCACCGTCACCGACGGCGAAGCCGATGAGGCGACATCCTTCCTCGCCGAACGGCAGGGCCTGCTGATCGAGCCCGGAGCCGCCGCGGTGCTGCCCGCAGCCAGGAAGCTGCTGCGGCGCGGCGTCATCGAAGCCGGTGACTCGGTCGTCTGCATGCTGACCGGGCACGGCATCAAGACACTCGGCCGCGCCGACGACGGCGGCACGCCAGTGGTCAGCGGCGTCGAGGAGGCAACTGCCGAGCTCGGAGGCAGCGGGCTGGTCGCTGACCGCTGACGCGGTTCGCTACCGGGTGGCGAGCACCTCGGCGAGGTCGTAGCGCACCGGGACCTCGAGCTGGTCGTACCGGCAGGATTCGGGGTCGCGGTCGGTGCGCCACCGCCGGAACCGGGCCGTGTGCCGGAACCTGTCGCCCTCCATCTGGTCGTACGCCACCTCGCACACCAGCTCTGGACGCAGCGGGATCCAGGACAGGTCCTTGCCGCCCGACCAGCGGCTCGGCCCGCCCGGCATCCGGTTCCCTTCGGCGTGCGCCTTGGCATTGGTCCACTCGCCCCACGGGTGCCCGCTCGGGTCGTCCATCCGGTACGGGTCGAGCTCGTCCACCAGCTCGCGGCGGCGCGCCATCGAGAAGGACGCGGCGACACCGATGTGCTGGAACCGGTCGGACTGGTCGAAGAGCCCCAGCAGCAGTGAGCCGACTACCGGCCCGGACTTGTGCCAGCGGTAGCCGGCGACGACCACGTCGGCGGTGCGCTCGTGCTTGACCTTGAACATCGCCCGCTTGTTCGGCACGTACGCGATGTCCATCGGCTTGGCGACGATCCCGTCGAGGCCGGCACCCTCGAAGCGCGCGAGCCAGTCGTTCGCCAGCTCGGTATCGCTCGTGACCGCGGTGAGGTAGATGGGCGCCGCGGCACCGCCCAGCGCCGATTCCAGCATTTGCCGCCGCTCGCCGAACGGCCGGTCGAGTAGCGCCTCGTCGCCGAGCGCGAGCAGGTCGAACGCCACGTACGAGGTCGGTGTCTGGTCCGCGAGCATGCGTACCCGCGAATCGGCCGGGTGGATGCGCTGCTGCAGGGCGTCGAAGTCGAGCCGGTCGCCGCGGGGCAGCACGACCTCGCCGTCCAGCACGATCCGGTCCGGCAGCTCGTCGCGCAGCGCGGTCACCAGTTCGGGGAAGTACCGGGTGAGGGGACGCCCGTTCCTGCTGCCGAGGACGACCTCGTCGCCGTCGCGGAACACGATGCAGCGAAAGCCGTCCCACTTCGGCTCGTACAGCATGCCGCCGGAGCCAGGCTCGGGTACCTTCGCGACGGCCTTGGCGAGCATCGGCTCGACGGGCGGCGAGACGGGCAGGTCCATGGGGTTACTGTCCCACGGTGCGGCGCCACGCAGGTTGTCAGTGCCTCATCGAGCCATAGCTCAACCACACACTGACAACTACATTGTCTCGGTGGTACGGCGCAGCACGAGCACGGAGTGAGCAGCCACCTCGACCTGCTGGCTTGCCTTGGCGGTGGGCTGGTCGACGCCGCCGGGTCGCGCGGTGTCGAACTCCACCTCCCACGATGCGCCGAAGCTCGCGTCGGGCAGCGTGAACGCGATGTCCTCGTGGTACGCGTTGTACATGAGCAGGAAGCTGTCGTCGGCGACGTGCTGACCGTACTGGTCGGGCTCGGTGAGCGCCTCGCCGTTGAGGAACACCCCGAGCGTCTGCGCGTAGCCCGCGTTCCAGTCGTCGTCGGTCATCTCGGTGCCACCGGTCGTCAGCCAGGCGATGTCGCGCAGCCCGGTCACGCTGTCCTGCACCGTGCGGCCCTCGAAGAACCTGCGCCGCCTGAAGATCGGGTGTTCGTGCCGGAACGCGACGAGGCGGCGCACGAACTCCAGCAGCTCCTCGTCGCGCTGGTTCAGCGACCAGTCGATCCAGGTCACGGGGTTGTCCTGGCAGTAGCCGTTGTTGTTGCCGCCCTGGCTGCGCCCGAACTCGTCGCCGTGCGACAGCATCGGCGTGCCCTGCGACAACAGCAGGGTGGTGAGGAAGTTGCGCTTCTGCCTGTCGCGGAGCGCGAGTATCTCGGGATCGTCGGTGGCGCCCTCGACACCGCAGTTCCACGAGCGGTTGTCGTCGGTGCCGTCCTGGTTGCCCTCGCCGTTCGCCTGGTTGTGCTTCTCGTTGTACGACACCAGATCGGTCAGCGTGAAGCCGTCGTGACAGGTGACGAAATTGATCGACGCGGACGGCCTGCGGCCGCTCGACTCGTACAGGTCGCTCGACCCGGTGATGCGTGACGCCAGCTCCGGCACGGTCGCCTGCTCGCCGCGCCAGAAGTCGCGCACCGCGTCGCGGTAGCGACCGTTCCACTCGGTCCACTGCGGCGGGAAGTTGCCGACCTGGTAGCCGCCCTCGCCGACGTCCCAGGGCTCGGCGATGAGCTTGGCCTGGGCGACGACGGGATCCTGCTGCACGAGGTCGAAGAACGCGCTGAGCTTGTCGACGTCGTGCAGCTCCCGGGCGAGCGCGGACGCGAGGTCGAAGCGGAACCCGTCGACGTGCATCTCGGTGACCCAGTACCGCAGCGAGTCCATGATGAGCTGCAGCGTGTGCGGGTTGCGTACGTTGAGGCTGTTGCC
>JBOHBN010000250.1:0-3658 GCA_050698355.1 Streptosporangiales bacterium | reverse complement strand
ACATTGGTTCGGACATGGCGATCGCCCGGTACAGGGTGCGCAACGTCGCCGAGAATAAGAGCGTCGAGGTCGAGCGCCCGTACAACTTCATCAGCTACGAGTCATGGGACTTCTCATTTTCCCGGCTGTTCCTGGTCGACCTGGCCGGGGCGCGCCGCTACCACCCGCCGAAGGCGGCGAAGGCGAGCCCGCGGGAGGAGGGCACGTGCCTGTGCACCGCGGTCGACAAGGTCGCCGACAACGGATTGAGCATCGAGCTGCAGCCGGGCGGTAAGCCGAAGTAAGCGTGGGCGGCGTACACGTTGCCGGCCGACGTCGACCGGGTGGCCGTTCAGGACATGTACTTCGGATTCGCCGGTGATGTCCCGGTCAGCCCGAAGAGCGCCGACCTTCCCCATGTCAAGGGTGAGCTGAGCGCGGAACAGCTGGTGTACGAGGGCGCCCCGGAGTCGGCGTCCCTCTCTAATGAGATCAGCCGGGCTTCCCGTGGGAGGCTTCGCTGCAGCAGCGGCCGGCGGGTCAGCACTCCCTCTCTCGGGCCCTTTTCGGAGGCCTATTGACAGACCGTGCGCCTGCCGGTTCGCCGGTGGCTGGACCGCTGATGGGATGTCGTGCCCGCTTCGGCGTGAGCACTTGGTCATTAGGTTGCGGGTGTCTCCGGGCGCTGTGAACCTGTCGGTCTGGACGAAGGAGTTGCTGCCGGGTGCTGTTCATCGGAGATGACTGGGCTGAGGATCACCACGACGTCGAGCTCGAGGACGAGGGCGGTCGTCGAGTGGCGCGGGCGCGGCTGCCTGAAGGGCTGGAGGGCATCGGCAGGCTGCACGCGCTGGTGGCCGAGCATGCTCCGGCGGCCTGGGCGGATCTTCCGCCGGAGCAGGTGGCCGCTCGGGTGGTGGTGGGTATCGAGACCGATCGCGGCCCGTGGGTGACCGCGCTGCGCGCGGCGGGCTATCTGGTGTATGCGATCAACCCGATGTCGGTGGCGCGCTACCGGGAGCGGCATACCACCTCGGGGGCGAAGAGCGACGCTGGTGATGCGCATGTGCTGGCCGAGATCGTCCGCCTGGACCGTGAGCATCACCGCCCTGTCGCGGGGGATAGTGAGCTGGCCGACGCGGTGAAACTGCTCGCGCGTGCGCATCAGAACGCGATCTGGGAGCGCACCCGGCACGTGCTGCGGCTGCGTTCGACGCTGCGGGAGTTCTTCCCCGCCGTGTTGGAGGCCTTCCCCGACCTGGCGGCCAGCGACACGCTGACTGTCCTGGAGCAGGCACCGAGTCCGACGCGGGCGGCGAAGCTGACGCGCAGCCAACTGGCCGCGGCGCTGCGCAGGGCGCGACGCCACCACGTCGAGGCGAAAGTCCTGCCCTTGCAGGAGATCCTGCGGGCACCGGCGCTGCGACAACCGCCGACGGTGGAGGAGGCCTACGCCAGGATCGTCGTTGGCCAGGTGCGGATCATCGCCGCGTTGAACGCTCAGATCGCCGAGTTGGGTGAGGTGGTGGACGAGCATTTTGGTCGCCACCCGGAGGCTGAGATCTACCTTAGCCAGCCGGGTCTGGGTGTCGTACTCGCCTCGCGGGTGATCGGCGAGTTCGGCGACGACAAGACCCGCTTCACCGATGCTCGGGCGCGCAAGAACTACTCCGGGCAGAGCCCCATCACCCGCGCTTCGGGCCGCAAGACGGTGGTGCTGGCGAGGTATGCGACGAACCGGCGCCTCGGCGCCGCCCTGCACATGCAGGCCTACGCCGCGCTCACCGGGTCCCCGGGTGCCCGGGCCTATTACGACGCTCTCCGGGGCCGCGGGATCGGCCACCACGCCGCGCTGCGCCAGCTTGCGAACCGGCTCGTCGGCATCCTGCACGGCTGCCTGAAGACCGGCGCGCTCTACGACGAGAGCACCGCCTGGCAGCACCACCAAGCCGACGCCGACGAGCTCGCCGCTTGACAAATTTCGCCATGGGATGTCTGCCAACCTTGTCTGAGATACCCGAGCCGGGTAGTAATCACCGAGTTGAGGGCGTGATCTGGAGAGAGGTTGGATGAGCGTCACGACAGCGGCGGCATCGTTGAGCGATGCTGTTCGGGTGGAGCAGGAGCCTGATCCGCAGGTCCCCGCGCGGGCCAAGCGCAGGACGTACTCGGCGAAGTACAAGGCGAAGATCCTGTCCGAGTACGACGGCTTGGACCGTGACGGCAGGGGCGCGCTGCTGCGGCGTGAGGGCTTGTACTCCTCGCTGCTCAGTGAGTGGCGCAAGCAGCGCGACAAGGGCGCGTTGGAGGCGCTGGGCAAGACCCGCGGCCGGCCGCCAGCTGATCCGGTGGATCGGGAGAATGCCCGGCTGCGGGCCAAGGTCGCCGAGCTGGAGGCCGAGGCGGAGACCTCGCGGCGGGTGATCGAGGTGCAGGGAAAGCTCTCCGCGCTGCTGGAACAGCTCGCCGCTGGCGGCGCGACCGACGAGGACCGGGCGAGATGAGCGCCATGATCAGCGAGGTCATCGACGAGGCGGTCGGTGAGTTGGTGCCGCTGGTGGGAGCCAAGGCCGCCTGCACCGCGGTCGGGCTGCCCCGAGCCAGCTACTACCGCTCCCGCACGGTGATCGGTACGGAGATCGACACCGAGACCGGCGCCGCGGCCGAGTCGGCGGCGACGACCAGCGCGAGCGAGGAGACCTCGACGTCTCCGGTGAGCGTGCCTGCGTCGGTGCCAGTGCCCGTGCCGGCGCGTCGACCGCAGGTTCAACCGCGTGCCCTGGATGAGGCCGAACGTGCAGCAATGCTTGAGGTGCTGCACTCCGAACGCTTCGCTGACGCCGCGCCGGCCACGATCTATGCCACGCTGCTCGATGAGGGCACCTACCTGTGCTCGATCTCGACGATGTATCGACTGCTGCGTGAGCGTGGAGAGACCGGAGACCGACGCCGGCACGCGACCCATCCGGCCAAGGTGAAGCCCGAGCTGGTCGCCGAGGCACCGAATCGGGTGTGGAGCTGGGACATGTAACGAAACTGCGTGGGCCGGCGAAGTGGACCTACTACTACCTCTACGTGATCCTGGACATCTTCTCTCGCTACCCGGTCGGCTGGATGGTCGCCTCGAGGGAGTCCGCGATCCTGGCCGAACGGCTGATCACCGAGGCGGTCCGCAAGCAGAAGGTCGACCGGCACCAGCTGACCCTGCATGCCGACCGGGGCTCCTCGATGGCGTCGAAGCCGGTGGCGTTCCTGCTCGCCGACCTCGGTGTCACCAAGTCCCACTCCCGGCCGCACTGCTCCAACGACAACCCCTACTCCGAGGCCGGGTTCAAGACGTTGAAGTACCGGCCCGACTTCCCCGACCGGTTCGGCTGCATCGAGGACGCCCGCGTGTTCTGCGACCGGTTCTTCGGCTGGTATGCGCACGAGCACCGGCACTCGGGGATCGGGCTGCACACCCCAGCCGACGTCCACTACGGCCGCGCCCACGACATCCGCGAGGCCCGCGGGCTCGTCCTGGACACCGCCCACGCCGCGCACCCCGAGCGGTTCGTCCGCAAGCCACCTCAGCCACCGCAGCTGCCCGGAACGGTCTGGATCAACAAGCCCGACGACAAGGAGAACCAAACTCAGTAGTTTCCCCAAGAACGTGTCTCAGAAAGGTTGACAGGTTCCG
>JBOHBN010000249.1:0-41921 GCA_050698355.1 Streptosporangiales bacterium | reverse complement strand
GCGGCAACCAGCCGAGGGCGTAGTGGGTCCGCGGTCGCGGGCGGTGCCGGTAATGATGGTGCAGGAACTCCGCCTTGTACGTCGCCATGTCGACGTCGACCGGGCAGTCGCTCTTGCACGCCTTGCACGACAGGCACAGGTCGAGCGCGTCGGCGACCTCGGTGGAACGCCAGCCGTCGGTGACGACGTCGCCCTCGACCATCTCGGCCAGCAGCCGCGCCCGCCCCCGGGTGGAGTGCACCTCGTCGCGGGTCGCCTGGTACGAGGGGCACATCGCGGTGCCGCTCGGCACCCGGCACTTGCCCACCCCGACGCACCGGCGTACCGCGCCGGCGAACGAACCCCGGTCGGCGTGCAGCGCCTGAACCGGCAGGAACTTCTCGGCGCGCGTGGGCGGCCCGTAGCGGACGTCGGCGTCGACCGGTGCGGGGTCGACGACGATGCCCGGGTTGAGCATGCCCTCGGGGTCGAACGCCCGCTTGAACTCGCCGAACGCGGCGATCGCCTCGGGGGAGTACACCCGCGACAGCAGTTCCGAGCGTGCCCGCCCGTCACCGTGCTCACCGGAGACGGTGCCGCCGTGCGCGGCGACGAGGTCGGCGGCCTCCTCCACGAACGTGCGGTAGCCGGCGATGCCGCCGGGTTCGTGCAACGGCCAGTCGATGCGGATGTGCGCGCAGCCCTCGCCGAAGTGGCCGTACAGGATGCCCGTACGCCCGTGCTTGTCGAGCAGGCCGCGGAACTCGCGCAGGTACGCGCCGAACCGTTCCGGCGGTACGGCGGCGTCCTCCCAGCCTGGCCAGGCCTCGGTGCCGTCCGGCGCCCGGGTGGAGAGGCCCGCGACCTCCTCGCGTATACGCCACAGCGCCGCGGTCTCCACCGGGTCGTCGCTGATGACGTGGCTGGCATCCGGGGCCTTGGCCGCGATCTGGTGCGCCGCTTCCAGTGCCTCGCCCGGGGTCGCGCCGCCGACCTCGCACAGCAGCCACGCGCCCCCGTCCGGCAGGTCGCGGCCGACCTGGCCCAGCCCGGGCTTGGCTCGGATCGCCGGGAGGACTTCGGCGTCGAGCCCTTCGGCGGTGAGCGCGCCGAGCGGCGGGAGTGACGGCGCGGCATCCGCGGCGGCCAGACTGTCGGGAAACCCGAGGACGAGCAGCGCGGTCGTAACCGGCCGCGGCACCAGGCCGATCGTCGCGGACACGATGATCCCGAGCGTGCCCTCGCTGCCGCTGAACGCCCGCGCGGCGTCGGTTCCGCGCTCGGCCAGCAGGTGGTGCAACCCGTAGCCCGAGACCTGCCGGCGGAACCGGTTGAACTCGGTGCGCAGCGTGGTCAGGTGCGCGTCGCGTACGGCCACCACCCGGTCGTGCAGGCTGGCGTCGGAGGCGCCGTTGTTTCGCAGGGTGACCAGCCGGCCGTCGGGCAGCAGGACGTCGAGGGCGCGTACGTGGTCGGCGGTCGTACCCCAGGCGGCGGAGTGCGCGCCGCAGGAGTTGTTCGCGATCATGCCGCCGATCGTGCAGCGGGCGTGGGTGGAGGGGTCGGGCGCGAATGTCAGCCCGTACTGCCTCGCGGCGGCGCGCACCGCGTCGCCGATCACCCCCGGCTCGGCGGTCGCCTCGCCCGCGTCGGGGTCGATCGAACGGATCGCGTTCATGTGCCGGGAGAAGTCGATCAGCAGGCCGGCGCTGATCGAGTTGCCCGCGATCGAGGTGCCGCCGCCCCTGGACGTCACCGGGATGCCGTGGTCGCGCGCGAGCGCCAGCGCGCGCACGACCTCCTCGGTGTCGCGCGGCTCGAGCACCGCTGCCGGCACCTTTCGGTACAGCGAGGCGTCGCCCGCGTACGCGCCCCGTGCCGTGGTGTCGACGCGCGCGGCCTTCGGCAGCTCGCGCCGCAGCCTCGTACGGAACGCGTCCTCGGCAGTCTCCACGGGTCCCCTCCATCCGGCGAGCGTGCTCAACTTCCCACGACGAACCTGTCCTGCCAAATGACCACGTTATGGATGCGAACTACGCCTTCTCGATGCCTGCAGCCCCCGATAACGCCGATTCCGCCCACATAACGTGGTCATTTGGGGAAAGGCCAGCGGGGATGGGTCGGCGGGGGAGGTCGGGACAGTGGCGCTCGCTAGTCGGATGGCCCGCGCACCTCGTCGCCGGGCTTGACCTTCGCCGGGGGCAGCCGCAGGCGGCGGATCTGCAGTGCACGCATGACCGCGTACATGGTGAGGCCGCGCTCGTTGGCGTCCGGGTGCCGCTCGCGGACCATCGCCTTCATCCGGCGTACGAGGATGAACGAGTCGATCGCGACGAACACGATGGACAGGTACCAGGCGTACATCAAGAACAGCTGGATCCGCGCCGAGGTCGCCGCGCTGAGCATGTGGTTGCTGGTCGCTACCGACAGCAGGATCTGCACAATGAGCACGACGAGCGTGATGATCAGGAAGTAGCTGCCGGCGCCGCGGCGGGAGTCGACGACGTCGCGAACCAGGCGCCGCACGGGCCCGGCGTCGCGCGGGGGCAGCTTGCTTTCGTCGCCGCCGCGCATCGCGCGCACGTGGTCCTGGCGGCCGCCGCGCTGGCGCTCGCGCAGCCGTTGGGCCGCCTCCTTGCGGTCCTTCGGCGCCTGGACGTACGTGCGGCGGTGGCGCTCGGCCTCCCGCCTCTTGGGCGTGGGTCGCCCCTTGGCCGTCGCCCCCTTCGTGTCCTGATCGTGATGTTGTTCTTCCTCGGGCGCGGGCTGCTGGCTACTGGAGCGACGTCGGAACACGGGGCTAGGGTAGCCATTGCAGGAGATCGGGCTATCTGGCTCCCCGCTCGAGCGCCTGCTGGCCTAGGCTTGGGCCAAAGACATCGGATCCGACAGTGCCAGCGGTAACACAAATAGTGCCAGCGCCAGACAAAGGGGGCTACACGGCAGATGGGCCTGATCAACCGTTTCACGACGATCTTCCGCTCCAAGGCGAACAAGCTGGCGGACCGGGCGGAGGACCCCCGCGAGACGCTGGACTACTCGTACCAGAAGCAGCTCGAGCTGCTGCAGAAGGTACGCAGGGGCGTCGCCGACGTCGCGACCTCCCGTAAGCGTCTCGAGCTCCAGATGAACCAACTCCAGCAGTCGGCGGACAAGCTGGCCGGCCAGGCGAAGACGGCGATGAGCCAGGGGCGTGAGGACCTCGCCCGTGAGGCGCTGACGCGGCGCTCCGGCCTGTCCCAGCAGCTGACCAGCCTCCAGGAGCAGCACACCCAGCTCCAGGGCGAGGAGGAGAAGCTCACCGGCGCCTCCCAGCGGCTGCAGGCCAAGGTCGACGCCTTCCGCACCCGCAAGGAGACGGTCAAGGCCACCTACAACGCCGCCGAGGCACAGACGCGGATCAACGAGGCCTTCTCCGGGGTGTCGGAGGAGATGGGTGACGTCGGTCTGGCCATCCAGCGCGCCGAGGACAAGACCGCGACGATGCAGGCCCGCGCCGGTGCCCTCGACGAGCTGATGGCGTCCGGAGCGCTCGACGACGTGACCGGCAGCCAGCCGGACAACATCGAGTCGGAGCTCAACCAGCTGTCCAGCGACTCCCAGGTCGAGCGCGAGCTGCAGCAGATGCGCACCGAGATCACCAGCGGTGAGTCGCCGAAGGAGCTCGGCAGCGCGCAGGCCGAGAGCGACCAGCAGCAGGCGCAGTCGGCGGGGCAGCCGACCGAGCAGCCGGAGCGCTCGGCCAAACCGGGGGAGGGCGCATGATCGTCCGGATTCTCGGCGACAACCAGTACGACGTCGGCGACGGCGAGGTCGACGGCCTCAACTCGCTGGACAACGACCTGCAGCGGGCCGTCGACGCCGGTGACGAGGTTGCGTTCCGTACTGCGATGACAGCGCTGGCGACGAAGGTGCGCTCCGTAGGCACAAAACTGCCCGATGATGCGTTAGTCCCATCAGACGCACTGTTGCCGCCAGAGGACGCGAACCTGTCCGAGGTGGCGGAGATGTTGCAGGAGGAGGGACTCATCCCCGGCTAGCGGGAGCATGCTATGGCTCAGACACGTTTTGCCCCAGACAGAGGCCTAGTCGCCCGTATGGGCCTCACCATGTTTCTGCTCGGGCTCGTCTACACCGCGTTCATCGTGGGTCTCGTCGCGCTGTTCTGGCGCGGCGGCGGATGGATCTGGGTGATCGCGATCGCGGCGGTACTGCTCGCCGTGCAGTTCCTGTTCTCCGACAAGATCGCGCTCGCGGCCATGCGAGGGCGGGTCGTCACCCGCGAGCAGGCACCGGAGCTGCACGCGACCATCGACCGGCTCTGCGCGATGGCCAATATGCCGAAGCCCCAGGTGGCCATCGCCGACAGCTCGATCCCCAACGCGTTCGCGATCGGACGCAGCCCGAAGAAGGCCGTCGTGTGTGCCAGCACCGGCATGATGCGGCAGCTCGACCAGCAGGAGCTGGAGGGCGTGCTCGCCCACGAGCTCTCGCACGTCGCGCACCGTGACGTCGCGGTGATGACCATCGCGTCCTTCCTCGGCATCCTCGCCGGAATGCTCGCCCGCATGGCGTTCTGGGGTATGGCGTTCGGTGGCGGCAACCGCGACCAGAACGGCGCCGCCGTGGCGCTCGCCATGATGGGCATGGTCCTGATCGGCGTCCTGGTCTACGCGATCAGCTTCCTGCTGATCAGGGCGCTGTCGCGCTACCGCGAGCTCGCCGCGGATCGGGCGGGTGTGCAGCTCACCGGCCGCCCGAGCGCGCTGGCGAGCGCGTTGCAGAAGGTCTCCGGCCAGATGCGGTCGGTGCCGCAGAAGGACCTGCGCAAGGCCGAGGCGTACAACGCGTTCTTCTTCGCTCCGCTGAAGAGCAAGGGCTTCAGCTTCTCCACCCTGTTCTCGACGCACCCGTCGCTCGAGAAGCGGCTGCAGCAGCTGGCTCAGATCTCGAGCCAGCTGGGCGAGGTCGCGCCGGGCGAGCAGCGCGGGCCCGGCGGCTACGACCAGGTGCCCGGCATCGGGCAGCCCAGTACCCCGGTGCAGGGCGAATCGGGGCACCCCGATGTCCCCGGTACGGACCGCCAGTCGGAGCCGGGCGGGGGCTACGCGCCGCCTGGAGTCCGGTAGCGGTGGGACTGCTCGACGTCATACTCGGGCGCACCAAGCCGGCCAGGCCGAACCTGGACCAGCTGTTCGGCCTGTCCGGTGCCGCGCTGACGCTGCAGGCGGCGATGGGCTTCGTACCCACCGGCGTGGGGTCGGTCTGCTACCGGGAGATGGAGGGGCAGGCCTTCTACCAGACCCAGTCCGACGTCACCGAGCTGCTCGACGCCGACCAGGGCCCGAAGGTGGAGAAGAGCACCGACAACTACGGTTACACCTGGCTGGTGTGCCGCCACGACCCGCAGGACACGACCGGTCTCGTCACCGACCTGCACGCCGTGAACTCCACGCTGGAGGCGCACGGCTTCGGGCCGGCGCTGCTGTGCTCGCTGGTCGGGTTCGAGCACCCGGACGGGCGCAGGCTCGGCCTGGTGTACCTGTACAAGCAGGGCTCGTTCTACCCGTTCGCACCCACCGCTCCGGAACAGCGCAACAGCGTGCTGGAGCTGCAGGTGAAGGACCAGGTCGCCGACGACCTGCGCGTCGAGCAGGACACCAGCCGCTGGTTCCCCGTGTGGGCCGCCCCGGGCCTCTGAGCCGCTGCATGGCCCTGGCTAGCTGGGGTCCCGTCCTTCCTGCGCCGGACCCGCGTCTGCTGTTCGGCACGGGTCCGGCCCCGTGCCGCCCATCCGCGACCAGCCTTCCACAAGCGTCACCGTCGCCCCGCTGTGCGTACCGGCGCCGCGCCGCAGGTGCACAGTTGACCGATTCCTGTGCGACGATGGGGAATGCGGTGGCCATGCAGGGTCGCCCGTGCGAAACGAGGAAGAACCCGGCCCTTTGGGGAGCGACGCGATGACGGTCCAGCACCAGACCACTGCCCAGACGCCTGAGCAGGACGCCGAGCAGAGTGCTCCTGGCGGCGTGCAGCTCAGCGATATCGCGGCGAGCAAGGTCAAGAGCCTGCTCGAGCAGGAGGGCCGCACCGACTTGGCGCTCCGGGTGGCGGTACAGCCGGGCGGCTGCTCCGGGCTGCGCTACCAGCTGTTCTTCGACGAGCGCGAGTTCGACGGCGACGACACCAAGGAGTTCGGTGGCGTACGCGTGGTCGTCGACCGGATGAGCGTGCCGTACCTGCAGGGCGCCGTCATCGACTTCGCCGACACCATCGAGCGGCAGGGATTCACGATCGACAACCCGAACGCGACCGGGTCCTGCGCCTGCGGCGACTCCTTCCACTGACCCCCGTATGCGGCCGCTGAGAAGCCGCTGAGCGCTCACTCCCGGTCAGCTCGCACAGGCGCTCGCATTTGGGAACTGCGGCGGAACCTGGAAGACTCATGGTTCTTCGCACCTGCCGTCGACTCGAGGGAGCGCCCGTGCAGATCGCCGTTTCTGGCTCGATCGCGACTGACAACCTGATGCGGTTCGACGGGCGGTTCGCCGATTCCCTCGTCGTCGAGCAGCTCGACAAGATCTCGCTGTCCTTCCTTGTCGACAACCTCGAGATCCGTCGCGGCGGGGTGGCGGCGAACATCACGTTCGGCATGGGGTGCCTCGGCCTTCGCCCGATTCTCGTCGGTGCCGTCGGTCGCGACTTCGCCGAGTACGGGGCATGGCTGGAGGAGCACGGCGTCGACATCGGCTCGGTGCGTACGTCCGACACCCGGCACACCGCGCGGTTCATCTCCACCGTCGATGACGACAACGCCCAGATCGCGACCTTCTACTCCGGGGCGATGGCCGAGACCGGCGAGGTGCGGCTGCGCTCGATCGCCGAGAGCCACGGTGGCCTCGATCTCGTCGTGATCGGTGCCAGCGACCCGGACGGCATGCTCGGCCACACCCGCGAGTGCCGCGACAACGGCTACCCATTCCTGGCCGACTGCAGCCAGCAGCTCGCCTTCATGGACGGCGACGGCATCCGTGACCTGGTGGACGGCGCGACCTACCTGTTCACCAACGAGTACGAGGCGTCGCTCACCGAGCAGAAGACGGGATGGAGCGCCGAGGAGATCCTGCGCCGGGTCGGCACCCGGGTGACGACGCTGGGCAAGGACGGCGTGCGCGTGGACCGGGCGGGCACGGACCCCCTGTTCGTGCGGGCGGCGCCCGTACAGCGCATCGCCGACCCGACCGGTGTCGGTGACGGTTTCCGCGCTGGATTCCTCGCCGGGCTGTCCTGGCAGATGGGCGTCGAGCGCTGCGCGCAGCTCGGTTCGCTGCTCGCCAGCTACGTGCTCGAGGTCATGGGGCCGCAGGACTACGAGTTCAAGCCGGCCGACTTCGTCAAGCGCTTCGCGGAGGCCTTCGGCGAGGCCGCCGCCGCCGAGATCGAGCCGCACCTCAGCGCGGTGGAGGCCGGCAGTCGCTGATGCGGGATTGACCCGGTGCCGGTCGAGCCACCGCCGACCGCGTGGGAGCTGCCGGACCCCGCCACTGCCGGTCCCGACGAGCTCGTCGGGGTAGGAGCTGACCTCGCCCCCGGAACGCTGCTGGCCGCCTACCGCCGCGGTCTTTTCCCGATGCCGGTGCGCCGCAGCGTGGGCTGGTGGTCGCCGGTGCGGCGGGGGATCATCCCGCTCGACGGACTGCACGTGTCCCGGTCACTTCGGCGCTCGGTAGGCACCTTCGAGGTGCGGGTCGACACCGCCTTCGACGACGTCGTGGCCGCCTGCGCGGACCCCCGCAGGAAGGGTCGCTGGATCACCCCGCCGATCATGGATGCGTACCGGCGGCTGTTCGACCTCGGCTGGGCACACAGCGTCGAGGTGTGGAACGCCGATGGCACCCTCGCCGGCGGCCTGTACGGGATTGCCGTGGGCGGGCTGTTCGCGGGCGAGTCCATGTTTCACCACGTGACCGACGCGTCCAAGGTGGCCCTGGTCGCGCTCGTCGACCTGCTCCGCGCGGGCGAACCTGCGGACGCGCGCCGGCTGCTCGACGTGCAGTGGTGGACGCCGCACCTCGACTCGCTCGGCTGCGTCGAGGTTTCCCGCGCCCGTTACGGTGAGCTGCTCGTCGCCGCGCTGCGGGTTCCGCTGCCGCCGGCGTTTCGTTGATCTACCATCACGGCGGCCTCGGCGCAGCGCCCCCCTTGGCATCCCTGGATGACACGGAGCAGTACTGTGTCATCGACGCGACCGACCCCGCTCGGGCGCCTTTCGCGAAAGGGGAGATGTGAGCACTCCGCGTCGCTCACCGCTGCGCCGCTGGACCGCGCGGTTCACCGTGCTCGCCATGGCCATGGTGACGCTCACCGCGTGCACCAAGGACGAGTTCCTCCGCCAGGCGATGCCGCTACCGGCCACCGAGCAGGCCGAGCGGATGCTGACGCTGTGGCAGGGCTCGTGGATCGCCGCGTGGGCCCTCGGTTTGCTCGTATGGGGCCTGATCATCTGGTCGTCGATCTTCCACCGCAAGAAGCACAATCGCCTGCCCGCGCAGGTCCGCTACAACATGCCGATCGAGGCCCTGTACACGGTGATCCCGATCATCATTGTCGCGGTCTTCTTCTACTTCACCGCGCGCGACGAGGCGAAGCTGACCGACATCTCGAAGAAGCCCGACGTGCTCGTCGACGTCGTGGCGTTCCAGTGGAGCTGGAAGTTCTATTACGAGAACGACGGTGTGCACGGCCAACAGATGGAGGACGGCGTCTACATCATCGGTCGCGCGGGCCAGCGACCCACACTCGTGCTCCCCAAGGGCAAGCGGGTCCAGTTCAACCTCTACAGCCAGGACGTCACCCACTCGTTCTGGGTGCCGGCGTTCCTCTTCAAGCGTGACGTGATGCCGTACAAGGACCCGCCGCCGGGCAAGCAGTACTGGCAGATGCCGAAGAACCAGAAGCCGTACTGGAACAACAAGTTCCAGGTCGTGCCGACCCGGCAGGGCACCTTCGCCGGCCGGTGCGCGGAGCTCTGCGGAGCCAACCACAGCAAGATGCTGTTCAAGGTCAAGGTCGTGAGCTGGCCGGAGTACAAGCAGTTCATCAACAAGACCGCTGCCCAGCAGCCCACGGAGGGCGGGTCATGAGCAGCAGCGAGTACGCTGGCGCCGTAAGTCGGGTATTGGAGGTCGCCGCATGACGTACACCGCGACCGACCAGGCCACGACCGGCGGCGTGCAGCAGCGCAAGCCGCTCGGCACGGTGATCGTCGACTGGCTGACCACGACCGACCACAAGAAGGTCGGTCACCTGTACCTGATCACGGGTTTCTGCTTCTTCCTGACCGCGGGCGTGATGGCGCTACTGATGCGCGCGGAGCTGTTCGACCCGGGTCTGCAGATCGTGTCGGAGGAGCAGTACAACCAGCTGTTCACCATCCACGGCACGATCATGCTGCTGCTGTTCGCGACGCCGACGTTCGCCGGCTTCGCCAACGAGATCATGCCGCTGCAGATCGGCGCGCCCGACGTGGCGTTCCCGCGGTTGAACACCCTCAGCTACTGGTTCTTCCTGTTCGGCGGGTGCATCGTCCTGGCGGGCTTCCTCACCCCGAGCGGTGCGGCGAGCTTCGGCTGGACCGGGTACGCGCCGCTGACCGACGCCTCGCACAGCCCGGGTCTGGGAGCGGACTTCTGGGTGATGGGCCTGGGGCTGGCCGGATTCAGCACGATCCTCGGCTCGGTCAACTTCGTCACGACGATCCTGACCATGCGCGCCCCGGGCGTGACCATGTTCCGGATGCCGATCTTCACCTGGAACATCCTGCTCACCAGCGTCCTGGGGTTGTTGGCCTTCCCGGTCCTCGCCGCCGCGCTGTTCGGCCTGGAGGCGGACCGGGTACTGGGCATGTCGATTTTCGAGGCCCAGAACGGCGGCGCGCTGCTGTGGCAGCACCTGTTCTGGTTCTTCGGTCACCCCGAGGTGTACATCGTGGCGTTGCCGTTCTTCGGCATCGTGACCGAGATCATCCCCGTGTTCAGCCGCAAACCGCTGTTCGGCTACACCACCATGATCGCGGCGACGATCTCCATCGCCGGGCTGTCGATGACCGTGTGGGCGCACCACATGTTCGTCACCGGCGGGGTGCTGCTGCCGTTCTTCTCGTTCATGACGTTCCTGATCGCGGTGCCCACCGGGATCAAGTTCTTCAACTGGGTCGGCACGATGTGGCGAGGGCAGATCACCTTCGATACGCCGATGTTGTGGTCCGTGGGCTTCATGACGACGTTCCTGTTCGGCGGGCTCACCGGCGTGATCCTGGCCTCACCACCGCTCGACTTCCACGTCTCCGACTCGTACTTCGTGGTGGCGCACTTCCACTACGTGCTGTTCGGCACGATCGTGTTCGCGACGTTCGGCGGCTTCTACTTCTGGTGGCCGAAGTGGACCGGCAAGATGCTGGACGAGCGGCTCGGCAAGCTGCACTTCTGGCTGCTGTTCTTCGGGTTCCACATCACGTTCCTGATCCAGCACTACCTTGGTGTGATCGGCATGCCGCGGCGGTACGCCAACTACCTGCCAAGCGACGGGTTCACCTTCGAAAACCAGGTCTCCAGCATCGGCGCGCTGATTCTGGGCATCTCGATGCTGCCGTTCTTCTACAACGTGTGGCGCACCTCGAAGAAGGCACCGAGGGTGGAACTCGACGACCCGTGGGGCTACAGCGGGGGGCTCGAGTGGGCGACGTCGTGTCCGCCACCGCGGCACAATTTCAAGAGCCTACCGCGCGTACGTTCGGACCGACCCGCGTTCGACCTGCACCATAGTCCGGGCGGCGGCGAGCGCCGCGTGCTGGAGGACCAGCGGTGAAGGCCCAAGGCATCATGTTCCTCGGCCTCGCGATCTTCTTCGCGGTCGCCGACATCATCTACTGGTGGTACTCGCGTGACCCCACGGGTACGACGGCGCTCGCGCTCTCCATCGGCATGGCCCTGCTCGTGGGCTACTACCTGACGTACACCCAGCGGCAGGTGCCGCCCGCGGAGCTGTACGAGGACCGTGCCGAGGCCGAGATCGAGGAAGGTGCCGGCGAGATCGGCTTCTACAGCCCACACAGCTGGTGGCCGGTGGCGATCGGCCTCTCGGTGGCGATCGCGTTCATCGGTATCCCGGTCGGCTGGTGGCTGTTCCTCATCGGTCTGATGTTCGGGGTCGTCTCGGCTTTCGGCTTGGTGTACGAGTACTACCGCGGCGAGTTCAGCCACTGACCGACCGGTGCCGGTCGACTATCTGCGGCTGACCGCCTTCTCGAGCTGCTCCTTGTTCATCTTGGAGCGGCCCTCGATGTTCTGCCGTTTGGCGTCCTCGTACAGCTGCTGCTTGGTACGCCCCTGCGGGCCGAGCCCCTTGCCCGACCGCTTGCCGCCGCGGTGCTCCGGCGAGACGTCCTTGGTCGACGTCTTGCTCTTCTGCCGCGACTGACCGGTCTGTGCCCGGTCCTTGTTCACCGTGCGCGCGGCGATCTCCTTCGCGCGGCCCTGGCTCGCACCACGCTCGCGCTGGGATTCCTTGACGTGCTCGTACTGCCGCTCGCGCTTTCTGCCCCATGCCTGCTGTGGCATCGGTTCTTCCTCCCTCATGTGCCGGTTTCACCGGTCATTCGGTCGAGCGAAGCGCCCAGGCCGGGCGATCCGCTACCCGAACTGGTACCCGACCGGTCATTCGCCGACACCTACCTTGACGAAACGGTACGTCGGGCTCTGTTACGCGACCTGGCGCCCTTTGCGGCGGCGGGCGTCACCGCCTCCGGCATGCACCTGCCAGTGGTTGAGCAGCGACACGATGACCACGCCGCCGACGATGTTGCCGCCGGTGGCCGCGGCCAGCCACATCGCGTAGCCCCCACCGGAGACGCTTCCACTGAGGACGGCGACCAGGATGTAGCCGCTCGAGGCGATGCAGTGTGCGAGGTGCAGCAGGCCCACCAGGAACGTCATCAACCAGACCACGGCGACCTGCCCGCTCGTACGCCGCGCACCGCTGACGAGCCACGCTGCGAGCGCGACCAGCCAGCCGCCGATGATGCCGCTGGTGAAGACGTCCAGCAGTGGCCTGTCCGTGGCGTCGACACCCAGGTGGACCAGTTCGTTGACCGCTACCGGTTCCAGCGCGCCAGTCTTCGCCACGAGCGCCGCGAACGCGAGCGATCCCAGCACGTTCGCGGCAAAGACCACTCCCCAGAGCCGGAGCATGGTGAGTAGGTGGCTCCGGTCGGTCAGCACCAGCACCACGGGGTACAGGGTGTTCTCGGTGAACAGCTGGGCGCGGCCGATGATGACCGCGATGAACCCGAGCGGGTAGAACAGTAGCGCGACGAACTCGGCTGCCGGGCCGGGCAGGATGGCTCGCGTACCGGCTACGCCGAGCCCCGTCAATCCCATGAGCAGGCCCGCGGCAAGGCCCGAGAAGGCGAGGCCACCGGTCGAGCGGTCAAGTTCCGACCGCCCGTTCGCGACGACCTCTTCGTGGATCTCGCCGGCGTTCAGACGCCCCGTTGTGGCTGTCATCTCTCCCTCGCGTCGGGCTGCGGTCATGCCAATCCCGCCTTTCTACCAGCGAAAACGGCAACGCCACGCGTACCGGCTCGGGGGAAGCGAGCAGCCTCGAGCGTGTGGCACGACGGTGGGCGGGGTACCTGAGTGAGTGGACACGGAGAGTGTCCTTGCCAACGACGAGGCCGGAAGGCGGGTGCGGCGACGACATGGAGCACTCAGAGGGCGACCCGCAGCAAGCGGTGCGCTTCTTTCTGCGGCCGCTCGGCAATCCGCTGCCGCTGGGCTTCGTGGGCTTGGCCGGCGGCACGCTCGCTCTGGCCGGCATGCAGCTGGGCTGGGTGCCGACCGCGCAGTCGCATCAGGTGGCGCTCGCGATCCTGCTCATCGCCGTGCCGCTGCAGTTCATCTCGTCGGTGCTGGGCTTCCTCTCCCGCGACCCCGTCGCGGGCACCGGCATGGGCACGCTCGCGGTGGCGTGGTTGACGACCAGCGTGCTCACGTTCCTCAGCCCACCCGGCTCCCGCAGCGCGGTGCTCGGACTGGTGCTGTTCTACCTGGCCGCCGCCGTGCTGGTTTCGGCGGTCATCGCGGCGAGCGGAAAGGCGCTCGCCGGGCTCGTACTGGCGGTAGCGACGGCGCGCTTCGCGGTGACCGGCGTGTACGAGTACTTCGGCGGTACCGGCTGGATGTACACCGCAGGCTGGCTCGGCCTCGCGCTGTGCGTGATAGCGCTCTACGCGGTGTTGGCCTTCGAGCTCGAGGGGATACAGGCGAAGACCGTCCTGCCGACCTTGCGTCGCGGGCTCGGGCGCCGCGCGATGACCTCCGAAGGCCTGACACCCATCGGGCCGGTCGAGCACGAGGCGGGCATACGCCAGCAGCTGTAGTGACGGCCCCAATCGCGTGATCATGAAAGGTCGTCGCAGCTATAGCAGCGAACATCCTTCATGATACTGGACAGCAGCGATCTGATGTCGATCGGAAGGTGCCGTGACATGGGCAGGACCGTGGTGGTGACCGGGGGCACGGCCGGCGTGGGACGGGCCACCGTGCGGGAGTTCGCTCGCGCCGGGTACGACGTGGCGATCCTCGCCCGCGGCCGGGCGGGTCTGCAGGGCGCCGCGGCGGACGTGCACGAGGCGGGTCGGCGCGCCCTGGAGATCCCCACCGACGTGGCCGACCACGTCGCGGTGGAGGAGGCGGCCGACCGCGTGGAGCGGGAGCTCGGCGCGATCGACGTCTGGGTGAACGTGGCGTTCACCGGCTCTCTTGCCTTCTTCTGGGATACCCCGGTCGAGGACTACCGGCGTATTACCGAGGTGACCTACTTCGGCCAGGTGCACGGAACCCGCGCGGCGCTGGAACGGATGCGACCGCGCGACCGCGGCGTCATCATCAACGTCGGGTCCGCGATGGCGTACCGGTCGATCCCGTTGCAGGCCGCCTACTGCGGCGCGAAGCACGCCATCAAGGGGTTCTCCGAGTCGATCATGACCGAGCTGGCGCACGAGAAGAGCAACGTCAAGCTGTGCATGGTGCAGCTGCCGGGCCTGAACACGCCGCAGTTCACCTGGAACCTCAACAAGATGCCGAAGCACCCGATGCCCGTGCCGCCGGTGTTCCAGCCCGAGATCCCCGCCCGCGCGATCCGGTTCCTGGCCGAGCACCCGCGACGCAACATGTGGGTGGGGCTTTCCAGCGCGGCCACGATCCTGGGGGAGCGGCTGGCACCGAAGCTGCTCGACCTGTACCTCGGCCGCACCGGCGTCAAGTCCCAGCAGACCGACGAGAACACGCCGCGACTGGCGTCGAACGTGCACGGCGCCCGAGACGATGAGGCCGACCAGGGCGCGCACGGACCGTTCGACGATCGGGCGCACGTACGCGATCCGCAGCTGTGGGCCTCGACGCACCGCCGCGCGCTCGTGGGTGCCCTCACGGCCGGTGCTGTCGCCGCGGTGGCGCTGGCCACTCGTACCAAGATCCGTTCCTGACGGCCGTAACGCGCAGAAACCTGCGCGGCACGGCCGTACGGAACGGATCTTCGCGTATCGGGCCCCGTGGCTGGGTGGAGGTTTATCGTCCGTACCCACCGGCGGCAGGGTCGGTCGTCGGCACTCTGGGCCTGGATGGTGTGGCACGAGCTGTACCGCGACGCCGACCGGTCAAGCTGACGCCGATCCAGCGGGCCGGGCAACGGGTGATCTTCTCCTATCCGGGTGCCGCCCCGCCCGCCAGCCTGCTCGACCGGATCAGTGCCGGCGAGGTCGGCGGGGTGATCTTCTTCGGGGAGAACATCACCAGCCGCACCCAGATCGCGTCGGTCGTCAGGCAGCTCCGGGAGGCGCACCAAGAAGGCCCGGTGCGCTTGCCGCTGCTGCTGATGACCGACCAGGAGGGCGGGATCGTACGCCGGCTGCCCGGTGAGCCGGTGCTGTCCGAAAAGCAGGTCGGCGCCTCGGCCGATCCTGTCGCGGCAGCCACCGATGCCGGCACCGGCGCCGGACGGAATCTCGCCGGCGTTGATATGGACACCAACCTCGCGCCGGTGCTCGACGTCTTCCGGGAGCCCGGCAACTTCGACGACCAGTTCGGCCGCTCCTACAGCATGGATCCCCACATCTGCGCCGAATGCGGCGCCGCGTTCATCACCGCACAGCAGCGGCTGGGCGTGGCGGCGACCGCGAAGCACTTTCCCGGCCTCGGTGCGGCGACCCGAAAGCAGAACACCGACCTCACCCAGGTGACGCTGGACGTGCCGCTGGCCGACCTGCGCAGCATCGACGAGCTGCCGTTCCGGGCGGCCATCGCCACCGGTGTGGACCTGGTGATGGCGTCCTGGGCCGTGTACCCTGCGCTCGACCCGAGGCTACCCGCGGGGTTGTCGCCGACGATCATCCAGCGGGAATTGCGCCACCGGCTGCGGTTCCGGGGCGTGACGATCACCGACGCACTCGAGGCGGGCGCATTGGATCCGTTCGGGACATCCGCCGAGCGTGGTGTGCTGGCCGCCCGAGCCGGCGTGGACGTGCTGCTCTGCTCAGAGCGGGACGTCAGTCAGGGCCGTGCCACTGTGGCGGCGCTCGCCGACGCGCTGCAAAGTCACCAGCTGAACCCGGGACACTTCCAGGTCGCACTGCGCCGCGTCCTTCGATTGCGGGACAGCCTGAGCTGACGGTTGCCAACCGCCATCGGGCGCAGGTCACGACATCCTCTGCCGTACGCCGGTGGCCACTACGGCGGCGCCGAGCCCGGCCGCGCCGATGACCGCCGTGACGCGGGCGACGCGGCGGCCCAGCGGCGGCTTCGGGTGCTTCGGGATACCGCCACGCGCCTTGGCCATCACCTGAGCCACGTGCAGCGAACGCCGCTTCGTACCCGCGTGTTCGATCTGCGTGCCGCAGGGGAAACCGTCGGCCACGATCAGCGTGGCGCGGTCGGTGTCGCGCACGGCGGGCAGCAGCGCCTGCTCTCCGCAGTCCATGGAGATGTCGTACTTGCCGTTCTCGAAGCCCCACCCGCCTGCGAGGCCGCAGCAACCGCCGCTGAGCGGTTCGACGTCGAGGCCCATCTTCTCCAGCAGCCGCTGTTCGGCGCTCATGCCTCCGGTCGCGCGCTGGTGGCAGTGGCCCCACATCCGCGCCGCGCCGTCCATCTTCGGCGGCTCGATTTCGAAGCTGTCGAAGAACTCGGGGAAGTGGTACACGTTGCTGGCCAGCTTGGCCGCGTCGTTGTCGTGCGGCAGCATCCGCTTCAGCTCGTCCTTGAACACCGCTACGCAGCTGGGCTCCATGCCGACGACCGGTGTGCCCGCGCGGATCTCGTCGCGCAGCGCGTCGAGCACGCCGCGCAGGTACCGTTCGGCCGTGTCGAGGAACCCGTAGTCGTACAGCGGCCGGCCGCAGCAGACGTGCCCCTCCGGCATCACGACCTGCCAACCGGCGGCCTCGATCGTCTCCACGCAGGCGACGCCGACGTCGGTGTGCAGGTGGTTGTTGAACGTGTCGGGGAAGAGTACGACGCGCCGACCGTGCGGGTTCGCGGTGCCGCCCCGGCGCCTCCACCACTCCTGCAGAGTCATCGGTGCGAACTTCGGAACCGGCCGGCGGCGGTCGACGCCCGCGACCAGTTTCGCCACCCGTGCCAGGCCGGGGGTCCGGGTCGCGAAGTTGGTGAGTTCCGGCATCCGCGCGGCCAGCCGGGCGGCCTGGTCGATGAACCCGATCGCGTACGCGTGTCGCGGCCTGCGCCTGGCCGGCGATTGGTAGTGGTGGTACAGAAACTCCGCCTTGTACGCGGGCATGTCCACGTTGACCGGGCAGTCGTTGGTGCAGCCCTTGCAGGCCAGGCACAGGTCGAGCGCGTCGAAGACCTCGCGTGACTGCCAGCCGTCGGTGATGACCTCGCCCTGCAGCATCTCGAACAGCAGCCGGGCGCGGCCACGGGTCGAGTGCTTCTCCTCCCGCGTCACCTGGTAGCTCGGGCACATGGTGTCCTTCGCCTCGGGGACACGGCACTGCCCGACGCCGACGCACCTCAGCGCCGTGTGCGCGAAGTCGCCGTTGTCCTCCGGGTAGGCGAACTTGGTCTCCGGCCGCGTCGGGTTGTAGTTCACGCCGAGCTTGAGGTCCTCGTCGAAGGGGTACGGGTCGATGACCTTGCCCGGGTTCATCTTCCACTGCGGGTCCCAGATGGTCTTGAACTCGCGCATCGCGCGGATCAGCTCGGGGCCGTACTGGCGGTCGAGCAGCTCGGCCCGTTGCTGGCCGTCGCCGTGCTCCCCAGAGAGCGACCCGCCGAACGAGCAGACCAGGTCGGCCGCCCCTTCCATGAACGACCGGTACGTCGCCAGTCCCTCCGCGGTGCGCAGGTCGAAGCTGATCCGGGAGTGGATGCAGCCCTGGCCGAAGTGGCCGTACATCGCACCGCGCAGGCCGTGCTTGGCGTACAGGTCGCGCAGCGCGCGCACGTAGTCACCGAGCTTCGCGGGCGGTACGGCCGAGTCCTCCCAGCCGGGCCAGTGGTCCCGCCCGTCCGGCGGGAACGCGGTGGCGCCAAGACCGGCCTCGCGGGCGGCCCACAGGTCCGCGCCGCTGGTATTTCCCCCGGCGCTCTCCGCGGTGATGATCCGGTCGGAGTCGTACCCCTTTGTGCCGGTCAGCCATTCGGTGAAGCGGTGGGCGGTGTCCTCGGCGTCCTCCGCGCGGTCGGCGCCGAACTGCACGAGCAGCCACGCCTCACCCTGCGGGCCACCCGGTAGCTTGCGCAGGCTCTCGAGGTTCAGCTTCTCCTTCCACTCGTCCTCGACGAGCAGGTGGTCCAGCGCCTCGAGCCCGATCGGCTTCCATTGCTCGACGATCTCGCTGCAGTCCTCCGCGGCCACGGCCAGGTCGTCGTACTCGATGACGACGAGCGTCCGCTGCAGCAACGCGGGGGTGAGCATGAGCTCGGAGCGCAGGACGGTGGCGCACGTACTCTCCGTACCGACGAGCGCGCGGGCGACGTTGAACCCGTTCTCCGGCAACAGCTCCTCGAGGTTGTAACCCGACACCCGGCGGGGCATCTCGGTGACCGACGGGTAGCCCGCGCGGATCGCGTCGGCGTACTTGTCGCGCAGGTCGCGCAGCTTGGTGTAGATCTCGCCCTTGCGCCCGCCCGCGGCGATGATGTCGTCGAGCTTGTCCTCCTCGTCGACCCCGACCCAGAACCGCTCGCCGTCATACGTGACGATCTCGAGCGCTTGGGTGCTGTCGGAGGTGCGCGGCCCGGGACCGTACAGCTGCGACTGGACCGAGTGGATGCCGCAGGAGTTGTTGCCGATGTTCCCGCCGATCACGCACCGCGAGTGGGTGGACGGGTCCGGGCCGAAGATCAGGTTGTACTCGCCAGTCGCGCGGTTGAGCTGCTCGTTGATGACGCCCTGCTCGCAGGTCACGACCTTCTGGTCGGGGTCGATCGACTCGATGCTGGTGAGGTACTTGGAGTGGTCGAGGACGACGGCGTAGTTGACCGTCTCACCGGACAGGCTGGTGCCGCCGCCGCGGTTCACCATGGGTGCGCTGAACTGATGGCAGACGCGGTGCGCGGCGACCACGTCGTCGACCGTCTTTGGGATCACCACGCCGATAGGCACCTGGCGGAAGTTCGAGGCGTCATTGGCGTACATCGCCTTGGAGGAGGCGTCGAACCGTACTTCGCCTTCTACCGCACGCTCCAGCTCCCGCCGCAGGCCGCCGACGTCGACTACCTGTCGCGCCCGCGGTGCGCCCGGCACTCGCGGGTCGCTCTTGGCCGGTACCTCACGGGTGTCTCGCGGCAGCACCTTCGGCATATCCTCTCCCGTCCTCGCCTACATCGTCGCGGTCCCGGCCGCGGCCCCTTCCCGGCCTCGTTTCCCACCACGTCATCGACGTCGTGGCCGGATCGTCCTACCCACGTCGGCGCCCCCTTGGCGCACATTGCTCGCTACGGCGATACCCGCGCACTGCCAGCGGGAAACAAGGTTGTGCACCGACGCGCCGGTGCCCGTGCTGGACGTCGGTGACGCGGTGGACGTGGATGAGCTGGTCGCCGCCACGGCGGCGAGGTTGTCGGTTGTTCGGTCAGCCCTTCGTCAGGCTGTCGTGCAATCCGGGAGCCGCGGGCCCTTGTGGCCGGTTCGCGGTCACGACTTGAGCTTCTCGTACCCCTGTTGCAGCCAGTCGGAGATGCCGACCACGGCGAAGCCGCCGGCGACCGTGCGGGCGAGGCGGGGTGCCACGACGAGGCCGGTGGTGTACGCGGCGCTGAGCCACGGCCCGAGGCGGAACGGGCAGCTCACCATCTCTCCGACCGCGTGCCACGGGCCCTCCGCACGCACCTCCTCGGCGACTTCCGCACCGCCGGTCGGGCCCTTGAACCGGTTGAACGGTGCGCGCAGCGGGCTGGTCACCGCGTCCAAGGCGATGAGCCGGCCGGCCTTGTGCACCGCGACGCCGCCCACGATCAGGTCGGTGACGCGGACGGCGACCGGCAATTTCTTCCCGGCCAGCTTGGCGATGCCGGCCGCCAATCCCATCGCGCAGCCGAAGGAGGCGAGCACGGCCCCGTACCCGACGATCGGCTGCTCGTGCTCGTGGTCGTAGGCGGTGCGCTCCGCGCGCGCCCGCTGGAGGAGCTCGGAGGCTTGGTCAGTCATCGATCCGTGTCTACCCCGGCGATCGCACCGGAAACCCGCTTCCGGAGCGGCTTCTTGACCCACCCAGCCCTGAAGAAACGTCTGTTTAGCCCGGCATGTGTCCGGACTGGGCGAGTCAAGGTGGCGTTGGGTCGTCCGCCCCGTACCGCTGCTGGATCTCCTCAAGGGTCATGCCCTGGGTGTTGGGGCCGTAGACGAGGCCGACGATAACGGTGACGAACATCATCGCTGCGAGTATCCAGGCCACCTCGTGCAGCCCGGCGCTGGCGAGCAGCAGCGGTACGACGAAGCTCCACACTCCGAGCAGGATGCGCATGACGCAGAAGATGGAGCCCTGCGCGGTGTTGCGCAGCATAGTCGGGAACAGCTCTACCGACCAGATCCGCAGCAGCGGCCACTGACCCGCACCCTGCGCGAGCCCGTACAGCAGGATCGGCCCGATCAGCATCGCCATGCCGTTGAGCGGGAAGATCGCCAGCAGGATGAACGGGATCGTCTGCCCGATCGCGCTGATCGCGTACAGCCACTTGCGCGGTAATCGGTCGCCCAGCGGCATGAAAACGACCGCAACGGTCAGGATCGACGACACGAACCAGATGCCCTGCACGCCGTCGCTGACGACCGCGCTCTGCTTCCCCACGCTGGAGATGATCGTCGGCAGGAAGAACCCGAACGTGCCTGCGGGGATGTTCCACAGCGTGAAGATGGTCATCATGAACGCGAGGTTGCGGGCGTTGCGGCCGCGGAAGAGCTCGCGCAGCCGGCTCCTGCTGAGAACCGTGCCCATCTGCGGTCGCTCGTGCTCGGCATGCCCGGTGATCGCGGTCCAGCGCGGCGACTCGATGATCTTGCGGCGCAGCCACCACGTGATGATGGCGACCACGAATAGGTGCGCGAACAGGATGCGGGCGCCGAGCAGCCCCAACGGCGCGACGCCGAGCGCGATCGCCAGCGTCACGATCGGGCCGATGTACCAGAAGATGTTGGTCAGGCCCATCAGCTTGCCGCGCGCCTTCGACGGCGACAGCTCCGAGATCAGCGACCACGATGTCGGCACGTCCGCCCCGACCGCAAGGCCCGCGATGATGTAGCCGACGAACAGCATCGGCACGTTCACCGCGAAGATGATCCACAACATGCCGAAGCAGTAGACGAGCAGGTCCCAGCTGTAGATGCGCTTCCTGCCGAGCAGGTCGCCGAACCGACCTCCGATCAGCGCCCCGATCCCGGTGGAGATCGCGTTCGAGCTGAACGCCGCCAGCAGACCCACGGTGGTCGCGCCCATGCCGTAGCTCTGCGACCACATAGTCAACGCCGCGCCGCCGGCGACGATCGAGCCGGCGTCGATGTAGTCCGCAAGCGAGGTGAGCGTCGCCCACCGCCAGTGCCTGCGTTCGAGGACCTCGTCGAACCTGTGCGCCATTGACGTCATGAGAAGTCCCTTCCGCGCGCCGGCTCAGTCGAGTCGGAAAATCTCGGGCAGCAGCCTCGGTCCGGTGTCGGCGACACGCTCGTCCAGCAGGCCGGCCATCCGGTCCTGCCACTTGGTGTTGACCTCCTCGGCCGCCATGGCGGCGAGGGCCGCCTCTGGGTCGTCGGCCTCGAAGTACGCGAAGGCCTGCCGGCCGTGCCGGTGGATCGAGTAGTTGCGGAACCCGGCGCGCTTCAGCGCCTCGCGCATCTCCGGCCACACCTCGCCGTGCGCGGCTACGTACTCGTCGACCTTGTCGGGCCGTATATCGAGAACGAACGCTGCTCGCGCCACCTGGACTGCCTTTCGACCTCGTCCCTGCCCGTGCCGTCCACTCGTGACAGCGGTTGCCTCGTCTCGTACAGTAGAAGACGTTTCTCATGAAGGAAATAGATTTCACATATGTGAGCAGCCATGGCGGTCAAGTCGGCGGAGCGTACGTTGCAGGTGTTGGATCTGTTGACCGCCCGCGAGCGGGCGTTGACGTTCACCGAGATCGGGGCTGTGCTTGACGTCCCGGTGTCGAGCTTGCACGGCCTGCTGCGCACCCTCGTCGCGTGCGGGTGGGTGGAGTACGGCGAGACGACGCGGGAGTACGCCCTGGGCATCCGCGCCCTCGAGGCCGGCAACGCCTACACCCGGTCGTTCGGGCTGCCTGATCGGGCGCGCCCGCTCATGACGCGCATTCGAGACGAGATCGACGAGACAGTCCAGCTCGCGGTGCTGGACGGGCGCTTCAACGTGTACGTCGCCAAGGTGGACGGCGGCCACGCGCTGCGCCTGGCGTCGGAGGTCGGGCGCCGGCTCCCGGCCCATGCCACCGGTCTCGGCAAGGTGCTGCTGGCGAGCCTGGACCCACGCGAGCTCACCGACCTGCTCGGCGGCGTCCGGCTGGAGCGGTACACCGGCAGCACGATGGCCGACCTGCCGGCGCTGCGGCGCTACCTCGCCGAGGTACGCCGTCGCGGGTACGCGCTGGACAACGAGGAGTACTCGGTCGGGGTCCGCTGCGTGGCGGCGCCGGTGTGCGACAGCGAGGGGCGGACGGTGGCGGCGATGAGCGTGTCCGTGCCGACCGCGCGGTTCGGCCGGCACCGGCGGCAGGTCGCGCTGCGGCTGCTGCTCGAGGCGACGGGGGAGCTGTCCGCGGCGCTCGGGTACAGCGGCGACCGGGCGTGATCGGCTTGGTGAGGGAGGGGAACGAGGCGTGGAGGGTTACCAGGTGCGGCTGCTGCCCGTGGGGCGCAGCGAGATCCCGGGACCGGAGCTGTTCTGGATGAGCGGGTGGCAGGAGTGGTACCCGCTGACGTTCCAGGTGGCGCTGATCCAGGGCCCGGGCGTCGTCGCGCTCGTCAACACCGGGCCGGCCGACGACCTGGATCTGTTGAACGAGCGATGGTCGCAGGTGCTGGGGGAGCGGGCGTTGATGCGCCGCGACGAGGGCGAGCGGCCGCTCGACCATCTCGACCGGTTGGGCATCGCGCCGTCGCAGGTCACGCACGTGATCCTGACACCGCTGCAGCTCTACACCGTGGGCAACGTCCTCGCCTTCGACGAAGCGCAGATCTGCATCGCCGAGCGCGGATGGGTGCACTTCCACACCACGCACGCGCACCCGCACGACGACCGCGCGACATCGATACCCGACGACATCCTCGTACGGCTCGTGACCGACGCCTGGCCGCGCGTGCGGCTGCTCGCCGACGAGGACGAGCTGGCACCGGGCCTGCGCACCTGGTGGTGCGGCACGCACCATCGCGCGTCGATCGTGGTCGAGGCCGACACCCCCGCGGGCACCGTGGCGGTCTCGGACGCGTACTTCTACCTCGACAACATCGAGCAGGACCATCCGATGGGCATCACCGAGAACCTGTACGAGGCGATGGCCACCTACCGGCGCGTGCGCGAGCAGGGGCTGGTGCCGGTGCCGCTCTATGACCCGGGAAACTCGGGCCGCTTCCCCGGCGGGAAGGTGGCGTAGGCATGCGGGCATCCGAGCGTGTGGTCCTGGTGACAGGAGCCGCCCGCGGGATCGGACGGGCGACCGCCGTGCGGTTCGGTGAGGAGGGCGCGCGGGTCGCGATCAACCACCCTCCCGACGACCGGGAGGCCGCCGAGGAGGCGGGCCGCCTGGTCGAGGAGGCCGGTGGGAGCGCGCTGCTGGTGGAGGCCGACCTCGCCGACCCTGATGCCGTACGCGCCATGGCCCGTACGGTCGATGACGCCCTCGGCCCGGTCGACGTGCTGGTCAGCAACGCCGGCATCTGCCCGTTCGCCGGCTTCTTCGACATCGACGTGGAGCTGTGGGACCGCGTGCACGAGGTGAACCTGCGCGGCGCCTTCCTGTCCATGCAGGAGGTCACGCGGCGCATGGTCGACGCCGGCCACGAGGGCCGGGTCGTCGCCGTGTCGTCGATCTCGGCGTGGGTCGGCGGTGGCCAGCAGGTGCACTACTGCCCGACCAAGGCCGGCGTCAGCTCCCTGGTGAAGAGCCTGGCCATCGTGCTCGGCCCGCACGGCATCACCTGCAACGCGGTGCTGCCCGGCACGATCGCCACCGACATCAATCGCGACGACCTCGCCCAGCCGGGCAAGCGGGAGTACTTCGAGCAGCGCATCCCGGTCGGGCGGGTCGGCAGGCCCGAGGACATCGCCGGCGTGATCTGGCTGCTGTCGCGTCCGGAGGCGGGCTACGTCAACGGCGCCGAGGTGCTCGTCGACGGCGGCCTGTACGTGAACCTGCAATGAATCGAAGGCGAAGGGGTGTGCGATGCGGGCGCTAAGGTTGCGTGACTTCGGGGAACTGGCGGTCGAGCAGGTACCCGACCCCGAGCCCGGTCCGCACGAGGCGCTGGTACGGATCACCGCCACCGGCATCTGCGGGTCGGACCTGCACGGGTTCACCGGCGAAACCGGGCGCCGCGCGCCCGGCCAGGTGATGGGCCACGAGACGGTCGGCACCGTAGAGACCCCGAGCCGCACCGGCGGGCCGCCGGCGGGGGCGGTGGTCACGGTCAACCCGGTGATCTCCTGTGGGCAGTGTGCCGCGTGCCGGGCCGGGAGCGAGCAGGCCTGCCCCACCAAGTCGGTCATCGGCGTGCACACCGAGATTGTCTCGGCGTTCGCGGAGCTGATGGCGGTGCCCGCCGGCAACCTGGTCGAGCTCCCGTACAGCATGCCCGAGGAGTACGGCGCGCTCGTCGAACCGCTCGCCGTCGGCTACCACGCGCTGCGCCGCGGCGACGCCGGGCCGGGCGACGTCGTGCTCGTCGTCGGCGCGGGTCCGATCGGCCAGGCGTGCGTGCTGGCGGCACGGCGGCTCGGCGCGGAGGCGGTCGCGGTGAGCGAACCCGACCCGCACCGCCGTGGGCTCGCCGGCGCTCTCGGCGCCGAGATGTTGGATCCCGGAGAGGGAGAACTCGCCACGCGGGCTGCGGACGCGTTACGGCGGCCACCGACGCTGACCGTGGACGCGGTCGGGGCGACCGCGTCGCTGCGGGACGCGCTCGCGTCCACCGCGCCCGGTGGTCGCGTCGTCCTGGTCGGCATGGCGACGCCGGACGTCGACGTGCCCGCGTACGCCGTGTCGACGCAGGAGCGCACGGTGATCGGCAGCTTCTGCTACTCGGCCGGGGAATTCCGCGACACCGCCGCGTGGGTGGGCGGCGCACCCGCCGAGCTGGCGAGCCTCGTCGAGGGTCGCGTCGATCTCGCCGGCGCACCGGCGGCGTTCACCCGGCTGGCCAAGGGCGAGGACCAGGCGAGCAAGGTGCTCGTCTTCCCCTACGGCGTGCCCGCAGCCGTCGCCGGGCAGGAGGCCTGATGTCGCGCGACACGATCACGCAGATACGCGCGTACGCCGTCCACGGCGGTGGCGGCGACTATCACGACCAGCCGGGGGAGCACTGGATCACCGGCCGGATCGCCACACCCATGTCGAGGTACCCCGCGTACCGGGACAGCCGCACGTCCTTCGGCATCGACGTGCTCGGCACGCTCGTCGTCGAAGTAGAGACGGCGGGCGGGACCGTCGGGTTCGGCGTGTCCACCGGCGGCGTCCCCGCCTGCTGGATCGTCGAGCACCACCTCGCCCGTTTCGTCGAGGGCGCCGATCCCACCGAGATCGAGCGCATCTGGGACCAGATGTACCGCGCGACCCTGTTCTACGGCCGCAAGGGACTGGTGCTCAACGCGATCTCGGCTGTCGACCTCGCGATCTGGGACCTGCTGGGCCGGCTGCGCGGCGAGCCCGTCTACGCACTACTCGGCGGGCCGGTACGCGACGAGCTCACCTGCTATGCCACCGGCCCCAGACCCGACCTCGCACAGCAGATGGGGTTCATCGGCGGCAAGATGCCGCTGCGCTACGGCCCAGCCGACGGGGAGGACGGCTTGCGGGCCAGCCTCGACCAGGCGCGCGTCATGCGCGAACGGGTCGGTCCGGACTTCTGGCTCGCCTACGACTGCTGGATGGCCCTCGACCTGCCGTACGCCGTCCGGCTCGCCGGCGGCCTCGGCGAGCACGGCTTCCGGTGGATGGAGGAGGCTCTACCGCCCGACGACTACTGGGGGTACGCGGAGCTGCGCCACCGAGCTCCGGCCGACCTCTGGATCACGACCGGCGAGCACGAGGCCACGCGCTGGGGCTTCCGGCTTCTGCTCGAGATCGCCCAGCCAGACGTCATCCAGCCCGACGTCAACTGGTGTGGTGGGCTCACCGAACTGCTCAAGATCTCCGCTCTCGCGGAGACCCACGGCACGTATGTCGTCCCGCACGGGTCAAGCGTCTACTCGTACCACTTCGCGACCAGCCGGCACAGCCCGTTCACCGAGTTCCTCATGATGCACCCGGATGCCAGCGAGGTCGTGCCCATGTTCTCGCCGTTGCTCGAGCGGGAGCCGGTACCCGAGAACGGCCGCCTGAAGCTCCCGGAGACACCGGGCTTCGGTGTCGAGCTCAACCGCGCCGCCGGCCTCGACCGGCCCTTCCCACGCTAGGTGCATTGACCACGGGCGTTGTTGACTGTGGCAGCGACGACGCAGGCACGGTCAACGGCGGGTTGCGGACAGCTGAGCCTTCAGCCGGGGTGCCTGCTGCCGGTATCTGTGGTCACCGCGTCCCGGAGCGACGTGGCAACCGCGTGGAGGCAGGCTGCAAAGTCTTTCTGCCCGTACGCATCGACCCATCGGTCGAAGGCGTTCTGGAAGGCGACCGTGGCGATCTGCGCCGCCAGACTCGCACTGCTGCGCTCCACGTTGCGCTGCTGCAGTGCGTCCTGGATTGCGCTGGTGATCGCGGCGAGCTTGGTGCGCTCCCGTTCCTGGAGCTCTGGGCTGGACTCGATCACGGTGCGGCGTTCGGCGGTGTGATCGATGTGTTCGACGAGGAGGGTGCCGACCTGGGCGAGAGCGTCCAGGGCCGCGGATAGCGGCGAGGTGGTCTCGCGGGCGGCGAGGACGGCCTCGCCGATCGCGGCGGGTAGCCGTTGTGAGCCGGCGAACAGGACTTCACGTTTGTCGGGGAAGTAGCGGAAGTACGAGCGGCGGGTGATCCCGGCCCGCTCGGCGATCTGTGTCACGGTCACGTTGTCGTATCCGTGCTCCGCGTAGAGCCCGAGTGCCGCTTGTGTGAGGCGCTCCTCGGTGCCGGGGTCCCATCTGGCCATGGTCGGACCATAACAAGCGATGTCTCACTGTGTCGTCAGTGTTAGGCTGAGTGACGACACGGTGAGACATCGCTGTCGGTGGGCGGTCGGCGCCCTCCGGGCAAGCCCGAGCCCGCGGTGAATAGGAGTTCCCCATGACGCAGAACAAGCGATCCGGCGAGGTGTGGATCCTCGGCGCCACGGGCCGCATCGGCAGCACTGTCACCCGGCGTCTTTTCGACCGAGGGATCAGTCCCGTACTGGTCGGACGTGAAAGCGATCGGTTGCGTAAGACGGCAGCGGATCTCGGCGTGCGGGTCGTCGTCGCCGACACCGCCGAACGCATCGCGGCCGAGATCACCCGGCAGCGGCCCGCCGTGGTCGTCAACACCATCGGCAACTACGCGCAGACGGCGACGACGATCGCCCGCGCCTGTATGCCGGGCGGCCACTACCTGGACCTGGCCGCGGATCTGACCGCCGTGCCTCGTCTGCTCAATCTGCACCACGAGGCCGCGGAGGCCGGCAGCACGCTGGTGACCGGCTCCGGCTTCGGCGTTCTGGCCACCGAGGCCGTCGTGGTCAAGCTGTGCGAGGGCCGCCCTACCCCCGCGACCGTCCGCGTCGATGCCCTGTCCTCCGTGTCCGCCGAGGCCGGAGTCCTCGGCCCGGCCTACGCCGCATCCGTCATCGACGCGCTGACCACCGGTGGGCGCCGCTACGAGGACGGCCGCCTCGTCACAGCGCGTCTCGGCGGCGACCTGCAGCACCTGGACCTGCCTGACGGGCAGAAGGTCAAGTCCGCGGGCGCCCCTTCGGCCGAACTCCTCGCAGCCCAGCGGGCCAGCAAGGCACTCTCCGTCACCGTCACCACCGCGCTGGCCCCAACCTCACCCGCCGTCCGAGCCGTGCTGCCCCTGGTCGGCAAACTGCTGTCCGTCGAGCCGCTGCGGCGCTTCGCCATCCGCCGGATGGCCCGCACCAAGACCAAGGCCGGCCCCCGGCCCCGACAGCACTCCTGGGGACACGCGGTAATCACCTGGCCTGACGGCACCCGCCGCGAAGGCTGGCTGCGCGCCGACGATGGCATGGACTACACCGCCTCAGTGGCAGTCGAGGCCGCCACCCGGCTCACTCGCGCCGAAGGAAACCCCGGCGCCTACACACCGGCAGCTGCCTTCGGCGCCGACCTCGCCACCGCCGCCGGCGGCGCGTTGTCCTCAACTGAGGCATCTCCTCATGGTCCGAAGTTCTTGTCAATGGGAGCGGACCCCGGCGCCTCATGAGGCTCGAGCGCCGGGGCCGGTGGCCGCGAACTCCCTCACCGCAGCGGCACCGCCCCACCCCTAGTCACAAAAGCGGTGCACGCTACTCGTACCTCAGTGCCGGCTCGTGAATGCCTGCGCTGGGTATGCGGTCATTTGCGTACGGCGAAACGCGAGCCCATCTGGCCAGCGGCCGCGAAGCAGAGGATCACCGCTCCACCGACGATCTGGCTGATCATGAACCCCATGCCGGAGGCGTTGAAGAAGAAGAACGCCGTCACGATGATCCATGCACCCAGTACCACATTGGCGAACTCACCACCGGTGATACCACGAAGGGCGGTCATCGAGATCATCGCGATAAAGGCCGCCGCGAGCCCGATAATGAGGTTGTTGATCTCCAGTCGGGGCACGACTCCGTAGTTCATCACCCAAGGCGAGATCGCGATCCATAAGCCGCCGAGAAGAGATACCCAGGTAAAAGCGTCGTATGACTTCCCATAGCTGCCAGGAGCCGCGAAGGCGGTGTTCGGGTATGCGGTGTTCTCCTCCGGCGTTACCCGACGCGTCTCGGACCGCGCATGCTTTTCCTGCACCTGACTGCTCCTTCCGTCAGTGGAATTTCACTCGTACCACGATGATTTCCGCGCCCGGAGGCGCCGAAACGGCGAAGCATGCGGTTTCCTTGATCGTTCACCAAATCGTGATTGAACACCGCCACCCTGGGCTATGCAGATATGGAAGGCATCGGCTCGATGATCGGTGGGGAGGTACGGACGTACGTGTCCTGGAAGTCTGCGCTACGACATACTCCGCGAAGAACGCTGGCTCTCGCCTGTTGCAGCCCGTGCGCGGTCCCGGTCGTGATCGCCGCGTTGCTCCACTCGTGGGTGGCGTCAGGGGTCGTTGCCGCCATAGGGGCGGCAATCGGGGTGACCGCCGGAGCCGTTGCCGTCCGCGGCACCCGGAAGAACCTCGACGGTGCGGTCGCCGCCTGGTCGGACGTCTCGCAGTTCGTCCACCAACCCGAGCCGTGGCGCGCGGCGGTCATCGCGTCGAGGAGCAATGTGGCGCTCTGCTCGATGTGGGAGCGCTCCGGCCGCGCCATGCGACCGACGCCGTTCGTCTCGACGCTGAACCGGTGCGCGCAACTGCGCGGCCAGCTGCTCGACGAACTGGAACGCCGTGACCCGGCCGTACTCGGCAAGTGCCTGAACAACCCGAACACGGTGACCCTGCGCCGCTACCTAAGCGAGCGAGCGCACGCCCGGGGCGACTGACCCGACGGCTTGACTTGGACGGGGACGGAAGTCGAGAGCGCGGGTTCTTCCGACTGCGGGAGCAGGTGCTTCTTGACGCGGCTACCACGCCCAGCACCCGGTGCCGCCGTCCGTGCACAGGCGCGGGTGTCCCAAATGAGGCTCGCGTCCCCTCTGGGGAAGCCAAACACTGTTGGATGCGGAACCGGCCTTCTCGAGACCTGCAGGCACCGAGAAGGCGGAGTAGCCCCACATAACGTGGTCATTTGGAACCGGGCCGGTTCGAACGGGGGCAACCGTCGGGGCCGACCGAACGGGGCGGCGGTGAGCTCAGGCGGTGCGTTCAGGCGAGCGACCTCAGGCGGGAATCTCAGGGGTGATCGACGAAGGGGAACCTCACGCGGGGACGCTGTCGGTTTTCCGGTCCCGGCAGCGGTGCCTGGCCAGCTCGCGGGCGAGGGCGTCGTCGGTATGGTCGACCCGGACACCCTGCTGCGTGGTCAGGTGGCTGTCCTCCAGTCGGACCCGCTGGCCCTCCAGTTGCTCGTCCTTCTCGTTGCCCGACGTACGGCGTGTTCCCCCTGGTGGCTGCGCGGTCATGGCGTCTCCTCGAAGTGGCTCAGGTTTCATCGTCGGATACCCGGGCCGTTCGCCAGCAAATCGCTCCGGTCGGCCGCCACCACTAGTTTCGGCTGGCCGGCGCGGGGAAAATCTGGCGTAGCCCCCACACGACGCGAGGGGAGCACCGTGATCGAGGACCCCGTACCGCTAGAAGAGTTGTGGGACAGGTTCCATCGGGCCGTGAACATGACGTCCCGTGAGCTTGCCGAGTGGCTCGGCGTAACCGAGGAGATCTCACCGACACCCGGGGCGACAGACCCGCCCTCGCTCGGGCTCGGTGTTCTCGCGATCCTGCGCAAGCGGCGGACGGACCTGACCGACGACGACATCGAGGTCATGCGCCGCGTGATCGAGATCATCGAGGAGGAAACCGAGGAATCGGCGCACGAACTGCTCTCGAACGAGCGGCGACGCCACCGATTGCTCAACGTCGGCCACGACCCCGTTCGTGGCGCCTGAACATGGCGAGGTGAGCTGCAGTGGATGAGCGGCACATCACGCTCCGCCGCGACGGAAGATGGCAGATCATCAACCCGCTTCGCCGTGAGGTGTGCCTGATCGTCGAGACCCAGGCCGAAGCGGTGGAGCGCGCGACGCGAGCATTGCGCAGCGCCGGCGGCGGGCGTCTACTGGTCTACGACCCGGACGGCGGCACCGGCGTCTCCCAGACCGTGGAGCCGGGGCCGATAACGGGCTGACCGTCGCTCACCCGCGGCCGTTGGTGTCCTCCCCGGATGTGTCGGCGCCTTCGCGTTCGTACTGTTCGCGGGCCTCCGCTCCGGTCTGGCCCGCATACCCGACGTCCTCGCCGGACACCCGGCCTACGAACGTGTCGTTGGCCGGCGTCCCGGTCGTGCTGTTCTGATCCTCCGCATCCGGGCGGTCCGCGCCACCCGTCGCGCGCGTGCGCGCCTGATGCTCCGGCGCCGCGACGTCCTCCTCGGTCTCGCCACCCGCGCGGTGGGTTCCGCGGGGCGGGCTCAGGAAGTCGCGTAGCCGCCGTGCGAGCCCCTTAGCAGCCATGATGGCCCGTCCTCACTGTCCGTCCGATTCTTCATGGCTACCCGAGAAAACGATCACCGAAACCGAGACGGCACGGCGCAGGTTGGCACCTGCCACGGAGGGTACGTACGGGGCATGTCACGTATCGCTGATTTCCTGCACACCATCGCCGGGGCGATCGCGTCCGTCATCAGTGCGATCGCCCATGCCGTAATCACTCTCGTGACCCTGCCGTTCCGAGCGGTCGCCAAGCTTTTCCGTGGGCGGCGCTGATCGCCGCTTAAGAACGAGTGCCGGCTCAGGAGTCGGCCGGCAACACCAGGCAGTCATCCGCGTCGAGTTCGGCGGAGCCGAGCAGCAGGCCGGCAACGCGGCGCAGCGCATACGGCGGGTGATGCAACGCCACGCGGCCGCCGCCGCTCTCGTGGAGTGCGGTTGCGGCCCGTACGAGTGCCCGAGTGCCGGACAGGTCGATGAAGGCGAGCGTGGACAGCTCGAAGTGGATGAGCCCGTCGGCGCCGCACTGACCGCCTACCGCTGCGGCCAGAACGCGCTCGAGACGGTCCCGGTTGCTCATGTCCGTCTCGCCGATAAGGCGCCACCCGGTACGCCCGTCGCAGAGCGGCTCCACGCGCAGCAGCTGGTCTGCCGCATCCTCCCGAGACTGCGCCTGCGTTGAAGCGGGCGGATAGCTGCGCTGCAGCAAGCGATCGGGGGTATACACGGCGAACGCAGTCATATCAAGCCTCCGGAGGTGCTCCGGTCGTGTCCACGGATGTGGTTCACACCACCGGTAAAAGGGAGAAGGATCTCGGCTGCAACGCTCAACCGTTGCTCCTACTGTACGCACCGTGCTGCGGACCGACAAGGTCGGTGTGCCAGCGCCGGTCGCGGGTACGTTGAAACGTGAATCACGCGCATCGTGGCTTCTGGCGGAAGGAGCGATTATGAAGGCTGTCGTGTACCAGGGTCCGTACGAGTTGACCGTCGATGATGTCGACGATCCTCGCATCGAGGCCCCTACCGACGTGGTGGTGCGGATCACGAGCACCGCGATCTGCGGTTCGGACCTGCACATGTACGAGGGACGTACGGATGCCGAGCCCGGGATCGTGTTCGGACACGAGAACATGGGCATTGTCGAGGACGTCGGCTCGGGAGTGACGAGCGTGCGGCGCGGCGAGCGGGTGGTCCTGCCGTTCAATGTCGCCTGCGGTTTCTGCAAGAACTGCCGTGCGGGCAAGTCGGCGTTCTGTCTCACCGTGAACCCCGGCTTCGCCGGCGGTGCCTACGGGTACGTCTCGATGGGCCCGTACAAGGGTGGACAGGCCGAGTACCTGCGCGTGCCGTACGCGGACTTCAACTGTGTTCCGCTGCCCGAGGGCGACGAACACGAGGACGACTTCGCGTTGCTCGCCGACATCTTCCCGACCGGATACCACGCCACCCAGATGGCGGGCGTCCGGCCGGGGGAGACCGTTGCGGTCTACGGTGCCGGTCCCGTCGGCCTGATGGCGGCGTACTCGGCGATCCTGAAGGGCGCCAGCAAGGTGTTCTGCGTCGACAAGGTCGCGGGCAGGCTCCGGCTCGCAGAGCAGATCGGGGCACACCCGATCGACTTCACCAAGGGTGACCCGGCCGCGCAGATCAAGGACGCGCTCTCCGACGAGGGCGGCGTCGACCGCGGTGTGGACGCGGTCGGCTACCAGGCGACGGTGTCGGAGGGCGAGGAGCAGCCCGCGATCGTGCTCAACCAGCTCATCCAGACGGTCCGGCCAACCGGGTCCCTCGGCGTCGTGGGGCTCTACCTGCCGTCCGACCCGGGCGCACCCAACGAGGACGCCGCGAACGGCCGGTTGCTGGTCAACGTGGGGAAGTTCTTCGAGAAGGGCCTGCGGATGGGCACGGGCCAGGCGGATGCGAAGGCGTACGCGCACTCGCTGCGTGACCTGATCATCGCCGGGCGCGCGACGCCCAGCTTCGTGGTGTCGCAGCGGTTGCCGCTCGCCGATGCCCCGGACGCGTACGCCAGGTTCGACAAGCGCGAGGAGGGCTACTCCAAGGTGCTGCTCCGACCCGCCGCCTGATGATGATCCGCCCAGCCCGTTCGCGCAGAAGTCGGCGCGAACGGGCTGGGCGGAAGGGACGTTGGTTGCGCTAGTTGGACATGGGGTCGTGTGCCGGCTGGTGGCTGGTCGCCGCCCGTGCCTTGCTGAGATCGACGTACACGTAGTAGCCGTCTCCCGACGGGGTGGGTACGACCCAGGTGCCTGCCGAGTCGGTGAGCGTGCTCACCACGTGCCAGGCGAAGCAGGACTGGTCAAGCGGGTCGGCTGCGGCCGCCCGCACCCGGAGCCGCACGTTGATGCGCGTTCCAGCGGTGTGGAAGAGGCACTCCAACGGCGACCCCGCGGTGGCCCGCGCGATCAGCGAGGAGCACGCTTCGTCCATCGCCATCTTCATGTCGTCGACCGCCTCGATGTCCAGGTCGCCGCAGGCGGCAATGTTGGCCGCTACCGCACGGGCCAGGGACAGATGCCGGGACTCGGCTGGGCACCGGAGGTGGACCGTGTCCGTCTCCCGAGGATCTGTGGTCACATTTCCCCCACACGACCGGGGTAACCCGGCGAGTCTGGGTTTGTCTTTTGGTCGCTACGACATGCCCGGTGCGGCTGTATCCGAAACGTGATAGTGGATTGCCGGCGTAGAACATTCAGGCGCGGCTGAGAAAGTCGGGAAACTCGCAACCGCCTGGTGTTTCCTGCCGTACTCGCGGGTAGGTCCATTCGCGTGCGGCGTGCTGTTGCGTTCGAGGATTCGGCTGCGATGGCTTCCTCGGACGCAACAAGGTGGCGGGTGTGGGCGCCGGTCGTCGGCGGGCTGTGCTGGTTGCTCAGCTTCCAGGAAGTGATCGTGCAGTACGTCGTGGCATCGGCGTGGCCACGGCCGTACGACTACCGGGCCTACTACATCAGCGACCTCGGCAACACCGCCTGCGGGTTCGCGGCGAACCCCGACGGCTCGTCCCGATAGGTCTGCTCCCCGTGGCACGAGGCGATGAACGCGTCGTTCATCGCCCTCGGCGTACTCGTGGTGATCGGCGTGGTCCTCACCTGGCGCGACTGGGGCCGGCGGCCCGTCAGCAAGGCGGGGCTCGCGCTGGTCGGCGTGGCCGGGCTCGGCGTGATCATCATCGGGATCGTGCCTGAGAACGTGCGCTTCTGGGTGCACGCGCTGACTGGCTTCGTGACCTTCCCGGCGCAGAACATCGGCATGATCTTGCTCGGCATCGTATTGCTCGACGTACGGCGATGGCTCGGAACCTTCTCCGTGGCCTGCGGTTCTGTCGGGCTGGTCGCGACAGCGATCTACTACAGCCCCGCGTACATCGGTGTGGGCGCGGGCGTGCTGGAACGTCTCAGCGTGGACCCCGCCGTCGCCTGGCTCGTCGTCATCGGCGTGTGGTTGGTCGCCAGCTTCCTGCCCGCCGCGCGGAGGTCTTCTCGACCCGCGCTCGGGTACGTGCCAACGAAGTCGATTGTGCGCGCAAGCGAAGGGATGGCCGCGATGGCGAACGAGTTGAGCGGGGTGAAGGTGGCGTTCCTCGTCGCCCCTGAAGGCACCGAACAGGTCGAGCTGACCGAGCCGTGGCAGGCGGTGCAGGGCGCGGGCGGTACGGCGAGTCTCGTGTCCACGCAAGGTGGCCGGATCCAGGCGTTCAACCACCTGGACAAGGGCGACACGTTCTCGGTGGACCAGCAGGTCGCCGACGTCGGCCCGGACGACTACGACGCGCTGGTGCTGCCGGGCGGGGTCGCGAACCCGGACTTCCTGCGCAGGAACGAGCAGGCGGTGTGCTTCGCCCGCGGCTTCTTCGAGCAGGCCAAGCCGGTAGCCGTGATCTGCCACAGCCCGTGGACGCTCGTCGAGGCCGACGTCGTGCGTGGCCGGCGGATGACCTCGTGGCCGAGCCTGCAGACCGACTTGCGCAATGCCGGAGCGACGTGGGTGGACGAAGAGGTGGTCACCGACCGCGGTCTGGTGAGCAGCCGCGGGCCCGGCGACCTGCCGGCGTTCTGCGCCAAGCTCGTCGAGGAGTTCGCCGAGGGCAGGCACGAGGCTCAGGCGCGCAGTGCCTGAGCAGGTGCGGACGATAAGAACCGTGACAGGAGGAGGCGTACGCATGCCCGGTTGGAGACGATTGCCGGTACTCGTCGGCACCGTGGTGCTTGCTGTCCTCCTCGCGGGGTGTGGAGGTCCGAAGAGCGGTCCACCACCGAACCACGAGACGGACCTCAACAAGGGTGCCAATCAGAACCAGGCCGCCACCCAGGCCGCGCTGATGCGGGCCAAGCTCGTCGCCATCTTCGCCGACCGCGCGTCGCTGGTCGCGTACACGACCCACGCCGCGGTCGAGTCCGGCATGGACTCGGCGGAGGTAAGGGCGGCAGTCGACGGCCTTCACAACAACCGGGCCCACCTGATCCATCAGATCGATGCGGCGCAGGGCAGGCGCGACCCGAAGGCGGGCATCGAGGAGTTGGGCACCTTCAAGGAGTCCTGGGAGAAACGCACATCGGCCCTGCTCGACTACATCCACGGTACGGTCTCGCACGACCGCGCGTTGCAATCGACCGCCGAATCACACCTGCACGGTGTGGGACGTTCGCTCGCTCTCGGGCTCGAGGACCTGACCGATCAGGTACTCTCGCGGGAGGACGTGCACGGGATGCTCGCCGGTCACATGGAGCTGACCACCGGGGCGATCGACTCCATCGTCGCGGGTGAACCGGACGCGCCCGACGACGTCGTCGACATGGCACGGTCGAGCAAGGAGATCGCGAAGAACCTGGCGAGAGGCTTCGCTGTCGGTACGTACGCCCTCCTGGGCAATGCGATCGCGCCGGGGGCGAAGCTGCGTGCGGACCTGACGAGCCTGTTCGTCGAGCACGTGTCCCAGACGGTCCTGCTCAGCGAGATCGTGGCCGCCGACGGTGCGCAGTCGGACGCGGCGAAGACCGCGGAGGAGACGCTGCGCGCAAACGTCGATGACCTGGCACGCAGACTCGAGGGGATCTACGGTTCGTCGGTCGCGGACGAGTTCACCGGCATCTTCGAGGAACACGTACGGCAACTGATCGGCTATACCGAGGCGCGCGCGAGCGGCGACAAGCCCGGCACGGCGCCGAGTGACACGCAGTACGCGCGGGACCTCTCCAGCTTCTTCCAGAAGGTGACCGACGGCCACGTCAACGGCCAGGACATGAAGGCGGCGCTGTCGGACCAGGAGAGTGCGGTGGAGGACACGGTCAACGCAGTGGCCGAGGGTTCGGCGTCGGCAGTGGAGAAGCTGCAGCTCGCCGAAGTGAGGGCCGAGAAGCCCGCCAAGCTCCTCGCGATCGGGATCGTCGAGCAGTTCCCCAAGACGTACACGGGCTGAGAGCCAGGTCGCTCTGCCGCAGTACGGGTACTTACCGTGATCGACTACTTCGCCCGCGCCTCCGCATCTTCGGGCTCGGCGCTGTCCTCGGATTCGCTACTGTCCTCCGGCTTCGCGCCCTTCTTGGCCACAGCGCCCTTCTTCGGTCCGGCGGGCGGCTCGTCCCGGCCGAGCAGCGGCCCCCAGGCGCGGTAGATGACCGCGGTCGCGGGCACGGCGACGATGACGCCGATGAGCCCGGCCAGGATCCCGCCGAGCACGAGGACGATACCGATCGCCAGCGGGTGCAGCCGCACGTAGCGGCGCATCACGATCGGCTGCAGGACGTTGCCCTCCAGCTGGTTCTCGCCGATCAGCACGGCGAGGATGATGACGGCCGGGACCAAGCCCTCGGTGACCAGCGTGACCAGGACGGCGATACCTCCGGCGATGAGTGCGCCGACGATCGGGATGAAGCTGCCGAGGAAGACGAGGACGGCGAGCGGGAGCACCAGCGGTACGCCGAGGAAGAACAGCGTCAGGCCGATGACGATGGCGTGGATAACGGCTATCACGGCGGTGCCGTGCACGTAGCCGGTGATGGTCTCCCAGGCGACGCCCCCTGCGCGATGCCACCGTCGTGCTTGGTCGCCGTCCAGGGGCGAGATCAGCCAGCACCAGATGCGCTCGCCCTCGTAGAGCAGGAACAGGGTGATGAACAGGGCGAGCGCCAGTCCGGTGGCGAACTCCCCGACGTAGGTCGCGCCCGCCCCCGCCACGCTCGTCAGCGTCTGCCTGTGCTGCTGCAGCCAGCCGACGGCGGCGTCCTCGATCCCGTTGAACGACATCTGCAGGCCCATCTGGGCGACCAGGCTGCGCAGCTGGTGGATGGTGTTGACGAGCTGGTCCACCAGCTGCGGGTACTCGGCGGCGGCGCGCAGGCCGATCGCGTAGCCGATGCCGCCGAGCACGGCCACGGAGATGACCAGCGTTGCCCACGCGGCCGCAAGCTTGGGCATGACCCGTCGCAGAAGCTTCGCCAGCGGCCAGATGAGCGCGGTCAGCAGCAACGCGGCGACGAACGGGACGACGACCAGGCCGAGCAGGACCAGGACCCGTACGGCCACGTAGAGCGCCCCGGCGACCAGGAGCATGCGCAGGGCCCACATCGCCCCTCGGGCGAGTAGCCAGCGTGCCGACCGCGGCTTCTCGTTGCCTGCCAGGGTGCGCTCGCCTTTGTCGAATGCCCGCATGCGGACTGGATACCCGCCACCTCCGCGCGGGAACCGCCGTCAGTGATCGTGGACGCGTCCCCAAGAGGGGACCCTGGAGTTACATATCGTGATCCTCAAAGACGAGGGACTGGGCCAGGCTGTACGGATAGGAGCGCGTCGCGAGGGTGGAGGCGCCGCGGCCCGGGCAGATAACCGGAATGGTACGTGGCAACGGCTCCCCAAATGCTCGCGGTGGCGGCACGGCCGCGACACCGCAGACGTCCAAGCCCTTCCTGCGCCGGCTCACGGCCGCCACCGGTGGGGGCATGTTCCTCGATGGCTGGGTCTACGCGTCGATCGCCGCCGTGATAGCGGGACAGACGTTCATCTCCGACATCGGTGTGGGTGAGCTCGGCCAGGGCATGATCTCCGCGTCGACGCTGGTCGGGACGCTGATAGGCGGCCTGATCATCGGGTACATCACCGACCTGGCCGGCCGCAAACCGATGTTCATCATCGACCTGTGCGTCTTCCTGGTGGCCGCCGTGCTGATGTTCACGGTCAACTCGTTGTGGGTCGTCGTCGTGCTCGGTGTCTCGATGGGGATCGCCATCGGCGGCGACTACTCGATCGGGTCGCCGCTGCTGGGGGAGTTCACGCCGGCGAAGAAGCGCGGCAACTACCTCGGCATCCTCGAGATCTTGTGGAACGTCGGGTACGTGCTGGCGTTCCTGTTCGGTTTCCTCGTGCTGCGGTCGTTCCCGTGGGCGTGGCACTACGTCCTGGCGAGCGCCGCCGTCCCCGCCGCGATCATCCTGCTGCTGCGGCACGGCCTGCCCGAGTCACCGCGCTGGCTCATGTCCAAGGGCCGTACGAAGGAGGCGCAGGAGGTCCTGGAGGTTGCCGGGGAGACGCGGGACGCGAAGGAGTTCGCGAACGAGACTGAAGAGACGACGCGCTGGCGTACGCTGTTCGCCCGCGACTATGTGGGACGTACGGTCTTCTGCTGCGTCTTCTGGATCTGCATCGTGCTGCCGTACTTCGGGCTGACCTTCTTCCAGGCGGAGATCCTGGACACGATCGGCTTGGCCAACCCGATCGCCGCGGCTGTCCTGGGCACCGTGGTGGCCCTGATCGGTGCGACCATCGGGTGGTTCCTCGTGGACCGGATCGGCCGCCGGTTACTGCTCATCGTGCCGATGTTCGTCACCGCCATGTTCCTGACCGTCGTCGCGCTCCACCAGGTGCTGCACCTGCCGACCGGCATCACGGTGGTGTGTTTCTTCGGGTACCTGCTGTTCTACGGTTTCATGAGCATCTTGCCCGGCATCTACCCGATCGAGGTGTTCCCCACCGCCGTGCGTACTTCCGGCGAGGGGGTCGCCTCCGCCGCGTCCCGGCTGGGCGCCGCCGTCGGCACGTTCGTACTGCCGATCTCGCTGGCGCAGTTCGGGCTCTCCATGACCCTGTTCGGCCTGGCCGCGGTGTGCCTGATCGGCGGGATCACCTCGGCGTGGCTGGCCCCGGAGACCACGGGGCGGCCGCTCACCGACACCGGCGGGCGTGCCGGTGCCGGTCGCCGTCGGGCAGCAGCGGCCTAAGGCTGCTAGCGCGGATCGCGCTCCGTCTGCTGCGGCGGCTCGCCGCGATCGGGCTGATCTGGGGATTGGTCCTCGCCGCCCGTGGTGTTCGGGTCGAGCAGGCTGGAACTGGAGAGCACGATCGTCCCGGCCGTGATGAGTGCCGCGCCCGCGAACACACCGATGAGGAAGGCACCGGTCCTGGGCTGCTCACCGAAGATGACGAGTCCCCACGCGACCGACACCAGCGGGTTGGTCAGTGTGAAGCCCGGTTGGGATGCGACCAGGTTCCCGGCCGACAGCGCGTTCTGCAGCAGGAAGAACGAAGCAGGTCCGACCACCGCGACACCGTAGGTCTGCCAGGTGGTGAACAGGCTGGCGCCGTGGCTGACCGAGGCGCCCACGCCGGCGATCAGCGACGAGTTCAGGCCGAAGGCCGCGCCCGTGGCGACGCCGAGCAGAGCCGCACGGTGCTCGTTCCGGCCGCGGTAGCCGAGCAGGACCAGGACCCCGACGATCGCGACCGTCACGCCGATCGCGAGGGCCCACATCGTCAGCGGCACCTTGTCGGGCCTGCCTCCGGTGGGAGCGAGGCACCCGACGAACGCGGCGAGGCCAGCCGACTGGAGACCGATCGCCAGCCACTCCTTGCGTGGTATCCGCATCCGGAACGTCAACGACGCCAGGACGAGCGCGAACGGCAGCTCCACGACGAGCAACGGCTGCACGAACGCGATCCGCGAGAGCGAGATCGATATCGCGTGCAGCATGAAACCGCTGATCATCGCCGCGATGCCGAGGAACCACCCGGGCCGGCGTGCCAGGTCCACGAACATGTGCAGCGAGAACGCGGCGGAGTCCGGTTCGGCCTTGGCGCTGCGGCGCTGCAATACCGACGCCGTTGCGTTGAGCAGCGCCGCGATGATCATCAGAACGGGTCCAAGCACGCTTCCTCGTACCCGTTAACCGGTCGTCTCACGCGACGGCCGGCCACCCAGACGATCACGTAAACCGCGAAGGGTGATCATCGGCGACCGCGGTCGGTTTCCGCGCGCATTCCCGTGAGCCCGGTCAGCTACCGCCCGGTAACCGACCGAGGTGCGCCCGCCAGCACTGAGGCGGGAGTAGGGGTCACTCGCGGGTCTGGGTGAGCTCTCCCTGCTCGCCGGTGCCATCCCCGCGACCTTCCTCGACGGCGCGCTCGCCGTCCTCGGCATGCCCGTTGCCCTCGCCGTGGCCGTTGCCCTCGGCATGCCCGTTGCCGGTGTGCGCGTTGTCCTGGGTGTACCAGTGCTGCGCCGCCGTCTGCACGCGGGTCACCAGGCTGCCCTTCGACTCGACCCCGTGCTCATCGACGAGCTCGGGGAGCTCGCGCGGCGGCTCGGCGACGGCGGCCTCGAGCACCGCCCGGGTCTCCGGACTGGGCGACCTGGTGGCCTCCTCGTAGCCGCCCACCGGCGTGCGCCGGATGACGCCGGTCTCCACGCCCTCGTGCAGCAGGTTCAGGTCCTTGCGCTGCAGGCCGATACAGATCCGCTTGGTCACGATGAACCCGAGCACGGGCGCGACGAATGTCGCGACCCGGAAGAACCACGTCGTCACGTTGAGCGAGATGTTGAACGTCGTGGCGATGACGTCGTTGCCGCCTGCTGCCCACAGCACGGCGTACAGCATGATCCAGCCGACGCCGATGCCGGTACGTATCGGCACGTTGCGGGGCCGGTCGAGGATCTGGTGAGAGGCGGTGTCACCCGTCGCCCACCGCTCGAAAAACGGGTACAGCGCCAGGAACGTGAACATGACCCCGGGAACGATCAGCGCGGGTACCAGGGTGTTCCAGGTGATCGTGTGGCCGAGGAAGGTGGTTTCGACCCCGGGCATCATCCGCAGCCCACCCTCGAGGATGCCGATGTACCAGTCCGGTTGGGCGTTGGTGGTGACGTTCGCCGGGTTGTACGGCCCGTACATCCAGATCGGGTTGATCTGCACGAACGCGCCGAAGAACGCCAACACCGTGAACACGGCCATGAAGAACGCGCCGGTCTTCGCCATGAAGTGGGGGAAGAACGGCTGGCCCACGGTGTTGTGCTCGGTCTGCTCCTTGGCGGCCCACACCGTGTGCTTCTGGAACCACATGATCATCAAGTGCGCGCCGATCAGCGCGAGCAGGATGCCGGGCACAAGCAGGATGTGCACGCTGTACAGCCGCGGGATGAACTCTCCGGAGATGCCGTCGGGGAACGGGCCGCCGAACGAGAAGTACATCAGGTACGTGCCGATGACCGGGAGCGCGAGGAACACCACCGAGACGAAGATCCGCAGGCCAACGCCGGAGAGCAGGTCGTCGGGCAGCGTGTAACCGGCGAAGCCTTCCAGCATCGCCAGGGTGAACAGCGTGATGCCGATGAGCCAGTTGACCTCGCGCGGCTTGCGGAACGCTCCGGTGAAGAAGATCCGGAACATGTGCACCATGATCGCCGCGACGAACAGCAGCGCCGCCCAGTGGTGGATCTGCCGGATGAGCAGTCCGCCGCGCACGTCGAACGACACGTTGATCGTGGAGGCGTACGCCTCGCTCATCGTCACGCCGTCGAGCTTGGCGTACGAGCCGTGGTAGACGACTTCCTCGAGGCTCGGCGTGTAGAAGAAGGTGAGGAAGATGCCGGTCAGGATCAAGATGATGAACGAGTAGAGCGCGATCTCGCCCAGCATGAACGACCAGTGGTCGGGGAACAGCT
>JBOHBN010000248.1:0-2589 GCA_050698355.1 Streptosporangiales bacterium | reverse complement strand
GTCCGGAGGCGAGCTGACGCGGCGTGCCGGGCTCCTCATCGAGGTCCGCCGTCCACAGCTGCCCATTCTTGAGCCAGACCAGCCGATCCTCCGTCGGATGCCACCGGTAACCCTCCAGGTAATAGCCCGGTGGGAAGGCCGATTTCGCGATCTGCCGGTCTATCACCCGCACCGGGCCACCCGCGGTCTGCACGACCGCCAGGTCGTGGAAGCTCTCCGCGGTGGGACTGCTGGTCTTCTCGTCCTGCAGGAACACCGAGAGGTATGAGATCCACCGGCCGGACGGGGAGACCTGCACCACGCTCGGCGGCGGGGTCGAGTCGGCCGGGGCCAGCACCCGTACCGTCCCGTCTCGGAGGTCGATGGCCGCGATCGCCGCGTTGTTCTCCCGCATGAAGTGGTCGTTGAGCTCGACGGCCGACCCGGGCTCGCCGGTCTCGTCGGCATCGTCCCGGCTCCGCAAGACGCGTACCTTTGGCCCGGCCTCACCGGACGCGGTGGGCTTCTCGGCGTCGGCGGCTGTGTCGAGCGTGGCCAACGGCACGACGACTGCGTCGCCACCAGGCAGCCACTGCGGCTCGTCACCGATCCACAGCTTGGCCTTGACCGCCACATCGGCGACCGGTCGGCTCTGCCCAGTCGCGATCTCGTGCAGCCAGAGCTGGGGATACCCGACCTCGTCGCAGTAGAACGCCAGCATTCGCCCGTCCGGTGACCACGACGCGTGCCAGGAATTCGCCCCCGCCGGACCAATCGGGACCGGCTGTTCGCCGGTGACCGTCGTGAGGTGGATCCGCTGGCCGAGCACGTTCTGTGGGACACCGGAGGGGAGGAATCGCGCTCCACCAAGAGCCGAGGCGTCTGGGGGCGTGTGCACCTGGTACGCGATCCGCTGGCCGGCCGGATCGAGCGCGACCCGGCCATCAAAGATCGACGTCAGCTGCTTCCTGCCGAACGCCAGGTCGAGTGGTATCCCGCCCGGAGGCGGCGATGGCCGATCCTCGTACTCGGACATGCCCAGTCCCCCTCCCGCGAGCGGATGAGCGGCGCGTCCCCAGGGGCCACCGAACCGGCTCGCATGATCCTGAGTTGCCAACGATCCCGGGGCGGCTGTCCCGATCGGCCAGCATAGTCAGGTACGCCCTTCGTGCCTAGGGCACGACGAGACTCATCAAGTCTGCCCGCGAAGCGCTCCTCGTGCCTCACGTAGGAATGCCCGCGAAACGTTGATCATGAACGGGCATGAGGAGTGAGTTGTCGATGGGGTCTCGGGCCGAGGTCACCACCCGCTACGCCAAGGCGTACGTGAAGGCGTCGAAGAAGGACAAGGGGCGGGTGCTGGATCAGGTCGTGGAGGTGACCGGCTGGTCGCGGGACAACGCGCGGCGGCGGCTGGTCGCGGCTGCGAAGGCGCCGCCGGGGTCCGGCCGGCAGGTCGCGAAGGCGGCGCGTGCGCCGCGGGCGCCGAAGTACTCCTACGACGCGATCAAGGTGCTGCAGCGCGTGTGGGCGGCTTCCGGCGGACAGTGCGGAAAGTACCTGGCGGCCTCGATGCGCATCCAGCTCGATGGACTGGAGCGCCACGGCGAGCTCGTGCTCGGCGAGGACCGGTACTCCGCCCAGGTGTGCTGCGAGCTGCTGTCGATGTCGGCGGCGACGATCGACCGGTACCTGCGCACAGCCCGGGCGGGCGATGCGATCCGGGGCGTGTCCACGACCAGGCCGTCGCCGCTGCTGCGCTCGTCGATCAAGATCCGTAAGGCCGGGGACGAGGTGGAGGCCGAGCCGGGGTTCTTCGAAGGCGACACGGTCGCGCACTGCGGACCCACCTTGAACGGCGAGTTCGCGCGCACGGTGAACCTGACCGACGTGCACACCGGGTGGGTGTTCACCCGCACGGTGCGCAACAACGCCCACATCCACGTCCTGGCAGCACTCAAGGCCGCGGTGGAGGCGATCCCGTTCGCGGTGACCGGGCTGGACTTCGACAACGGCACCGAGTTCCTCAACAAGGCCGTGATCGCCTGGGCCGCCGAGCGGGAGATCTTCTTCACCCGGTCGCGCCCGTACAAGAAGAACGACCAGGCCACGGTCGAGTCGAAGAACAACCACCTGGTGCGCCGCTACGGGTTCTACTACCGCTACGACACCGACGCCGAGCGGGCGGCGCTGAACCGGCTGTGGCGCCTGGTCAACGACCGTCTCAACTATCTGACACCTACTAAGAAGCCGATCGGGTTCGGCACCGACCGCAACGGACGGCGCACCCGCCTCTACGACACGCCGGCCACGCCGGCCGATCGGCTCCTGGCCGCCGGGGTCCTCTCGCCCGCCCAGCAGGCCGAGCTGGTCGCCTACCGAGACTCGCTGAACCCGGCCGAGATCGCCCGCCAGATCGCCGACCTACAGGCCGTGCTGCTCAAGCTCGCCAAGGACAAGACCGAGCAGCTCTACCTCGCCTCGGTCCCCAGCGCCCTGCCCGACGTGCGCAAGGGAATCCGAGTCAAGGCCAGCTGACCTCGGTTTCGCGGGCATCCCCAGTTGAGGCACGGACCAGGTTTCGCGGGCATCTTGACATGAGGCACCACG
>JBOHBN010000247.1:0-13926 GCA_050698355.1 Streptosporangiales bacterium | reverse complement strand
GTCCCCACCCGTTGTTCGCCGGGCTCGTCGCCGCGGCGATCCACCACGCCGAGGGCCTCGGCGACTGGCCGCGCGAGCAGGACGAGGTCGGCGACGGCGTCGCGGCGGTGCAGACCATCGAGGACGTGGTGAACGCGTGACCGGGCACGAGCAGGTGGAGGACCTCGTCATTCCCGGTGGAACGACGCTGTGGCAAGGGGAGATCGTCGACGAGCCGTCGTCGCTGCCCGTCGGCGCCCGGGAGGTGCCATTCCGCGGCAAGGTGTGGGACGTACACCGCGACACCGTCGGGCTCGGCGCCGCCGGCGAGGTCGTGCGCGACTACATCACCCACCCCGGGGCGGTCGGCATCCTGGCGCTCGACGAGCGCGAGCGCGTACTCCTCGTCCGGCAGTACCGGCATCCGGTCGGCGCGTTCCTGTTCGAGCCGCCGGCGGGGCTGCGGGACATGGACGGCGAGACGCTGCTGGAGGTCGGCAGGCGCGAGCTGTACGAGGAGACCGGCTACGAGGCGGACGACTGGTGCACGCTCGTCGACGTCCGGATGAGTCCGGGCGCGTCGGCCGAGCGGCTGCGGATGCTGCTCGCCCGCGGCGTCCGCCCGATCGCGGCAGGACGCCCGGAGGACCTGCACGGCGAGGAGGTGGGGATGCCGATCGCGTGGGTGCCGCTCGCGGAGATCGTCGGCAAGATCCTCGCCGGCGACCTGCACAGCCCGACCCTGGTGCACGGTGCGCTCGCCGCGTGGGCGGCCCGCGCTGACGGTTACGCGTCGCTGCGCCCCGCCGACGCGCCGGAGCGCTGACCGCATCTCGCCCAGTCCCTGCAAGTTGTCAGTGCCTCGTTGAGCCACGGCTCAACGAGGCACTGACAGCCTTGTTATTGGGCGCGGCGCTGCTCGTCGGGACGGATGAGCGGCAGCGCTTCGGTGTCAGGGTCGCCGTCCACAAGGGGGAACCGGTCCGTCGGCGGGTCGGCATCCATTCCGGTGCTCCCGGAGTCACCGTCGCGACTCACCGAAACGCGCGGCAGCGGCCCCGTCGGCTCGGTGGCCGGGTCCACCGGCGCGGACACCTCGTGGCCATGCGGCTCATCTCGCGACGAGCGCTCCAACGGGGAGGTGCGGAGGCTGCTGACGAGGAAGAACGCGGCGCCGCAGAGCAGCACTCCGACACCCGCGGCGAGGAACCCGCCGGTCGTCGACGACCACAGCAGTTCGGCGGCGCGCAGGACCGCGTAACCGAGCCCGAAGAGCGCGACGTAGCCCCCGGCGAGCGCCAACCAGCGGTGCCGCACGCCAAGCACCACGTGCCGTACCGCGAGTGGCGCGAACAGCAGAGCCGCGCCGACCAGTGGCTCGCGCCAGTCCACGACGATGTGCGAGGCGACGACGAGCACGCCGGCGACGCCCACGACCAGCGCGACCGCCGCGGCCTCGGCGAGCACCCAGACCCGGACTGCGGGCACGCCGGACGGGGGCGTGTGGCGGCCAGGTCGACGTAGCGCCGCACCCACGCGCGTACCGAGGCGCGCACGGTGCGCCGTCGCCGCCGGTGCCTTGTGCCGTCCACCCACAGAACACATCCTGACGGGTCACCGCGCGAGATGGCACATCGGCCAGCCCCGGATCGCGCTGTGCCGTGCGCCACACGTCCCTGCGTAGGGGAACCATCGCCTCCGATTCACGGTCTGAGTAGCGACCGTATTCGCGGGAAGGGTGGGTGGCCGTGGCCGAGATCACGATATATCCCGAACGATTACGACCGGTCGTCAACAGCTGCGAGTCCGTGGTTGCGCCCCAGGTCGAGGTGGCGAAACGGTCGTTCACCGTCGATGAGGGCACGGCCGGCGCGGGCCTGAGCGTGCTCGAGTCGGCCGCCCCGGCGCGGGCATGCGTATCCGCCTGGCGGCAAGCCTTCGGGGACGGAAGCAACGCCATGCGCGCGCTGAGCGCGAAGCTCGAAGGGACCGCTGCCGCCGTAATGGACACCGACGCCGATGCCGCTGAGCTGTACGAGGGCCCGGTAGCCGCGCTACCGACCATCGATTTCACGCTCAACCTGGAGAAGTGACGCGATGGCCGTCAACGTTCCCACCCTGCAGAGCATCGTCCCCGGTGCCTTCCTGTCGCTCGGTTTTCACGAGGCCGAGCCGTACGCGGGCAACGCGGCGACGTACTTCGACAGCGAGGTGAAGCGGGTCATCGACGCCGGGCAGGTGTGGTCGGGCGAGGGACAGCCACAGGCAGCCGCCGTCCTGCAGACGAACTCCCTCGCGCTCGAGGCCTGCAAGTTGCAGATGCGGGCGGGAATGGCGGCGACGGACGGCCTGTACCGGGCGCTCACCAAGGCCAAGCAGGAACTCGAGAACGTCCTGAGTGAGATCGGTGCCGATGAGAACGGTACCTACTCGGTCGAGAACGACGGCACCGTCAAGTATGCGAAGTTCCCGACCAACTCGTTGGGTTCGGACTACACGAACGACGTACCCGACCTTGTCTACTCCGTAGAGCCCGAAATCACATTTCGAGTGCAGCAGATCCTCAACTACGCCAACAGCGCGGACCTCACCGGCGCGGCGCTGCTCGCACGCATCGCGGACGCCTGTCCGACGTTTACCGAGAACGTCAGCCCGCAGGCGCTCGCGTACAACGAGGCGGTGCGGGAGTTGGCGCACGGAAATCTCAAGCTTGCCGAACTGTCCCGTGACCTGTGGGAGGACGCGTCCCCTGGCACCTGGGGCGGCGAGATCACACCCTTGTCCGAGGCCTGGCTCAACGCGGCGGACAACCCACCGCTACGTGCCTACAACGACCTACCCAGCGGCCACCCCCTCAACATCCTTGTCGAGCCGCCGCTGCTGGCGGCGGGTGGCATTTGGGGCCTGCTCGGCGTCTACAGCAACACGAGGCCGGAGAACCGCATCCCCGAGCTCGACGAGCCAAGCAACCTCCTGGCGCTCAAACCGACGGTGGACGACGGAGACCTTCAGGGGATCATCGACGACCTCTACTCGGCCCTGCCCCTTACCCCCGCCGAGGCGGCACGGCTTCAATCCGCCGCCGGCTCCGACGTCGTGGGTGAGGACGGCATGGACCGAGTACGAGACGTGCGGGAGCGGTTGCGGGAGTGGCTCGGCGAGTCCCACGACGAGCTTGCCGAAGACGTGGAACCGACTGCGCACACCGAATGGGTGCCGCTGGGCGGCAGCCACCTCACGCCGACGAGGGTGCCGGACCCGCACACCCCCGAGTATTACGATCCCGAAGACTTTGCCATCTCACCGGCGGATCGAAAGACCGCGCGGCAGCTGTACCAGCAGCTGTCGGCCGTCCTGACCGGCCCGCGGCGCGGGGCCGCCAAGGACTGACTCAGCTGCACTACCGCGGGTGCCTGACACCCCGCGCCTGGTAGTGGTTCTCCGCCGGCCAGCCCGCGCGATCAACGCCGTCCCGATGGCGGTCTAGACTCCTGGTACGACCAGGCCGATGCGGGCCCGGCGACGTAACGAACGTGGAGGTGGCAGCGGTGAAGGTCGGGGTCCCCCGGGAGGTCAAGAACCACGAGTACCGGGTGGCGATCACACCTGCGGGGGTGCACGAGCTGGTGGGGCATGGCCACGAGGTGTTCTTGGAGGCCGATGCCGGGGTCGGGTCGTCGATCCCGGACCATGAGTTCGAGGCGGCCGGGGCGAAGATCTTGTCCGCTGCTGACGAGGTGTGGGCCAACGGCGACCTGATCTTGAAGGTCAAGGAGCCGGTCGCTGAGGAGTTCGGCCGGATGCGCGCGGGGCAGGCGCTGTTCACCTACCTGCACCTGGCGGCGTCGCGGGAGTGCACGGCTGCGCTGCTGGAGCGGAAGGTGACCGGGATCGCGTACGAGACCGTGCAGCTGCCGGACGGGTCGCTGCCGCTGCTCGCGCCGATGAGCGAGGTCGCCGGGCGGATGGCGCCGCAGGCCGGCGCGCACTGCCTGCAGGCGGCTTCCGGTGGCCGCGGCATGCTGCTCGGTGGGGTGTCAGGTGTATATGCGGCGAAGGTCGTGGTCATCGGCGCCGGGGTGTCGGGCATGAACGCGGCGACGATCGCGCTGGGCATGCAGGCCGAGGTGATCATCCTCGACAACAACATCGACAAGCTGCGGCACGCCGACAAGATCTACCGCGGTCACCTGCAGACGGTGATGTCCAATGCCTACGAGGTCGAGCGCGCCGTCGTCGACGCCGACCTGGTCGTCGGCGCGGTGCTGGTGCCCGGCGCGAAGGCGCCGCGGCTGGTGTCCAACGACCTGGTCGCGCGGATGAAGCCCGGCAGCGTGCTGGTCGACATCGCGATCGACCAGGGCGGCTGCTTCGAGGACTCCCACCCCACCACGCACGCCGACCCGACGTTCCGGGTGCACGACTCGGTGTTCTACTGCGTGGCCAACATGCCCGGCGCGGTACCCAACACCTCCACCCACGCCCTCACCAACGTCACCCTTCCGTACGTCGCTGCGCTGGCCGACAAGGGCTGGCGGCAGGCCCTGCTCGACGACCCCAACCTCGCCCGCGGGCTCAACACCCACGCCGGCCAGGTCACCTCCCAACCCGTCGCCGAAGCCCACGGGCTGCCTGCCGTACCCGTCGGCGCCGCGCTCGGCTGAGGCACGGCATCGGCCTCATGACCACGACGGGCACGGTGACGCCACTCGCGGACGGTGTGCGGGCGTACCTCGACCACCTTGCGGTCGAACGCGGCCTGGCCCGCAACACGCTGCTCTCCTACGAGCGGGACCTCAAGCGGTACGCCGAGGTGGTCGCGGGCCGCGGTGTACGCGAGTTGGGTGCCGTCGGCCGGGAGGATGTCGCGGCGTTCGTGGTCGCCCTGCGCGAGGGTGACGACGACCATGCGGCGCTCGGCGCGAGCTCGGCCGCACGCGCCGTCGTCGCCGTACGCGGGCTGCACAAGTTCGCCGTGCGGGAGGGCCTGGCCGAGTCCGACCCGGCCCGGGAGGTGCGGCCGCCGGCACTGCCCAAGCGGCTGCCGAAGGCCATCGACGTCGATGCGGTCGAAAGCCTGCTCGACGCCGCGGGGCCGCTGGGCGAGGCGGCGGGCGCGGACGACCCGCTGCGCGTACGGGACCGCGCGTTGCTCGAAGTCCTGTACGGCACGGGCGCCCGCATCTCCGAGGCGGTCGGCCTCGACGTCGATGATGTGGCCGGCGACAAGGACACGGTGCTGCTGCGGGGTAAGGGCGGCAAGGAGCGGCTCGTCCCGATGGGCCGCTACGCCGCCGAGGCGGTCGAGGCCCACCTGGTACGCGCCAGACCGGTGCTGGCCGCGCGGGGGCGCGGAATGCCGGCGCTGTTCGTCAATGCGCGCGGCGGCCGGCTGAGCCGGCAGAGCGCGTGGACGGTGCTGCAGCAGGCGGCCGGCCGGGCCGGGCTGTCCGGCGTGTCGCCGCACACGCTGCGGCACTCGTTCGCCACGCACCTGCTGGACGGCGGTGCCGACATCCGGGTCGTGCAGGAGCTGCTCGGCCATGCCTCGGTGACGACGACACAGGTGTACACGCTGGTGACCGTGGACAAGCTGCGCGAGGTCTACGCGCTCGCGCATCCCCGCGCCCGCGGCTGAGCGACCGACTACCCGCGTGATCATGAAGATTTGCCGTAGCCATAGCTGCGAACATGTTTCATGATCACCGTGTAACGGTGCGACGGTAGGCCGCGAAAAATGTCGACAGAGAAACTTCGCGACACGCCGCGCGAGTGCACGGCTTCGCGGCCGGTTGGTTCCTACGCTCGAACCAGTAGACGACCCGGTACCGCCGGAGCCGTACGCGATTCGCCGCCCGGCCCTGCAGACGAGGTGGAGTTGTCTTGACCGATCCGACGCATGCCCGACAGGCACCCCGGCCAACCGACCCGGCGACCGACCGCGGGTACGGGCCGCCTCCGGACCCGCACGCACCGGCCGACCCGGTGCTCGACGCGCCCGTGAACCGCACGCCCACGCTGCCGGTGGAGGAGTTCGCCGCCGACGACCAGCGGCGTCCGGCGGAGGGCGACGACAAGAAGCAACGGCGCAAGGTTGGGCCGACCGGCAGATCCATGCCGAAGTTCCCCGACCCGCCGCCCCTCAGCACGCACGGCCCGGCGCGGGTCGTTTCACTGTGCAACCAGAAGGGCGGGGTCGGCAAGACGACAACCGCGATCAGCCTCGGCGCCGCGTTCGCAGAGCACGGCCGCCGGGTGCTGCTCGTCGACTTCGACCCCCAGGGCGCCCTCTCGGTCGGTCTCGGCGTCAACCCGCATGAGCTCGACCAGACCGTCTACAACCTGTTGATGGAGCGACGGGTGACGTTCGCCGACGTCGTACGCCCGACGAGGGTCGAGGGTCTCGACCTGCTGCCGAGCAACATCGACCTGTCCGCCGCGGAGGTGCAGCTCGCCGGCGAGGTCGCCCGCGAGCAGGCGCTCGACCGCGCGCTGCGCGAGCCGGCCGGCGAGTACGACGTCATCCTCATCGACTGCCAGCCCTCGCTCGGCCTGCTCACCGTCAACGCGCTGACCGCGAGTCACGGCGTCATCGTGCCGCTGGAGTGCGAGTTCTTCGCCCTGCGCGGTGTCGCGCTGCTGCTCGACACGATCGACAAGGTCCAGGAACGACTCAACCCCGAGCTCGCCGTCGAGGGCGTCCTCGCCACGATGTACGACTCGCGCACGCTGCACACCCGCGAGGTGCTCGAACGCCTGGTGGAGGCGTTCGGTGACCGGGTCTTCCACAGCGTGGTCAACCGCACGGTCCGGTTCCCGGATGCGACGGTCGCGGGCGAGCCGATCACGGCACACGCCACCAACTCGACCGGCGCGGGCGCCTACCGCAACCTCGCCAAGGAGGTGCTTGCCAGGTGGCACGCCGCGTGAGCCTGCCGGGGGCGAGCGAGTTCTTCCGCCGTACCGCCGCTGCGGACACCGATGCGGTGGCCGCCGATGGCACCCCACCGGTACGCCTGGTGCCCGGCGCCGACGAGGTCGGCGAGGGCGCCCAGGAGCCGCTCGCCCGCCGCAGCTCCGGGCGGGAGAGGCACGACGAGAAGATCACCGTGTACGTGTCGGCCGACGAGCTGTTCGACCTGGAACAGGCGCGGCTGGTGCTGCGCCGTCAGCACCGGCTCAGCCTCGACCGCGGCCGGCTCGTACGCGAGGCGATCGCCTGCCTGCTGGAGGACTTCGAGCAGCACGGCGCGGACGGCGTGCTCGTCCAGCGGCTCCGCGACCAGTGACGCGCCGCCGCCCGCGTGCGGGGGAGTAGGTAGCGTGACGCAGGTGAGCGAGGGAGCTGATCGCGCGATACGGGCAGGTGCCGAGGAAGCGGCGTCGTCGCGCGATGCGGTCGCGGGGGAAGCACTGAGCGAGATGGGCGAGTCGCGCGACGCTGCTGCAGGGGAGGTACCGCCCGCACCGATCGAGGCGAACGAGGGCGAAGCGGCGATCACGTCGCACCGGCCGCGGTTCGAGGTGCACCTCGACGTCTTCGAGGGACCGTTCGACCTGCTGCTCGGTCTCATCTCCAAGCACAAGCTCGATGTCACAGAGATCGCGCTCGCCAAGGTCACTGACGAGTTCATCGGCTACATCAACCAGTACGGCTCGGAGTGGGACCTCGAGCAGACCACGTACTTCCTCGTCGTCGCAGCCACGCTGCTCGACCTGAAGGCCGCGCGGCTGCTGCCGCAGGCCGCCGTCGAGGACGAGGAGGACCTCGCGCTGCTGGAGGCCCGTGACCTGCTGTTCGCCCGGTTGCTGCAGTACCGCGCGTACAAGGAGATGTCCGGGGAGTTCGCCGGCCGGATGGCGGCGGCGAGCCAGCGGTACCCGCGCAGCGTGACACTGGAACCGCGGTACGCCGACCTGCTCCCCGATGTCGTGTTCGCGCTCGGTCCCGAGGAGTTCGCGGCGCTCGCGGGGCAGGCGATGCGGCCCAGGATGCCACCCTCCGTGGGCGTGGACCACATCCACTACCCGCGGATCAGCGTGCGCGAGCAGGCGGCCGTGCTCGTGGACCGGCTGCGTGCGACCGGTCAGGCCAGCTTCCGCGCGCTCACCAGCGACTGCACGATGCCGGTGGAGCGGATCGCGCGGTTCCTCGCGTTGCTGGAGCTCTTCCGCGAGGGCGCGGTGGTCTTCGACCAGGTCGTGCCGCTCGGTGAGCTGAACGTGCGCTGGGCCGGCGGCGAGCAGGGGGATGTCGAGGTCGCGGACGAGTTCGACAACGGCCCGCTGCCGACGACGGGTGGTGAGTCGGACACTGCGGGCACCAGCGATGCCGCGACCGATGAGGAGGTGGAGTGAGCGAGGAACGGGTAAGCGACCGCGAGGAAGGCACCGACCAGTCGCCTGATCCGGCGGAGACCGGCGAGCAGCCGGGCGCGGGGGAGGGCTCCCTGCGCTCCGCGGTCGAGGCGGTGCTGATGGTCGTCGACGAGCCGATACCCAGCGTGCAGCTCGCGCAGGTGCTGGAGGTGCCGCGCGGCGACGTCGAGGCTGCGGTGCGAGGGCTGTCCGACGAGTACACGCAGGCCGGGCGCGGCTTCGACCTGCGGGAGGTCGCGGGCGGTTGGCGCTTCTACTCGCGGCCGGAGTGGGCGCCGGTTGTCGAGCGCTTCGTCCTGGACGGCCAGCAGGCGCGGCTGACCCAGGCCGCGTTGGAGGCGCTGGCGGTCATCGCGTACCGGCAGCCGGTGAGCAGGTCGCGGATATCCGCGGTGCGCGGCGTCAACTGCGACGGCGTCGTCCGCACGCTGGTCAGCCGCGGTCTGATCGAGGAGGCCGGCGCTGAGGAGAACGGCGCGGCGCTGTACCGCACGACGGGGTACTTCCTGGAGCGTCTCGGCCTGCAGAGCCTGGACGAGCTACCCGAGATCGCACCGTACCTTCCGGAGCTCGACGACATGGGCGAGCACGAGGACGCCGTGGGGTGAGTGCCGGTGAGCCGAACGAGGCAGCGGGTACGCGGCTGCAGCGGGTGCTCGCGCAGGCAGGCTTCGGCAGTCGGCGGTCCTGCGAAGAGCTGATCGCGGCGGGGCGGGTGACCGTCGACGACGAGGTGGCCACGCTCGGCGCCCGGGTCGACGTGGCGAGCGCGGTCGTCCGCGTCGACGACATGCGCATCCCGTCGGCGCCCGACCTCGCGTACCTGGCGTTCAACAAGCCTGCGGGCGTGGTCAGCACGATGGCCGACCCGGAGGGGCGCGCCTGCCTCACCGACTACGTGCACGACCGGCCGGAGCGCCTGTTCCATGTCGGGCGGCTCGACACCGCGACCGAGGGCCTGCTCCTGCTCACCAACGACGGCACGCTCGCGCACCGGCTCGCGCATCCCAGCCACGGCGTGCAGAAGACGTATCTGGCGCACGTACGCGGCTCGGTACGCGGGAACCTGGGGCAGACGCTGCGCTCGGGCATCGAGCTGGACGACGGTCCGGCCGCGGTCGATGACTTCCGCGTTGTCGACCGCGGTTCTGGGGCGACGCTGGTGGAGCTCACGCTGCATATGGGCAGGAACCGGATCGTTCGACGCCTGCTGGCCGCCGCGGGGTACCCGGTCGAGCGACTCGCGCGTACGCGCGTCGGCCCGGTCGCGCTCGGCGATCTGCGGCAAGGCATGCTGCGTGACCTGACCACTCGGGAGGTGGGCTTGCTGTACCAGGAGGTCGGCCTGTGAGCGATACCGCGCCACCCAAGCGGCTGCTCGTCGCCGGCACCGGGCTGGTGGGCACGTCGGTCGCGCTCGCGGCGACCGCCACGGGCATCGAGGTGCTGCTCCACGACGCCGACGAGGCGCACCTGTCGCTGGCGACAGAGATGGGCGCGGGAAGCCCGTACACCGACGGGGAGCAGGTCGACCTCGCGGTGATCGCGGTGCCGCCGCACCTGGTGGGTGAGGTGCTCGCGTCCTGGCAGCGGCGTGGCGTGGCGACGGCGTACACCGACGTCGCGAGTGTCAAGAAGCGGCCGCGCGACGATGCGATGCGACTCGGCTGCGACCTCCGCACGTACGTCGGCAGCCATCCGCTCGCGGGCCGTGAGCGTTCCGGCCCGGCGGCGGCCGCGGGCGACCTGTTCCTCGGCCGGCCGTGGGCGGTGTGCCCGACGTCCGACAGCGCCCCCGAGGCGGTCAGCTCGGTCACCGCGCTCGCGCACGCCGTCGGCGCGGACCCGCTGCTGCTCTCCGCCGAGGAGCACGACCGGGCGGTCGCGGCGGTGTCGCACGCACCACACGTCCTGGCCAGTGCGCTGGCCGCGCAGCTGACCGACGCGGACACCCGGCTCGCCGGGCAGGGCGTCCGTGACGTGACCCGCGTCGCCGACGGCGACCCCGGGCTGTGGACCTCGATACTCGCGGGCAACGCTGCCGAGGTTGCCGAGATCGTGGCGGCGACGGCCTCCGACCTGGACCGGCTCGCGAACGCGTTGCGCGCGGTGAGCAGGGGTGAGGCGCGCGGTGAGTCGGACGTGCGCGACCTGCTCGAACGCGGCGTCGCGGGCCGCAAAGCGCTGCCCGGAAAGCACGGCGGGCCGACGCGTACGTACGCCGTCGTCGCCGTCGTCCTCCCGGACCGGCCGGGCCAGCTGGCAAAGCTCTTCCACGACGCCGACGCGTCCGGCGTGAACGTCGAGGACGTGGCGATCGAGCACTCGCCCGGCGCGCTCGTCGGCATGGTCGAGCTGAGCGTCCGCCCGGACGGTCGGGACGCGCTCGTCACGGGCCTCCGTGCAGCCGGGTGGTCGATATCCCGGTAACCTCGGACAGGATCCTCCAAACGCCCGAAAGGATGCGGTGCTCGATGCCTTGCAGCCTCGTCGTCGCCGTCGATGGCCCCTCGGGGAGCGGCAAGTCGAGCGTGGCGCGCGCCGTCGCGTCCGAGCTGGGGTTCCGCTACCTCGACACCGGGGCGATGTACCGCGCGGTCACCTGGTGGATGCTGCAGCACGGTGTACAGGTCGACGACGAGGTCGCGGTAGCGGCTGAGGTCGACCGCCCGATCATCGAGGTGGCCGCCGACCCGGCCAACCCGACGATCAGCGTCGACGGAGTCGACCTCGCCGAGGCGATCCGCGGCCGCGCCGTCACGAACGCCGTGAGCGCGGTCTCGCGGGTGCCGGAGGTACGCCGCCGGCTCGTCGCGCTGCAGCGCGCCCTGATCGGCAATGGCGCGATCGTCGTCGAGGGCCGCGATATCGGCACGGTCGTGGCACCGAGCGCCACCGTCAAGGTCTTCCTCACCGCTGACGCCGACACCAGGGCGCACCGGCGCAACACCGACAGCGCGGCGCGGCTCGGCACCTCTGTGGAGGTGACGCTGGACGAGATCGCGCGCCGGGACAGGCTCGACTCCAGCCGGGCGTCGTCGCCGTTGGCGATGGCCGAGGACGCCGTCGAGATCGACTCCACGGGCCTGCGCCTGCCCGAGGTGGTGGGCCGCGTACTCGCGCTCATCCAGGGTGCACGGGCCGGGACAGTGACATGAGCGCCGTACGACGCGGCGAGGAGCACCGAGGCGTGCCCAAGGACCGGCGCCCGCTCAAGCAGACCGAGCACCCCCGCGCCGTACGCCCCGGCCGCGTCCTCGCGAAGCTGATCGCGGGCGGCCTCTACCGGCTGACGACGCATGGCCGCGAGAACGTCCCCACATCGGGACCTGTGCTCCTCGCGATCAACCACAGGCACTTCCTCGACGGTCCCGTCGTGTTCGGCACGTGCCCGCGACCGGCGCGGTTCCTGGTCAAGGCGGAGATGTTCTCCGGCCCGCTCGGCTCGTTCCTGCGGCAGATCGGGCAGATCCCGGTGCGGCGCGGTGTGCCCGATCGGGGAGCGTTGCAGACCTGTCTCAGCTGGCTGCGGCAGGGGCAGGTCCTGGGCATCTTCCCCGAGGGCACGCGCGGCGCGGGCGACTTCGGGCAGGTGCGCGACGGGCTTACCTGGCTGGCACTGCGAGCGCAGGCCCCCGTCGTGCCCGTGGTGTGCTTCGGCATCGTCGAGTCGGTGCGCGACCGGACGGCCCCCAGGCTGCGGTCGGCGGTCGACGTCGTGTTCGGCGAGCCGTTCGACGTCACCGCGTACGGCGACCGTTCCTCCCGCCGCGTGCTCGCGGAGGCGGCGACGGCGGTGCGCGACCGTCTCGTCGAGCATCACGAGAAGGCGGCACGCCTCACCGGTTGGCTCCCGGCGAGCGGCACATGACCCCCGTAGGGGAGGCGGCGCGCACGGAGGCCGACCAGTCGGCCAGTTGGGCGCCGATCGTTGCGGTGGTCGGCCGCCCGAACGTCGGCAAGTCCACTCTCGTGAACCGCATTCTCGGCCGGCGCGAGGCCGTGGTGGAGGACGTCCCCGGCGTCACCCGGGACCGGGTGGCGTACGACGCGAACTGGAGCGGCCGCGACTTCGTGCTCGTCGACACCGGGGGGTGGCAACCGGACGCCCACGGATTCGCCGCGACGGTCACCGAGCAGGCGCGGCTCGCCGTCGACACTGCCGACGCTGTGCTGTTCGTCGTCGACGCGATGGTCGGGGTCACCGACGGCGACCAGGAGGTCGCGCGGCTCCTGCAGCAGTCGGGCAGGCCGGTCGTACTCGCGGCGAACAAGGTCGACGACGCGCGCGGCGAGGCGGATGCCGCGGCGTTGTGGGCCCTCGGCCTCGGCGAGCCGCGCCCGGTGAGTGCGGTACACGGGCGGGGGAGCGGCGACCTGCTCGACGCCGTACTCGACGTGCTGCCCGCCGTGGAGCCGCAGGAACGCGAGGAGACGGGCGTGCCCCGCGTCGCGATCGTCGGTAAGCCCAACGTCGGCAAGTCGAGCCTGCTGAACACGCTCGTTGGCACGAACCGCGCTCTCGTGGACGAAGCCGCAGGCACGACCCGCGACCCGGTCGACGAGGTCGCCGAGCTCGAGGGCCGGCCGTGGCGGCTGGTCGACACTGCGGGCATCCGGCGCCGGGTACGCGAGGCGTCCGGCAGCGAGTACTACTCGTCCCTGCGTACGGAGACGGCCCTACGGACCGCTGAGGTCGCCGTGGTGCTCGTCGACGCGAGCGAACCGCTCGCCGAGCAAGACCTGCGCATCCTCTCCATGGTCGTGGACGCGGGGCGTGCCCTCGTCATCGCGTACAACAAGTGGGACCTGCTCGACGAGGAACGGCACGAGCGGCTGGAGCGGGAGATCGACCGCCAGCTCGTCCGGGTGCGCTGGGCGCCGCGGTTGAATCTCGCCGCGCGCACCGGATGGCACGTCAACAGGCTGGTGCCGGCGCTCGACAGCGCGCTCGAGGGATGGCAGACCAGGGTATCGACAGGGCGGTTGAACGCGTGGCTCACAGAGGTCACCGCGGCGACCCCGCCGCCGGTGCGTGGCGGTCGGCAGACCCGCGTGTTGTTCGCGACCCAGGCGGGCGCAAGCCCACCGCGCATCATCTTGTTCACCACTGGACCGCTCGAGGCGGGCTACCTGCGGTTCCTCGAGCGTCGCCTGCGTGAGACGTTCGGCTTTACCGGCTCCCCGGTGCGCATCACCGTGCGTGCCCGCCCGCGCAGGCGCGGCAACCGGTGATGGCCGCCGGTGATGACGGCGTGGGCGCGGTCGCGTTCGCGCGTGACGCGGGGACCGCCGCGTACTACAACCAGCGGGCACCCGAATACGACGAGTGGTACGAGGGCGAGGGCCACTTCGCCGTGCGCGACCGCCCGGGATGGCGGCAGGAGGTCGACCGGCTCGTGGCGCTACTCGCCGACCTGCCGCAGGCACGTACCCTCGATGTCGCGTGCGGTACGGGCTACCTGACCAGGCACCTGCGAGGCACGGTCGTCGGGCTGGACCAGAGCCCCTCGATGGTCGCGATCGCCCGGGACCGGTTGCGCGCCGGCGCCGCACTGGTCGGCGACG
>JBOHBN010000246.1:0-33701 GCA_050698355.1 Streptosporangiales bacterium | reverse complement strand
CGCGTTCTCGCGCAGCAGGGCGTCCTTCGCCGCGGTGGTGCGCACGTACCAGGCGGGCAGCGCGTAGTAGATCAGCGCCGTGTGGCAGCGCCAGCAGTGCGGGTAGGAGTGTTCGGCGGTCTCGTGCCGGAACATCAGGCCGCGCTCGACCAGGCTGTCGACCAGGGTGGGATCGGCGCGTTTGAAGTAGGTGCCTCCGACCATGGGGATTTCCGGCAGGAACCGGCCCTGCAGGTCGATCGGGTTGACCATGGGCACGTCGTACGCGCGGCACAGCGCGAAGTCGTCGGCGCCGAACGTCGGTGAGCAGTGCACGAGCCCGGTGCCCTCGTCGACCGACACGAAGTCGCCGAGCGCGACGAAGTGACCGTCGGGGACGTCGATGAGGTCGAACGGTCGCCGGTACGCGCTGCGCTCCAGCTCTGCGCCGGTGAACCGGTCCTGCACCTCCCAGCCGTCGCCGAGCACTTTCTCGACGAGTGCCTCGGCGATGAGGACGGGACGCGCACTGCCGTCGCGCGGGCGGGCCACTGCGTAGGTGAGCTCCGGGTCGACGGCGACGAGCGCGTTGCTCACCAGCGTCCACGGCGTCGTGGTCCAGATGAGCAGGTCGACCTCGTTCGAGCCGTACCTGTCGGCGACCGGCCCGCTGAGCAGCGGGAACCTGACGGTCACGCTCGGGTCGGCGACCGGCTGGTACACGTCGGGCTGGCCGAGCTCATGGTCGGAGAGGCCCGTACCGCAACGGGTGCAGTACGGCGTGATGCGAAAGTCGCGGAACAGCAGGCCCTTGTCGTAGATCTGTTTCAAGGACCACCAGACGCTCTGCACGTACGCGGCGTCCATCGTCCGGTACGGGTCGGACAGGTCCGTCCAGTACGCCATCCGCCGGGTGAGCTGCTCCCACATGTCGACGTGGCGGAGCACCGACTCCCGGCACTGGGCGTTGAACTCCGCGATGCCGTACTTCTCGATCTCCGGCTTGCCGGACAGGCCGAGCTCCTGCTCCACGGCGAGCTCGACCGCGAGGCCGTGACAGTCCCAGCCCGCCTTGCGGGGCACGTGGTAGCCCTGCATGGTCTTGAACCGCGGGAAGAGGTCCTTGAACACCCGCGGCTCGATGTGGTGGGCGCCGGGCACGCCGTTCGCGGTCGGCGGCCCCTCGTAGAACACCCACAGCGGCCCGCCCGCGGTCTGCTCCAGGCAGCGCTCGAAGACCTTGCGGTCCTCCCAGCGGTCGAGCACCTCCCGCTCGAGTGCGGGGAAGTCCACCCGGGACGGCAGTGGGTGGAACGTCGGTGATCCCATGGCGGTAGCCCCTCACATCAGCGTCACGCGGTGGTTCGCGCTGCTCGGTGGAGGGACGAGGTCGACGGCCCCGCGGTACCACCCTCCTTGGCCCGTCGACAGGCGGGTCCGCTTCGTTCCTGGGCCGGGTCTAGTAGGGGGCGCCCGTTCTTCCGGCAGCTCCGGGGTGATGGCCACGCTGCGCATGCCCTCGGGCTCGCACCGTCCCCGAGTCGCTCGTGGCTGCGTGCAGCGGGTCGTGTCCCCATCGACGCACGTGCGAGTGTAACAACGTGTTTGGAAACTAACCTTGCCGAGCGGGTGGTAACCGTGCCAGGACGGGGCGCCGAAGCTACTCAGTTCGGCAGAGTCAACGAGGTGAGTTGGACTAGACCTTTCCAAACACGTTGTAAGAGATTACCCCTGCGGAGCGCTGCCGGGTTTAAGGGCCGGTCTGGCGATAACCGGCTCGGCGTGTTGCCGCGGTGAGACGCTGGACCTACTATGCGGCGAGCGCTGGATGTGATCATGCGCATCGTCGACCGTCGTGGCGGAGGAGGCCTGGGTGGTGGCGCAGAAGAGCAAATCGAGTGCGAAGGCGCCGGCGAAGAAGGCCGCGGGGAAGAAGGCTGCGGCGAAGAAGGCCACGGCGGCCAAGACGTCCGCGAAGAAGACTGCCAAGAAGGCCACGTCCAAGAAGGCGACGCCGCGGAAGGCGACGGCAGGGACCAAGAAAGCCGCAGCGACGAAAAAGGCCGCAGGCAAGGCGACCGCCAAGAAGGCAGCACACGCGACGAAGGCGACAAAAACGACAAAGGTGACGCCAGTCAGGAAGGCTCCAGCCAGGAAAGCCGCAACCAAGAAGGCACCGGCGAAGAAGGCGGCGGCCGGCAAGCGCGCCGAGCACCTACCGCAGCCGGCGAAGGCGTCCGGCTACTCCAAGCAGGAGCTCGCGGAGATCCGCGAGCGTCTCGCCGTCGAAATCGCGGGGCTGGAGGAGGAGGTCGAGCGCGCCCAGTCCGACATCGCATCGCGACTGCGAGACGGTACTGACGGTGCGGGTGAGGACCAGGCCGACCAGGGCAGCAAGGCGTCGGAGCGGGAACACGAGATCTCGCTGGCCAACAACTCCCGCGACCTCATCGCACAGAACGAGCGGGCGATCGAGCGGGTCGACTCGGGCGTTTACGGGGTCTGCGAGAACTGCGGAGGGCCGATCGGCAAGGCGCGCCTGAAGGTGTTCCCGCGCGCCACCCTCTGCGTCAACTGCAAGCAGCTCGAGGAACGCCGCTAGCACCGCAGGCCTGCTTATCCCGGTGATCATGAAGGGTCGTCGTCGCTATAGCCACGACGATCCTTCATGATCACCGGAGGGTGTGGGCGACGTGGGTGCATCCGCGCCCGTGCGGGTCGGGGAGGGGGCTAGCCTTGCGGGTGGTGGCTACGGACGAACAGGTTCCCGCAGACGACGCACGCCTGCGCGGCGAGGCGGGGTCGAACGAGACCGTACTACCCCGGCGTGCGGCCGTGCTCGCCTGCGTCGCCTCGGCCGTGGTCGCGCTCGACGTGATCACCAAGGCCATCGTCGTGGCCAAGCTCGAAGGTCACCCGCCCGTCTCGCTGCTCGGTGGCCTGCTGCGGCTGCACGTGATCCGCAACGCTGGCGCGGCGTTCGGGTTCGGTGCCGGGCTGACCGTGGTCTTCTCGGTGCTCGCGGCCGCGGTCGCCGTCGTCATCATCCGTACGGCACGTCGGTTGCGCAGCCGCGGCTGGGCGCTTGCGCTGGGCCTGATCCTCGGCGGCGCTGTCGGCAACCTGATCGACCGCGTCGTCCGGGCTCCGGGATTCCTGCACGGCCATGTCGTGGACTGGATCCAGCTGCCGTACTGGCCGATCTTCAACCTCGCCGACAGCGCCATCGTGTGCGGGGGCGCGGTGGCGATCGTCCTCGCGTTTCGCGGGATCGGAATCGACGGCACCCGTGTCGGGCGGCAGAGCGGCGAGTCCGGGGACGCATCGCAGGCACATGAGTGACCGCAAGACCCTGCCGGTGCCGGACGGCCTCGAGGGTGAGCGCCTGGACGCGGCGCTCGCGCGCATGCTCGGGCTCTCGCGGCAGGCCGCGGCCGATCTGGTCGCCGACGGCCAGGTGCTGGTCGACGGCGTGCCGGCGCGCAAGTCCGCGCGCATCGGCGGCGGGCAGTGGCTGGACGTCCGTCTGCCCGACCCGCCTGCGCCGGTGCGGGCGGAGCACGAGCCGGTGCCCGGCATGCGCATCCTGCACGACGACGAGGACATCTGCGTGCTCGACAAGCCGATCGGTGTGGCGGTCCACGCAGCCCCGGGGTGGGACGGCCCGACCGTCGTCGGCGGCCTCGCCGCGGCCGGCTACCACCTGAGCCTGGCCGGGGCGGCCGAGCGGGAGGGCATCGTGCACCGGCTGGACGCCGGCACGAGCGGCACGATGGTCGTCGCGAGGTCCGAGCGGGCGTACGCCTCGCTCAAGCGGGCGTTTCGCGAGCGTACGGTCGACAAGACCTACCACGCGCTCGTCCAGGGCCACCCCGACCCGCTGCGCGGCACGATCGACGCCCCGCTCGACCGGCACCCCCGCGAGGAGTACAAGTGGGCGGTCGTGGCCGGCGGCAAGCCGAGTGTCACCCACTACGACACGCTGGAGGCGTTCCGGTACGCGAGCCTGTGCGAGGTCAAGCTGGAGACCGGGCGCACCCACCAGATCCGGGTGCATATGGCCGCTGTCCACCACCCGTGTGCCGGCGACCTGATGTACGGCGCCGACCCGGTGCTCGCCGAGCGGCTCGGGTTACGCCGGCAGTGGCTGCACGCGGTCCGGCTCGGCTTCACCCACCCGGGCAGCGGCCAGTGGGTGGAGTTCGAGAGCGACTACCCCGACGACCTGCGGCACGCCCTCGAGGTCGTGGCCGCCGAGTCGTAGCCGATCATCGCCGGGCGGTCTCGTACGGTGAGACGTCGCCGTCCCGGATACGGACGATGCGATAGAGTGCTTGCCGTGGGTAAGGTCTATTACGCGTTTACCGAGCCGGCTCGGGCCGGTGCGGCAGCGTGACCACTCCCTGACCCGCATCCCCCGAGCCGGCATAAGCCAGAGACACACGTCTCTGGCTTTCGTCATGACTGGGCCATTCACCAGCCGGTTCGGGAGCGCGGACCGGCACCGATCACCGTAGGAGGAGCCGTGTCCGATTTCCCCGAAGGGGACCCCGCGAGTCGCGAGGTACGACTGGGCAAGGCACGCATCGGAGCCGGGGCGGTTCCGGTGTTCGCCGGGCCGGGGAGCGGCGCCGCCGTCGTCGTCACCAGCCTGCGCAGGCACCACGGCAGCCGTCCGGCCGCCGAGGAGCTGCCCCGGATGCGCGACGAGGTGCGCGGGCCTCTCGTCGTGGAGCCGTTCTCCGCCGCGGACCTGCCCGCGATCGCGACGCACGCCGACGGCGTGCTCGTCGGCGCGGGATGGATGCAGGACTTCCAGCTGCTGCGGGCGGTCGGCCGGCTGCGCATGCCGGTGCTGGTGCAGCGGGGCTGGGGTGCCACGCCGGACGAGTGGCTGGCCGCGGCCGAGTACTGCGCCGCCGAGGGCAACACGCAGGTGATGCTGTGCGAGGGCGGTAGCCGCAGCAGCACCGTCGACCACCTCGTCATCGACTTCCGGCTCGTACGCGAGACGCGCGAACGCACCGGCATGCCGGTCGTGGTGGACGTGGGAGGCGACCCGGACCTTGCGCCGGCCGCGGTGTCGGCCGGCGCGGACGGCCTGCTGCTGGACCTGGCCGCACGACCCGAGCTGGTCGCGCAGGTGACCGAGCAGGCGACGGTGCTGGCACCGCTGCTGCGTACCGAGGGCCCGCCGGAGACGCTCGGCGACGGCAGGGACGCGATCGACCGTGCCGACGCGGCCATCGCCACGCTGCTCGACCAGCGCGCCGACATCGCGGCGGTGATCCAGAAGATCAAGCCGGTCGGCGGGTACGCCGGTCGCGACCCTGTGCGGGAGCGCGAGATCGTACGCGCGATGGCGCGCCGCGCCCCGCGGCTCGGCGAGGAACGGCTCGCCGCCGTGGTGGACGCGGTGATCCAGGCGGGCCTTTCCGCCGAGGCGGCCAACCACCCGTCATCAGTCAGTAGCTCAGCCCGCTCCAGCGAGCTGAGCTGCTGACACGGCGGCACCCGGCGGGTCTGCGAGGTGCTGTCCGTAGCGGCGGCTAGGCTCGATTCGCAGCCGTACTCGAAGGAGGACCGAGCGTGGGCGGGTCGGCCGGTTCCGAGGGCGAGGGCTTCGCGCACCTGCACGTGCACACCGAGTACTCGATGCTCGACGGTGCTGCTCGGCTACCCGATCTGTTCGCCGAGTGCGAGCGGCAGGGCATGTCGTCCCTCGCGATGACCGACCACGGCAACTTGTACGGCGCGTACGAGTTCTTCCAGGGCGCGCAGGCGGCAGGCATCAAGCCGGTCATCGGCACCGAGGCGTATCTCGCTCCCGGCAGCAGGTTCGAGAAGAGCCGGGTGCGCTGGGCCGAGGGCGGTGAGGACGACATCTCCGGTGGCGGCGCGTACACCCACATGACGATGCTCGCCGAGACCACGGAGGGCCTGCACAACCTGTTCCGGCTGTCCTCGCTCGCCAGCCTGGAGGGTTTCTACTACAAGGCGCGGATGGACAAGGAGATCCTCGCCCAGTACGGCCGCGGCCTCATCGGCATGACCGGCTGCGCCTCCGGCGAGATCCAGACGCTGCTCCGGCAGGGCAACTACGAGGGGGCGAAGCGCTCCGCCGGCGAGTTCCAGGAGATCTTCGGCAAGGACGCGTTCTTCTGCGAGCTGATGGACCACGGCCTGCCGGTCGAGCAGCGCGCGCAGAAGGACCTGATCAAGCTCGCCCGCGAGCTCGACATGCCGTTCGTCGCCACCAACGACCTGCACTACACCTACCCGTCCGACGCCGAGACGCACAGCGCGCTGCTCTGCGTGCAGTCCGGCAAGACGCTCGCCGACCCCAACCGGTTCAAGCTCGATGCCGACGACTTCTACCTGAAGTCGCCTGCGGAGATGCGCCGGCTGTGGCAGGAGATCCCCGAGGCGTGCGACAACACGCTGCGCATCGCGGAGCGCTGCGGCGATTACGACAGCGTCTTCGCCCACCGCGACCTGATGCCGCGGTCGCCGGTGCCGGAGGGCGAGACCGAGGAGTCGTGGCTGCGGGTCGAGGTCGACCGCGGGCTGGCGCGGCGCTACCCGGACGGGATCCCGGACGATCGCCGGGACCGCGCTGACTACGAGCTCGCCATGATCTGCCAGATGGGGTTCCCGGGATACTTCCTCGTCGTCGCCGACCTCTGCCGCTACGCCAAGGACAACGCCATCAGGGTCGGTCCAGGTCGCGGTTCGGCGGCGGGGTCGATCGTGGCGTTCGCGCTCGGCATCACCGAGCTCGACCCGATCGAGCACCGGCTGTACTTCGAGCGCTTCCTCAACCCCGAGCGCGTCACCATGCCGGACATCGACCTGGACTTCGACGAGCGCCGCCGCGGCGACATGATCCGGTACGCCACCGAGAAGTACGGCGAGGACCGCGTCTCGCAGATCGTCACCTACGGCACCATCAAGGCCAAGCAAGCGGTGAAGGATGCGTCCCGCGTCCTCGGCTACCCGTTCTCCATGGGCGAGCGCATCACCAAGGCGATGCCGCCCTCGGTGATGGGCAAGGACATTCCGCTGTCCGGCATCTTCGATCCCGACCACGCGCGGTACGGCGAGGCGGTCGAGTTCCGCCAGCTGTACGAGGGCGAGCCGGAGGTCAAGCGGGTCGTCGACACCGCCCGCGGGCTGGAAAACCTCAAGCGCCAGTGGGGCGTGCACGCGGCGGGCGTGATCCTTTCTGCGGAGCCGCTCCTCGACCTCATTCCGATCCAGCGCCGGGAGCAGGACGGCGCCATCATCACCCAGTTCGACATGGGCGCGTGCGAGTCGCTCGGCCTGCTGAAGATGGACTTCCTCGGCCTGCGCAACCTCACCGTGCTCGACGACTGCCTCGCCGCCATCGAGGCCAACCGCGGCGAGAAGATCGTGCTTGAGCAGGTGCCGCTCGACGACGAGACCACGTACAAGCTGCTGTCCCGGGGCGACACCCTGGGAGTGTTCCAGCTCGACGGCGGGCCCATGCGGACGCTGCTGCGCCAGATGGCCCCGGACAAGTTCGAGGACATCTCCGCGGTGCTGGCGCTGTACCGCCCGGGCCCGATGGCCGCCAACGCGCACAACGACTACGCGGATCGCAAGAACGGCCGCAAGCCGGTCGTCGCGATCCACCCTGAGCTCGAAGAACCGCTCGCCGAGATCCTGGACGAGACCTACGGCCTGATCGTCTACCAGGAGCAGGTCCAGGCGATCGCCCGCAAGGTCGGCGATTACACCCTCGGCGAGGCGGACGTGCTGCGCCGCGCGATGGGCAAGAAGAAGCGCAAGGAGCTGGAGAAGCACAACGAGCAGCTCGGCAAGGGCATGCTCGAACACGGGTACTCACAGCATGCGTTCCAGACGCTGTGGGACATGTTGCTGCCCTTCTGCGACTACGGCTTCAACAAGTCGCATACCGCGGGGTACGGGCTCGTCGCGTACTGGACGGCGTACCTTAAGGCGAACTACCCCGCCGAGTACATGGCGGCGCTGCTCACCAGCGTCAAGGACGACAAGGACAAGTCCGCGGTCTACCTGCACGAGTGTCGCCGCATGGGTATCAAGGTGCTACCGCCCGACGTCAACGAGTCCGAGCCCGACTTCGCGGCGCGCGGCACCGACATCAGGTTCGGGCTCACCGCGATACGCAACGTCGGGCGCAACGTCGTGCTCGAGATCCTGCGGGCCCGGCGGGAGCAGCACGGTTTCGGCAGCTTCCAGGACTTCCTACGCAAGGTGCCCGTCCAGGTCTGCAACAAGCGCGTCATCGAGTCGCTTGTGAAGGCAGGCGCCTTCGACTCGCTCGGCCACACCAGGCGGGGGCTCTGCGAGGTGCACGAGCGCGCGGTCGACGCGGTCGTCGACGTCAAGCGCAACGAGGCGATCGGACAGGACTCGCTGTTCGGCATGGGCAGCGAGGAGGACGCCAGCACGGACCTGAGCCTGCAGTTCACCATCTCCCCGCAGGAGTGGGAGAAGCAGGCGCTGCTGGCGTACGAGCGGGAGATGCTCGGCCTGTACGTCTCCGACCACCCGCTGCTCGGCCTCGAGCACGTCCTCGCTTCAGCGGCGGACTGCTCGCTCGCATCGCTGGCCGAAGGCGCCGAGGAGCGCAACGGTGAGATGGTCAGCTGCGCCGGTCTGGTCACCGGCCTGACGCGCCGGATCACCAAGCAGGGCGCACCGTGGGCGATGGCGCAGCTGGAGGACCTCGAGGGCTCGGTGGAGGTGCTGTTCTTCCCGCAGACCTACCAGCAGTACGGCACCATGCTTGCCGAGGACGCCGTCGTCGTCGTGCGCGGTCGGCTCGACATGCGCGAGGACAGCCCGCGGATCCGGGCGATGGACGTGACCATCCCCGACATCGGCGACCGGCCGCAGGGCCCCGTACTCATCAGCATGCCGGTCAGCAGGTGCACGCCCCCGGTCGTGGGGCAGCTGAAGGAGGTGCTCGGGGCGCACCCGGGCGTCACCGAGGTACGCCTTCACCTGGAGGGCGGCAACGGCACCCGGGTGGTGCGGCTGGACGATCGGCTGCGGGTCACACCGTCGCCGGCGTTGATGGGGGACTTGAAGCAGCTGCTCGGCGCCGGCGCCGTCGCACTCGGCTGACCTCTGTCGAGCTCTGCTGAGCACCCGAGCGCCTCGACCGACGTACCTCCCCCTCAGCCGGGGCCACCTGCCGTCCCGTACGCCTGACCCGTACGCCGCCTCCATCTCATTTGGGAAACGCGGGTCGGGGCTCGCCCCGGCGGGACTCGCCCGGGCGGGAGAGCCGGTGGCGCGACGTGGGGGAATAGGCTGGCGCGGCGATGAACAGCGTGGAGCCTGCCGCCGACCCGACCGCCCGTGCGCGCACGCGCCCACGGGGGGTCGCGCTGCGCGGCGCGTTCTCGCCCGTCGGCGGCGCCGCGGTACTCGAGGACGCCGCCGTTGTCGTGGACGCCGCGGGCGTCGTGGCCGCGTACGGTCCCGCCACGGTCGTTGACCTGCCCGAGGGCATCGATGTGGTCGACGGCGGCTGGGTCGGCCCGGCGCTCGCCGACGCGCACGTGCACCTGGCGTTCGGCGGGGCGGCGCGGCTGCGCGCCGCCGGGGTCCTCGCCGTCCGCGACCTGGGTGCCCGGCCCGACGACGCGCGGGCGTGGCGCGACCCGGACGGCACGCAGGTGGTGACGGTCGCCGGTCCGGTGCTCACCGCGCCGGGCGGTTACCCCTCCAGGTCGTGGGGCAGCAACGGGTTCGCCCGCTTTCTCGGCTCCCCGGGCGAGGCTCGCCGCGCGGTGGCCAACCTGGCGACCACGGGTGTCGACGTCATCAAGGTCGCGCTCGAACCGGGGGGTGGTCTGCCGGTGCCGCCCGCCCCGGTGGTGGCCGCGGTGGTCGACGCGGCGCACGAGGCCGGTCTCCGGGTCACCTGCCACGCGCTCACCGCCGAGATGGTCACCAGGGCGCTCGACGCGGGCGCGGACGAGCTGGCCCACGTGCCCATGGAGCGGTTGCCCACCCACCTGGTCGCTCGGCTGGCGCTGGAGCAGCTCCCGGTCGTCTCCACCGCGCGTACGCTCATGCGCTCGGGCGGGCCGCAGGCCGAGGGCGTGCTGGGAAACCTCCGCGCGCTGGTCGGCGCGGGCGTGCCGCTGGTGTACGGCACCGACCTCGGCAACGAGGGCACGTCGCCGGTTGTCGACGTCGGCGAGCTCGCCGTGCTGGCCGAGGCGGGGCTCGGCCCGCACGGGGCGCTGCGGGCGGCTACCGAGGGCGCGGCACGCGTGGTGAGCCCGGGCGGTTCCTACACCGGCCGGGTCGCGGTCGGCGAGACGGCGAGGATCGCCGTGCTCGCCGGCGATCCCGTTGCCGACCCGCGGCACTGGCGGCGGCCCGTCGCGGTCGTCGCCGGTCCGGATGTCGTGCGCCCCGGCGCCGAGGCTGGGAGCGCGGTCCATGACTGACCACCCCGCGCCGGCGAGCCGCGCCCGCGCTGTCCGCGACCGCGTGGTGGTGGCCCTGGTCTTGATCGCCGCCCTCGCGGTGCTCGGCGTGCTCGCCGGGTTGCTGTGGCACGCGATCGCGCCACGCACGCCGTACGTGTTCACCGACCACGCCGGCTCGTACGTCCGGCCGGTGCCGAGCAGACCGATCGCGGCCGACGGCTGGTTCGCGGTGATCGCACTGGTCGCGGGCATCGGCTGCGGGAGCGTGGCGCAGGGGCTGTTCCACGACCGGCTCACGGCCGCGGCCGTCGGGCTGGCGATCGGCGGAGTGGCCGCGTCGCTCATCGCGTGGCAGGTCGGCCACTGGTTCGGGGCGGAAGCGTACGAGCAGGCGGTGCGCACCGTGCACGACGGCGAGCGCCTCTACGCGCCGCTCGACGTCAAGGCGTTGGGCGTGCTCACGTTGTGGCCGCTCGCCGCCACGCTCACCGTCTTCCTCGGCGCGCTGATGGAGGAGCTGCAGCAGTGGAGCGGCCGCCGTCGCACCCGCCGTCGCGAGCTGGCGGAGGAACACGAGCGCGGTGCCGCGGAGCTCGACAGCCGCACGCAGACGGCGGAGTGACGACGCCTGGTCAGCGACCGATCGGCGCGGTTCGCCCGCCGGTGAGCCGCAACAGGTCCGCGGGAGCCAGCTCGATCTGCAACCCGCGCCGCCCTGCCGAGACGTACACGGTCGCGAACGCGAGCGCGGACTCGTCGACGTAGGTGCGCAGCGGCCGTTTCTGGCCGAACGGGCTGATCCCGCCGACCACGTACCCCGTCGTGCGCTCGGCCTTCCGCTGGTCGGCGAGCGTCGCCTTCTTCCCGCCGGCCGCATGAGCGAGCGCCTTCAGATCGAGAGACCCGGCCACCGGTACGACCGCGACGGTCAGCTCGCCGTCGACCGCGGCGACCAGCGTCTTGAACACCCGCTCGGGCTGAACGCCGATCGCGTCGGCGGCCTCGTCGCCGTACGAAGCGGCGTCCTGGCGGTGCTCGTACGGGTGCAGCGTGTGCGCGACTCCCGCCCGCCGCACGGCGACCGTCGCCGGGGTGCCCGTACCGCTCACGGCTGGAGCCTACAGAACGTAGAGGCGCTGCGGCAGGTCGGATTGTCCCGCAGAGACCTGCGGCGTACCCTTGTTTGCTGGCAACCGGTCTGCGGCCGCTCCGGGGCAGGTAACCTCGCGGGTCTTGGGGGAGGAGTCATGGTCTCGACACCAGTCAAGCCGGACGACGTAGAACAGCAGTCACCCAAGCCGAGGAACCCGTTCAACCAGCGGGCGGACAAGCCAGTCGACCCGGTGATCTTCTGCGTCGCCCTGGGCCTGATCCTCGTCTTCGTGGTGCTGGGGGCCCTCTTCCCCAAGGCCACGGGCGATATCGCCAACGTGGCCCTCGGCTGGGTGCTCGCGAACTTCGGCTGGGCGTTCATCCTGGGCGTCGCCGGCTTCGTGGCATTCACCCTGATCCTGGCGTTCAGCCGGTACGGCCGCATCCCGCTCGGCAAGACCGGGGAGAAGCCGGAGTTCTCCACCGTGTCGTGGATCGCGCTGATGTTCGGCGCGGGCATGGGCGTCGGCCTGGTCTTCTATGGCGTCGCCGAGCCGATCTCCCACCTGGCGACCCCGCCACCCGGATCCGGGGTCAAGGGCGGCACGATGGACGCGGCCCGGGTCGCGATGCAGTACTCCTTCTTCCACTGGGGCATCCAGCCCTGGGCCATCTACTCCGTCGTCGGGATGGCCCTGGCGTACTCCACTTACCGCAAGGGCCGCGGGAACCTGCTGTCCGCGCCCTTCGCGCCGATCCTCGGCGACCCCGAGGGCCCGTGGGGAAGGGCCATCAACACCTTCGCCATCGTGGTCACCAAGTTCGGCACTGCGACGTCGCTGGGGCTCGCCGGCCTGGAGATGGCCGCCGGCGTGTCGTACGTGTTCGGCATCAAACCCACCAGCGGCGTGGCCGTCTGGATCATCATCGTGATGACGATCATCTTCGTGATCACCGCGGTGTCCGGTGTCGAGCGGGGCATGAAGTACGCCAGCAACATCAACCTGGTGCTGGCGGGCCTGCTGATGCTGTTCATCCTCGCGGTGGGGCCGACCGTGTTCATCCTGAACGGCCTCGCCCGGTCCACCGGCGACTACCTGTTCAACTTCCTCACGATGACGTTCCACACCGCGGGCTTCAGCGGCGGGGGCGCGCAGGACTGGCTGGCCAGTTGGACGATCTTCTACTGGGCCTGGTGGATCTCGTGGGCGCTGCACGTTGGCACCTTCCTGGCCCGGGTGTCGCGCGGGCGCACGATCCGGCAGTTCGTCGCCGGCGTCGTCGTGATACCCACGCTGGGCAGCATGGTGTGGTTCTCGGTCCTCGGCGGCGCCGGGCTGCACCTGCAGCTCACCGGCCAGAAGGACATCGCGGGCGCTGGCGACCAAGCGGACAAGCTGTTCGCGATGCTGTCGGCTTACCCGGGCTTCACCGTCATCGGCATCCTGACGATCCTCCTGGTGGCGATCTTCTTCATCACCGGCGCCGACACCGGTGCCATGGTGCTGGGGATGCTGTCTTCGCACGGCACCCCCGAGCCGCGGCGTTTGATCAGCATCATCTGGGGCTGTACGACCGGTGCCGTCGCCCTCGTGCTGATCTATGTCGGTGGGTTGGGCGCCATCGAGACGTTCGTCATCCTGGCGGCGACGCCGTTCATCATCGTGATGGCGGCAATGGCGGTCTCGTTCTTCATCGACCTGCGTCACGACCCGCTGCGGCAGCAGATCGCGCCGCCGGTGCGCCAGTTCGCCCCTGATCCGATAGATCAGAGCCTGGACAAGGACGTGGCCACGGCCACGCACGGCGACGGTGCGCCGCCCCGACCGGCCGACGAGTAACCCGACCTGGAGAGCCTGTCTCGGCATGCGCGTGGTGTTGCCGCACGGTAACACCACGCGGGTGACCGCGGTGAGGGGCCGGACGCCGCGCCTTCCTAGACTTGCTCCGTGATCCCTCGTATCGACCTGCGTGACAGCGCCGCGGACGACTTCCGCGACGTGTTGCCTCGCGCCGCGCTCGGCGTCGAAGCGGCCATGGACACCGTACGGCCCGTCTGCGACGACGTCCGCGAGCGTGGCCTCGCCGCGGTCCTGGACGCGACCCGCCGGTTCGACCGTGTCGAGCTGGAGACGACGCGGGTCCCGCCCGACGTCGCGGAGAAGGCGCTCGCCGACCTGGACCCCAGGGTGCGTGCCGCGCTCGACGAGTCGATCCGCCGCACCAGGATCGTCCACCGCGACCAGCTGCCCGGGGCCCGTACCACACAGGTCGCGGAGGGCGGCAGCGTCACTGAGCGCTGGGTGCCCGTCGGCCGCGTCGGGCTGTACGTGCCCGGTGGCCTGGTGCCGTTGCCGTCCAGCGTGGTGATGAACGTCGTACCCGCCCAGATCGCCGGCGTCGACTCGCTCGCGGTGGCGTCGCCCCCCGGGCGCGACGGCCTGCCCCACTCGACGGTGCTTGCGGCATGCGCGCTGCTCGGCGTCGACGAGGTGTACGCGGTCGGCGGCGCGCAGGCGGTCGCAATGTTCGCGTACGGCACCGCGGAGTGCCCGCGTACCGACATGGTGACTGGCCCGGGCAACGTGTATGTCGCCGCCGCGAAGCGCCTGCTGCGTGGTGTCGTCGGCATCGACGCCGAGGCCGGACCGAGCGAGGTCTGCGTGCTTGCCGACGGGAGCGCCGACGCGGGCTACGTGGCGGCGGACCTCATGGCGCAGGCCGAGCACGACCCCAATGCGGCGTGCATGCTCGTCACCCCTTCGTCCGAGCTGCTCGACGCGGTCGCAGGCGAGCTCGACAGGCGCGTGCCGGAAACGCCGAACCGGGAACGTGTCGAGTCCGCGCTAGGCAGCCAGTCCGCGCTCGTGCTCGTACGCGACATCGAGCAGGGCCTGGCCGTGGTCGACGACTGGGCGGCCGAGCACGTCGAGGTGCTCACTGCCGACGCGGCCGGCGACGCTGCCCGCGTGCGCAACGCCGGTGCGGTCTTCGTCGGCGCCTACTCACCGGTGCCGATCGGCGACTACCTCGCCGGCTCCAACCACATCCTCCCGACCGGTGGCACCGCCAGGCACACCAGCGGCCTCTCCGTGCAGTCCTTCCTGCGCGGCATCCACGTGGTCGAGTACAGCCGCGAGGCCCTCGCGGACGTCGCCGACCACGTCGACGCGCTCGGTTCGGTCGAGGAGCTGCACGCGCACGTCGCCGCCGTACGCGAACGCGAGCGGCGCGCATGACCGGCCTGGACGACCTGCCGCTGCGCGACGACCTGCGGGGGCTCTCGCCTTACGGCGCCCCGCAGCTCGACGTGCCGGTGCGGCTCAACACCAACGAGAACCCGTACCCGCCGCCGGACGCCTTGGTGCGCGAGCTGGGTGAGGCCGCGGCTGCCGCCGCTGTCTCGCTCAACCGGTACCCCGACAGGGAGGCGACGGCGCTGCGCGGCGAGCTGGCCGCTTACCTCGGTCACGGGCTCACGACCGAGCAGCTGTGGGCGGCAAACGGCTCGAACGAGGTGATCCAGCAGCTGCTGCTGGCCTTCGGCGGTCCCGGCCGTACCGCGCTCGGCTTCGAGCCGTCGTACTCGATGCACCGACTCATCTCCCTCGCCACCGGTACGACGTGGGTGAACGCCTGGCGCGAGGCGGATTTCGGCATCGACGAGGAGCACGCGGTCGAGACGGTGCGGCGCGAGCGTCCCGACGTCTGCTTCCTCACCTCGCCGAACAACCCGACCGGCACCGCGCTGCCGCTCCCCGTCGTCGAGCGGCTGCTCGAGGTCGCGCCCGGCATGGTGGTCGTCGACGAGGCGTACGAGGAGTTCGCCCGGCCCGGCACGCCGAGCGCGCTGACGCTGCTGCCCGACCACCCGCGGCTCGTCGTGACGCGCACGATGTCCAAGGCGTTCGCGCTCGCGGGCGCCCGCCTCGGCTACCTGGCGGCGGCGCCCGCGGTCGTCGACGCGCTGCGGCTGGTGCGTCTGCCATACCACCTGTCAGGCCTCACCCAGGCCGCGGCACGCGTCGCGCTCCGCCACCGCGATGCGTTGCTGGGTACGGTGGACGCGGTCAAGGAGCAGCGCGACCGGCTGGTGACCGAGCTCACCGGTATGGGCTGGCAGACCGTCGACTCGGACGCGAACTTCGTGCTGTTCGGCCGGTTCGCCGACCAGCACGTGGCGTGGCAGGGGCTGCTCGACCACGGCGTGCTGGTCCGCGACGTCGGGCTGGCCGGCTGGTTGCGCGTGACCGCTGGGCTGCCGGCCGAGGTGGACGCATTCCTCGCCGCACTGAAGGAGAGCACATGACACGTCACGCGGTGGTCGACCGGGCGACGAACGAGTCCAACGTGCACATCGAGCTCGACCTGGACGGCAGCGGCGCCGCCGACATCACGACCGGCGTGCCGTTCTACGACCACATGCTGCACCAGCTGGGCAAGCACGCCGGTTTCGACCTGACCGTACACACCAAGGGCGACGTCGAGATCGACGCGCATCACACGGTGGAGGACACCGCGATCGCGCTCGGGCAGGCGCTGCGGGAGGCGCTCGGCGACAAGGCCGGCATACGCCGGTTCGGCGACGCGCTCGTGCCGCTCGATGAGGCGCTCGTGCAGTGCGCGGTCGACCTGTCCGGCCGGCCGTACCTGGTGCACGACGAGCCCGAGACACCCGCGGCGATGATCGGCACGTACGACGTCACCCTCACCAGGCACGTGTGGGAGTCGTTCGTGGCCAACGCCAACGTCTGCCTGCACGTGCGCGTGCTCGCCGGGCGCAACGCGCACCACGTGCACGAGGCGCAGTTCAAGTCGGTCGCGCGTGCGCTGCGCGACGCGGTCGCGCTCGATCCGCGCGTCACCGGCGTACCGAGCACCAAGGGCACGCTCGGCTCATGACGGGTTCCGCAAGGTTGTCAGTGTGTGGTCGAGCTATAGCTCAACCACACACTGACAAAGTGGGGAAGCGGTGACGGTGCGGCGGCCGCGGGTCGTGGTGCTCGACTACGGGTCGGGCAACATCCGTTCGGCCGAGCGCGCGCTCGCCCGCGCGGGCGGGGACGTCGAGGTCAGCTCCTCGCAGCGCACGGCGCTCGACGCCGACGGGCTCGTCGTCCCGGGCGTCGGCGCGTTCGCGGCGTGCATGGACGGGCTACGCGGGGTCTACGGCGACCAGGTCGTCGGCCGGCGGCTGGCCGGCGGCCGCCCGGTGCTCGGCATCTGCGTCGGCATGCAGATCCTGTTCGAGCGCGGCATCGAGCACGGCGTCGAGGCCGATGGCTGCGCGGAGTGGCCGGGCGTGGTCGAGCGGCTCGATGCCGACATCCTGCCGCACATGGGCTGGAACACCGTACGCGCGCCGGAGGGGTCCCGGCTGTTCTCCGACATGAACGAGAACGAGCGGTTCTACTTCGTGCACTCGTACGCCGTGCGCCACTTCGACCTCGGCGCGGAGTCGGCCGGTCCGTTCGCCGCACCGCTCGTCACCTGGGCCGAGCACGGCGAACCGTTCGTCGCGGCAGTGGAGAACGGCCCCCTCGCCGCGACACAGTTCCACCCGGAGAAGTCGGGGGACGCCGGCGCCCAGCTGCTGCGCAACTGGATCGGTACGCTCAACTGATGCGCGCACTTGAACTCCTCCCGGCGGTCGATGTCGCCGACGGCCGGGCGGTCCGGCTCGTCCAGGGGGAGGCCGGCACCGAGACCGCGTACGGCGACCCGCTCGATGCCGCGCTGACCTGGCAGGAGCAGGGTGCGGACTGGATCCACCTCGTCGACCTGGACGCGGCGTTCGGCCGGGGTTCCAACCGCGAACTGCTCGCGCGCGTGGTCGGCAGTCTGGACGTGCGGGTCGAGCTGTCCGGCGGCATCCGTGACGACGCCTCGCTCACCGCCGCTCTGGCCACCGGCTGCACGCGGGTCAACCTCGGCACCGCCGCGCTGGAGCAGCCGGAGTGGTGCGCTGACGCGATCGCCGCGTACGGCGACCGGATCGCGGTCGGCCTGGACGTGCGCGGCCGCACCCTCGCCGCGCGCGGCTGGACGCGCGGGGGCGGTGCACTGCACGAGGTGCTCGACCGGCTGGAACGCGCCGGCTGCGCGCGGTACGTGGTGACCGACGTGACCAAGGACGGCACGCTGCGCGGCCCCAACCTCGACCTGCTCCGCGAGGTCTGCGCGGTCACCGACCGCCCGGTCGTCGCCAGCGGCGGCGTCTCCACGCTGGACGACCTGCGTGCGCTGGCCGAGCTCGTGCCGTTCGGCGTCGAGGGCGCGATCGTCGGCAAGGCGCTGTACGCGGGCGCGTTCACGCTCCCCGACGCGCTCGCCACTGTTTCCGAGCCCGCACCCACCTCCCAGTGATCATGAAACAAGTTCGTAGCCATGACTACGACGAGTCTTCATGATCACCGGTTAGGGGGGACACATGCGCTGGAGCACCTACCGCGCCGTGGACGGCGGCGACCGCGTCGCGCTGGTCCACGAGGACCGGCTGCACGCCGTACGCGGTGTGGGCAGTTTGCTGGAGCTGCTCGACGACCCGGACGCCATGGCGGCCGCAGCGAGTCGCGCGGTGGCCGACCCCGTCGAGGTCGCCGACCCCGAGAACGTCGTCCTGCGGCCGCCGGTGCCGACGCCGCCCTCCGTACGGGATTTCATGGCGTTCGAGGAGCACGTGCGCAACGCGCGAACGACCGTGGACGCCGGCTGGTACGAGCAGCCGGTCTTCTACTTCAGCAACCCTGCGTCGCTGCTCGGCGCCCGCGACGACGTCGCCGTACCGCCCGGCTGCGAGCGGCTCGACTACGAGCTGGAGGTGGCCGCGGTCGTCGGCCGGCCGGGCGCGAACCTCTCGCCCGAACAGGCCGACGAGCACATCGGCGGATTCGTCCTGTTCTGCGACTGGAGCGCCCGCGACCTGCAGGCCACCGAGATGCGCCAGCGCCTCGGACCGGCCAAGGGCAAGGACTTCGCCACCAGCTTGGGTCCGTGGCTGGTGACGCCCGACGAGCTGGACGCGCGGGCCAGCGGGCGCGGCTACGACCTGTCGATGACCGCGTCGGTCAACGGCCGTCCGTACAGCAGCGGCAACATGGGCGACCTGTACTGGTCGTTCGCCGAGATGATTGCGCACGCCTCGCGCGGCACCCGCGTGGTGACCGGCGACGTCCTTGGCAGCGGCACAGTCGGCACCGGCTGCATCCTCGAGCTGTCCCGGCTGCACGGCGAGGCGGATTACCCGTACCTGCGGAAGGGGGACGAGGTGCACCTGGAGGGCGACCTGCTCAGCGCCGTCGATGCCCGCGTGATCGCAGGGCCGCCGCTGCGCCCGCTGCGCGGAGGGGAGCGCGCATGACGGTCGCCGTGCGCGTGATCCCGTGCCTCGACGTCGACGCGGGCCGCGTCGTCAAGGGCATCCGGTTCACCGACCTGCGCGACGCGGGCGACCCGGTGGAGCTGGCCCGCGCGTACGACGCGGAGGGCGCCGACGAGCTGGTCTTCTTCGACATCACGGCCAGCGCGCAGGACCGGTCGACGACCTACGACGTCGTGCGCCGTACCGCGGAGCAGGTTTTCATCCCACTGACCGTCGGCGGCGGCGTACGAACCGTGGACGACATGGACCAGTTGCTGCGCGCCGGCGCGGACAAGGTCACCGTCAACACCGGCGCGGTCGCCCGTCCCGAGCTGGTGGGGGAGGCAGCGCGGCGGTTCGGCTCACAGTGCGTCGTGCTGTCCATGGACGTGCGCCGCGCTCCGGGCACGTCCTCCGGGTTCGAGGTCACCACGCACGGCGGCCGGCGCGGCACGGGCATCGACGCGATCGAGTGGGCGGCGCGCGGCGTCGAGCTGGGCGCCGGCGAGCTCACCCTCAACTCGATGGACGCCGACGGCACTGGCGACGGCTACGACCTGGAGCTGATCCGCGCGGTACGCGCGGCCACCGGCGTCCCGATCGTGGCCAGCGGCGGAGCGGGCTCCCTCGCCGACTTCCCGCCCGCGGTCGCTGCGGGCGCGGACGCGGTGCTCGCCGCGACGGTGTTCCACTTCGGAGAGCTGCGCATCCACGAGGTCAAGGAGACGCTCGCGGCGGCGGGCAATCCCGTCCGCTGACCGCGCCCCCGTGATCATGAAACAAGCGCGCAGTCATAGCTACGACGAGTCTTCATGATCACCCAAGATGCCGACCGAGCCCGTGCCGTGCCGCCCGGAATCGACGCTGTGGAATGGGATTCGTCGCCACACTACCCGGGCTTGCCGATACGGCGAGATCACTGGCGGGTGTGAGCCGGCCGCAGGAAGCGAGGAGGCGATGATACGTCCGCTACAGCGGCGCGTTGACCCGGTCCGATTGTGGGGCGGTGGGCTGGCCACAATGCTCGTCGCCGTGGGTGTCGCGGTCGTCGGTGTTCTGGCTATCGAGACAGTCTTCAGCTTGCCGCAGGTGCTGCGGTACACCGGTGAGGTGTCTGTAGGCGACAAGGTCCACCTCGCCACCTTGTCTGCGATCGCGGCGTTGTTGGCGACGGCGCTGCTGCACGTACTGACGGTGAGCGCTCCACGGGCGGAGAAGTTCTTCGGGTGGATCGTGGGCCTGGTCGTGGTGCTCGTCATCCTGCAGGAGCTCCTCACCGGTTTCGAACTGCGCAACCGGCTGGCGGCAAGCGCCCTCTACCTGGTCATCGGGATTGCGATCGCGTCGCTGCTGCATGGTGTGGCGCGGGGAGCAGTCCGATACCAGCGAGCCGACGACGAGGGCACTCGCAATTCCCGCGACGAGGAGCGCTACTACCCGCCCGAGGACACACGCCGCTTCTCGCGCTAGACAGGGCGTACGGGTAGGTCAGCCCGGGTCGCCGTAGCTGTCGGCGTGCAGGGCTGCGCCCGCTCGCTCGGCGCCGCCGATCACCAGGTCTGCCATCTCCTGCTTGTCGATGGCGCGGTAGCGGCCCAGCGGCATGGAGATCGTGATCGCCGCGACCGGTCGGGCGGTCGGAGTGCGGATCGCCGCGGCGACGGCGGCGATGCCCTCGCGCCACTCGGCCGCATTCCGCCCGTACCCTCGCTGGCGCGCGCGCCGGATCTCCTTCCATACCTTCGCGCGGTCTAAGATGGTGTTGCCCGTATAGCGGCGCAGGCCGAGGTCGAGGATCCGTTCCACGTCCTCGTCGGGCATGGCGGAAAGCAGCGCGCGTCCGCTCGCGGTGGCGTGCAGCGGTGCCTCCGTCCCGAGCGGCAGGAACGTCCGAAGCGACCTGGTGCCATCGAGCCGACCGATGATGACCAGCTGATCGTCCTCCGCCACCCCCAGGTGCACGGTCTCGCCCGTGGCATCGCGGATCTTCCTCATCTCCGCCGAGGCGACCTCCCGCAGGCTCGGCTCGATCGACCCGGCCAGCCCGACGGTCAGCGCCTTGTGGGTCAGGCTCCAGAGCTTGCTGTCGGTGCCGGACGGGCGTACCCAGCCGGCCTCGCGCAACGTTCCCAGGATGCGGTGTACGGACGTCTTCGGTAGCTGGAGCCCGCGGGCCAGCTCGGAGACACCCACCGGCTGACGGGTCGACACTTCTTCGAGTATGCGCAGCGCGGTGAGCACGCTTCGCACGTTGCTGCCCATCGACGTGTTCATCGCCATGGCGCCTCGATCCTCCACGGTGCGGCCAGTCGGATACCAGCCTTGACAGCATGTCACCCGCCGGTCCAGGCTCGACTCTACTGGAACAACGTTCCGAGGTTCGGAACAAACAGGAGGTGTGCGGGTGAGCACCGATTCGGCGCCGGGGCTTACCGAGCTGCTGGCGGACCACGTGGCGAGCGAGGACAGCGCACCGGACGCCGCGCTCGACCTGGCCGAGCGTGCCGTGGTCGACACCGTCGGGGTCGCGCTCGCGGCCACCGCCGATCCCACGGTCGAGAGCCTGCTCGGCGCGGTCGATGCTGACCTCTGCCCCGGGCCCGCGACCGCGCTCGTACGCGGCATCGAGACGAGTCCCCGGCAGGCCGCCCTGGTCGGCGGGACGAGCGCGCACGCGCTCGACTTCGACGACGTCGACGACGAACTGATCGGCCACCCGAGCACGGTGCTCGTCCCCGCGGTACTCGCGGTCGGCGACCAGGTCAGGGCCACCGGCGCCGGGGTGCTCGACGCGTACTGGACCGGGCTGACGGTGGCGCGGGTCGTCGCGAAGGCCCTGGACATCGCGTCGCACTACGAGAAGGGCTGGCACGCCACCGCGACGGTCGGCGTGTTCGGCGCGGCGGCCGCGACAGCGCGTCTGCGCGGCCTGCCGGTGACGCAGACCCGGCACGCTCTCGGGATCGCGGCATCGCTCGCGATGGGAAGCCGGCGCAACTTCGGGACGATGACCAAGCCGCTGCATGCCGGCGTCGCCGCATCGGGCGGCGTGCTGGCGGGAACCCTCGCGGCGTCGGGCTTCACCGCGGACCCGGAGAACCTCGAGAGCCCGGCGGGGTTCCTCGCCCTCTACGCCGGCGCAGGCGGCGCCGACCGTGGCGCCCTGCGCGAGCGCCTCGACCCGTGGGAGGTCTCCGCGCACAGCGGCCCGGCCGGGCTCAACACCAAGCTGCACCCGTGCTGCTACTACATGCACCCTGCGGCCGACGCGATGCTGGCGCTCGTTGCCGACGGGCTGCGTGCCGCCGACGTGGACCGGGTCACCGTCACCGTCCAGCCCGGCGGGCTCGAACCGCTCCTCCACCACCGCCCTCAAGCCGGTCTGCAAGGCAAGTTCAGCATGGAGTACGCGATGGCAGCCTGCCTGCTCGACGGCACGCTCACGCTGTCGACCTTCACCGACGACGCGGTGACGCGACCGGCGGCCCAGGAACTGCTTCCGCGGATCACGGCAGGCGCGCAGGCGGTGCCTCCGGTGGGCGACCCGATCGCAGGGGGTAGCGGTTTCGGTGACGGCTTCGCCGTGGTGTCGGCGCGGACCCGCGGTGGCGACGAGTTGGTGCGCCGGGTGGATGTCGCACGCGGGCACGCCACCCGGCCGCTCACCGAGCAGGAGCTGCAGGGCAAGTTCGAGAGCTGCCTGGCGTTCGCCGGCCTGGACGGCGCCGGTGACCTCTACCCGCTCCTTCGCGGCCTGCGGCACCAGACATCGGTGCGTGCGACCACGGACCAGCTCGCGGCAGTCGGGGCGGGCTCCGGAGTCGCCTCGTGACAGCGGCACCGCTCGCGGGCGTGGTCGTCGTCGCCTTCGAGCAGGCCGTCGCTGCGCCGTTCGCGACCCGCCAGTTGGCCGACCTCGGCGCTCGTGTCATCAAGGTCGAGCGCCCGGGCTCGGGTGACTTCGCCCGCGGCTACGACGAGAAGGTACGCGGGCTGTCGAGCGCGTTCCTGTGGTTGAATCGCGGTAAGGAGTCCTTGACCCTCGACCTGAAGCAGGTGGACGGCCGTGCCGTGCTCGACCGCCTGCTGAGCGCGTGCGACGTGTTCGTACACAACATGTCCCCGGCCGCCGCACGCCGCGCCGGCCTCGACCCTGAGACGCTGCGGCGCGACTGCCCGCGCATCGTCCCGTGCGCGATCTCCGGGTACGGCGAAGAGGGCCCGCTGCGGGACGCGAAGGCGTACGACCTGCTCATGCAGGGGGAGACGGGACTGATGTCCATCACCGGCGATGCCGAGCACATGGCCAAGGTGGGTATCTCGATCGCGGACATCTCGGCCGGGACGTACGCGTTCTCGAACATCCTCGCGGCACTGCTTCATCGCGACCGTACGGGCGAGTCGCTGCCGGTGAGCATATCGCTGTTCGACTCGCTCGTGGAGTGGCTCGGCTACCCGCTGTACTACACGATGTACGGGGGCGACCCGCCGCCTCGGATGGGCACGAGCCATCCGACGATCGCCCCGTACGGGGCATTCGTCACCGGCGACGGGCACCAGATCCTCCTCGCCGTGCAGAACGACCGGGAATGGACCCGCTTCTGCGCGCAGGTTCTCGGCGAGGAGGATGCCGCGCGTGACGCGCGGTTCGCGTCGCACACGCGCAGGGTGGAGCACCGCTCGGACCTCGACGCGATGATCGCGGCGCGGTTCGCGGAACTCGACCGCGAGAAGGCGCTGGAACTGCTCGCCGACGCAGGGATCGCGCACGCGTCGCTGAACGGGATCGCGGACCTCGCCGACCACGTCCAACTGGTGGAGAGGGACCGCTGGACGCAGACGCCGACACCCGTCGGCGCCGTGCGCACGATCCGGCCGCCGGGCATCGCCGGCGCGGAACCGCGTGACCTCGGCAAGGTCCCGGCACTCGGTGAGGACACGAGCGAGGTGCTGCGGTGGCTCGACTTCGGTGATGACGACATCGACCGCCTATGCGCGAACGGGACCGTGTGATGACGACGCATACCGGTTGGCAGGGCAGGTTCTTCGAGGACTTCGTCGTCGACGATGTCTACGAGCACCCGCTCGGCAGGACCGTGACGACGACGGACAACATCTGGTTCACGCTGCTGACGCAGAACACCGCGCCGTTGCACTTCGACCACGAGTACGCGGCGCGTACGGTGTTCGGCAAGCCGCTGGTGAACTCGGCGTTCACGCTCGCCCTGGTCGCCGGCCAGAGCGTCACCGACATCTCGCAGAACGTCTTCGCCAACCTCGGCTGGTCTCAGGTGACGTTGCCCAACCCCGTCTTCGAGGGCGACACCATCCACTCGCGCAGCCGGGTGTGTGAGGCGCGCGAGTCGCGCTCACGGCCGCAGGTCGGCGTCGTGACCGTGGAGACCGAGGGTTTCAAGCAGACCGGCGAGCCCGTCATTACGTTCACCCGGACCCTGCTGGTGTACAAGAAGGGCTACGGACCCCGGTACGACGACGGGGCACGGGAGGCACGTACGGATGGCTGAGATCGGCGCCGAGTCCGACGTGCGCGCGGACCTGCGCGGCCTGGTCGACCGGGTGTGCGCGGACTTCCCGGACGAGTACTGGCGTGAGCTCGACCGTACGCATGCCTACCCCGAGGGCTTCGTCGCCGCACTCACCAAGACCGGCTGCCTGGGCGCGCTGGTGCCCGAGGAGTACGGCGGCATCGGCGTCGGGCTCGGTGACGCGTCGATCATCCTGGAGCAGATCAACCGCAACGGCGGCAACGCCGGGCCGGTGCACGCGCAGCTCTACACGATGGGGGCCGTGCTGCGGCACGGAAGCGAGGAGCAGCGCCGCGCGTACCTGCCGCACATCGCGAGCGGAGACCTGCGGCTGCAGGCGTTCGCCGTCACCGAGCCGATCGCCGGGACGGACACGACGAGCATCAGGACCACGGCGCGCCGCGAGGGCGACACCTACGTCGTCAACGGGCAGAAGGTCTTCACCTCTCGGGTGGCGCACTCGGACCTGATGATCCTGCTCGCCAGGACAACGCCCCGCGAGCAGGTGGAGAAGAAATCGCAGGGCATGTCGCTGTTCCTCGTCGACATGCGCGAGATCTCCGGGCTCACCGTCCGTCCGCTGGAGACGATGGTCAACCACGAGACCAACGAGCTGTTCTTCGACGACGTGGAGATCCCCGCGAGCGCGCTGATCGGTGAGGAGGGCCGGGGGTTTCGTTACGTCCTGGACGGGATGAACGCCGAACGTATCCTGATCGCCGCCGAGTGCGTCGGCGATGGGCGCTGGTTCGTGCGGCGGGCCAGCACGTACGCGAGCGAGCGGGAGGTCTTCGGCCGTCCGATCGGCATGAACCAGGGCGTGCAGTTCCCTATCGCCCGCGCGCACGTCGATGTGGAGGCCGCCGACCTGATGCGCTGGCGCGCCTGCGACCTGTTCGACGCGCACCAGGACTGCGGTGCCGAGGCGAACATGGCCAAGCTGCTCGCCGCCGATGCGTCCTGGGCGGCGGCGAACGCGGCGCTGCAGACCCACGGCGGCTACGGGTTCGCGGTCGAGTACGACGTCGAGCGGAAGTTCCGGGAGACCCGCCTGTACCAGGTCGCGCCCATCTCGACGAACCTCATCCTGTCCTACGTCGGCGAGCACGTGCTGAAGATGCCGAGGTCCTTCTGATGACCGGGGCGTCGCCGCGGATCGAGGTCGGGCTGCTGCTCGGCAGCCAGTTCCCTGCAGGCGAGAGTGCCGCGACGCGGTTCGCCCAGCAACTCGGCCAGGTCGCCGTCGCGCGGGACGCCGGCTTCGACTCGGTGTGGGCGTCACAGCATTACCTGGCGGATCCCTTCCAGTACCTGCACCCACTTCCGGTCCTGGCGCGGTTGCTCGCGGAAGCGGGAACGATGCGGATCGGCACCTCGGTGCTGCTCCTCGGGCTCGCCAACCCGGTCGACCTGGCCGAGGAACTGGCCACGCTCGACATCCTGAGCGACGGGCGGCTCACGGTCGGGGTGGGGCTCGGCTACCGTGACGTCGAGTTCGACGCCTTCGGCGTGCCGCCCGACAGGCGTCTGCGGCGGTTCCTGGACAACCTCGATGTCCTGCGCCGGCTCTGGGCCGGCGAGGAGGTCAGCTTCGAGTCCGAGCACGTGCGGCTGGACCGCGTACGGTCCGCGCTGCTGCCCGTGCAGAGACCACACCCACCGATCTGGATGGCGGGCCACACCGATGCCGCGATCCGGCGGGCGGCACGGCGCGGGCTGCCGTGGCTCGCCGCGGCGGCCCATGTCGAAGACGACTACCTGCGGCACCAGGTGAGCGTGTACCGCGCCGCGTGCCGCGATTCCGGTCGCGACGACCTGGAGCTGCCGTTGCTGCAGGAGATCCATGTCGCACCGACTGAGACCGAGGCGCTGGATGTCGTGCGGCGCTCGCTGGCGCTGAAGTACCAGGTGTACGAGCAGTGGGGCCAGGACAAGATCCTGCCTCCCGACCAGAGCTTCGACGTGGAGTTCGAACGATTGCGCCGGTCGCGGTTCATCATCGGCGATCCCGAGCAGTGCCGGCGCCGGATCCGATGGTTGATGGACACGGTGCGCCCGACACACCTGCTGCTCCGCATGCAGTGGCCCGGCATGACCGAGGACGAGGTCATGTCGAGCCTGCGGCTCTTCGCGGAGAAGGTACTGCCGGTGCTGGGCGCCACGGCCGGAAAGGGTTGAGCCATGCACGAGAGTCCCGTCCAGAACACGATGGGTCGACGGCGATTGCTGGCCCTGGGCGCGATGAGCGTCGCGCTGTCGGCATGCGGTGGTACGGGTGGCGGGGGCGGTGGTGGGCAGAAGCTCAAGGCTTCCACCTACATCACGCCCTCCTACGACGACCTGTTTCCCGGCATGAAGCTGCTGCTGAAGAATGCCAAGAAGGAGACCCACGGCGATATCTCATTCGAGATGTTCCACTCCGGCACGCTCCTCGACGCCGAGCAGGCCGTTCCCGGTCTCCTGCAGGGCAGCGCCGACCTCATCTTCCAGACGAGCTCGTACATCTCGTCGACGTATCCGATTCTCGGGGTGGCCCAGCTGCCCTTCCTCCAGGGCGACATCCAGCAGATGGAGCGAGCACTCGCGGTCGACGGGAAGCTGTACAAGCTGATAAACAAACAACTCGGCGCCAAGAACCTGCGGCTGCTCGCCAGCATGCCGACCTCGCTGGAGTGGCTCTGGACCAGGAAGCCGATCCGCAGCCCCGAGGACATGCACGGGATGCGCATCCGCACCGCGGGCGAGGTGGAGGGCGAGACGGTCAAGGCACTCGGCGCCTCACCGGTCTCGATGAGCTCCGCCGAGATCTACCAGGCTCTCCAGCGCGGAACCATCGACGGCATGATCTCGTACCTCGGCACGGTCATCTCGCGGGACCTGCAGAAGGTGTTGCGGTACGGGACGGCCGCCCGGTTCGGTGACTACAGCGTCGACGCCTACGTGCGCAAGGACTGGTTCGACGGACTGGATTCGTCGCTGCAGGACGCGCTGCTCGCGGCCGGCCGCGCGTACAACAAGCAGGGCACGGCCACGCAGGTGAAGGTGCATAAGCAGGACTACCTGCCGAAGGTGAAGAAGGCCGGCATCAAGCTGATCGAACCGAAGGGAGCCGACCTTCAGGCATTCGAGGATGCCGTGTCGGGCGTGCAGGACTGGTGGCGCAAGCAGGTCGGTGACCAAAAGACCGCGGAGCGCGCGCTGAAGGCGGTGGAGACGGCGTGAGCGGCGCCGGTCTCCCTCCGGGGACCCGGGCGCGGCCCGCAGCGCGCAAGTGGCGGGGCGGACCGCTCGCGGTGGTCACCGGCGTGGACCGGGTCGTCGTCGGCGTCACGCTGGCCATGCGGGTGGTCGCAGGGCTCATCATCGCCGCGATGATGCTCACCACCGCGTACGACGTCATCATGCGGTACGTGTTCCACCAGCCGACCGAGTGGGCGTTGGCGCTGAACGCGGCCGGCGTCCTGGCCGCGACGTTCCTGGCGGTACCGCATCTTGCCGCGACGCACGGCCACATCAGCATGGACCTCGTCTACCGGAGGATGGGCGCGCGCGGCCAGGCGGTCGCCGCGGTCGTGAGCGGCGTGGCCACGGGCGTGGTCGCCGTCGTCTTCGGCTGGCTCGGCTACCAGGCCGCCGTACGGGCTCACCTCGGCGGGCTCATGACCCAGGGCAACTTCGCCATCCCGCTATGGACTCTCTATGCCCTCGTCGCCCTCGGTGGCTTCGGGCTGCTGGTCGTGGTGGTGCTCTCGCCCGCCCGGCGCTCGGCACCGGACGAGGAGATCGGTGCCGACCAGACGGGACAGGTCGCGTAGATGCCGGACAGCGCCGTCATCGTGCTCGCGATCGTGGTGCTGGCGCTGCTCATCGCGCTGCGTACGCCCGTGTTCGTCGCCCTGGCGTGTTCCGGCATGGTCGGGTTGTACCTGTTGCAGGGAATCGCGGGACTCGAACGGGTGCCGCTCGCGCTCGTGAGCCAGCTGCAGGAGTACACGCTCGTCGCCGCCCCGATGTACATCCTGCTGGGCGAGACGCTCGCGGTGAGCGGTCTGGGGCGCGACCTGTTCGGTACGGCGTACCGCTGGATCGGCCGCGTTCCCGGCGGGCTGGAGGTCTCGGCGATCGGCGCCTCGACGACGTTCGGCGCGATGTCGGGCGTCAGCCTGTCGTCTGTCGCCGTGGTCGGTCCGATGTCGGTCCCGACGATGGTGGAACGCGGGCACAAGCCGAGCTTCGCCACGGGTTCGGTGACGGCCTCCGGGGCCCTGGCGATGCTGATACCGCCGAGCCTGATGTTCATCCTGTACTCCTCGGTCACGGGCGTCAGCGTGGCCGGGCTCTTCATGGGTGGGTTGTTCCCCGGCCTGGTGCTCGCCGCCCTGATGGGCGGGTACGTCGTGGTGGCCGCGAAGCTGCGTCCGGAGCTGGCACCGTCTCCGGCCGAGCGGTTCTCCTGGGCGGAGCGCTTCCGTTCGCTAGGGCGGGTCCTGCCCGCGCTGCTGCTGATCGTCGTCGTGCTCGGTTCGATCTACAGCGGCCTGGCGACCCCGACCGAGGCGGCGGCGGTGGGCGCGCTGGCGGCGTTGCTCGTCGTGGGCCTCTACTACCGCTCGTTGTCGTGGCGAAACCTGTGGCGGGTGCTGATCGACACGACGCAGGTCAGCGCCGGCGTGCTCGCCATCGTCGGCTCCGCCTTCGTGTTCACCAAGATGCTCGTGGTCGTACGCGTGCCAGACAGGCTCACCGCCTTCGTCACGGGCCTCGACGTGCCGGGGTACGTGGTCCTCGCCGGAGTCATGGCGATCCTGCTGCTGCTCGGCTGCCTGGTCGACGCGGCCTCGCTCCTGCTCGTGGTGACGCCCATCCTCGTACCGGCGATGAAGACCCTCGGATATGACCCGCTGTGGCTGGGGGTGCTGCTCGTGGTGAACCTGGAGATGGCGGTCATCACCCCACCGGTCGGCCTGAACCTCTACATCATGAAGTCGGTAGCGCCAGAGATCGACCTCGCGCAGATCTTCCGGGGGATCGTTCCGTACCTGTTTCTGGAGGCCGGCTTGCTCGTGCTGATCGTCGCGGTGCCACAGCTCGCCACCTGGTTACCGGCGACACTCGGGCAGTAGCGCCGGTCACAGCACCTCGTGGCGGCCGTCGGCGGACCTGCGGGTGATTCCGCGGGATGCCAACAGTTCCAGCAGCGGCACGGCGACCCGCCGGGTCGTGTCGAGCGCCTGCCGCGCCTGGCTCGCCGTGAACGGCTGCGGCAGCCCCGCCAGGATCCCGCGTGCCCGCAGGACGTCGTGGGGGAGCAGGACGATCCCGTCGGCGACCCGGACCACGCGTTCGGCGCGTTCCGCGGCGGCCAGCTGGGACGCGTCCACGCCCAGCTCGGTGAGCCGCCCGGCGTCGGGCGCCCGAAACGGGTCGGCTGCCAGATCGGCCTCGAGCGCGCCGATCGCCGCCTCCACCCGTGGCGGCAACGTCGCTCGCGCCTCCGGGTGCGCCAGCAGACCGTCCCGCTCGTCCAGACCGGCACGTCGGGCGAGCGCCGAGACGATCCGGGACGACGGCAGGCCCAGGCGCGTACGCGCGGCGGCGATCGGCATGCCGCGCTCGAGCGGGCGTTCACGGTGCGCGTCGAGGACGGCCCGCGCCAGCTGGTCGGCGAGACTGGCCCACCGCTTCTCTGCGGCCCACCAGTCGTCCACGAGCATCTCGCCCTGCGTGGGCAGGCCCATCCGGCGCAGGTCGGCGCCTCGCCGTGGCTGCTCGTTCAGCAGGTGCGCGGCCACGTCGTACGCGTCCTGGAAGGACGCGAGCTGCGCGGCGCGTGCGCTGGCCGCGCCGCGGCGGCGCAGGTCCGGCGGCTCGAGGTCGAGGGTGTCGACCCCGGCGAGGATGCGGTGCTGGCCGGGGTCGCGGAGCAGCACCCGGTCGCCGAAGCGCAGCGGCAGCGCCTGATCGAACGAGAGGCGAGCGTGGCGGTCACCGAGCGGGCGCGCGTGGCACGGCACGGCGAGCGTGCCCAGGTGCGCCATCGGCCGCTCCGGCAGGCGGTCGCCCAGCACGGCGCCGAGCGTGACGTCAACGGTGTCGGTGAGCGTCCACGCGTCCGGGCTGAGCAGCGCGGTACCGCGAGAGAGGCGCCCGCGCCCGCGTACGTTGAGGGCGACGCGGGCCTCCGCGGACACGCGCTCGCGCGTCCGCCCGAGGGTCTCGATGCCGCGGACCCGTACGGCCTCGCCGGCGGGCGTGACCAGCTCGTCCCCGACCGCCACCGTCCCGGCCGACAGGGTGCCCGTGACCACGGTGCCGGCGCCGCGGACGGTGAACACCCGGTCCAGCCATAGCCGCACCGGCGCGCTGCCGTCCGCGGGTGGAAGCTGGGAGACGAGCGCGGAGATCGACGCACGTACGTCGTCGAGGCCGGTGCCGGCGACGGCGCTGGCGTTCACGGCCGGGATGTCACGCAGCGCCGTACCCGCCAGCTGCTCCCGGGCCTGCGCGATCGCCGGCTGGGGGTCGGCCAGGTCGGCGCGGGTGACGACGAGGAGCCCGTGCGCGACGCCGAGCGCATGCAGCGCCTCCAGGTGCTCGGTGCTCTGCGCCTTCCACCCCTCATCCGCCGCCACCACGAACAGCACGGCCGGTACGGCACCGATGCCGGCGAGCATCGTCGACACGAACCGCTCGTGCCCGGGAACGTCGACGAACGCGACCTCGCCCGCGTCCGGCAGCGACGTCCAGGCGAAGCCGAGCTCGATGGTGAGCTGGCGGCGGTGCTCCTCGGCCAGGCGGTCGGGTTCCATGCCGGTGAGCGCGCGGATCAGCGTGGACTTGCCGTGGTCGACGTGCCCGGCGGTGGCGACGACGTGCATGGGACCCATCATGCGCCGCGGGGTCGCGAACTCGCGCGACCGCACCACCCAGACACCGGCACCGCGGAGGTGGGCGAGCAGGGCGCCGACGGCCTCACGTCTTTCGCACCTGCCATCGTTAGGGCATGAGCTTGCCTCCTTCTGCCCGCGGCTTGACCGACGACGAGCGGCAGCTTGTCGAGCTGGCCCGCTCCACGATCGACGCCAACACCGACGCCGGCCCTGATGAGGACGGGGTACATACGATGGGGGCGGCCGTCCGCGCTTCGGACGGGCGCATGTTTGCGGGCGTGAATCTCTACCACTTTACCGGGGGCCCCTGCGCCGAACTCGTGGCTCTCGGGGCTGCCCGCGCTGCTGGTGCCCGAGAGATCACGACGATCGTGGCCGTCGGCAACCACGGACGTGGCCCGGTGGGCCCATGCGGGCGGGACCGACAGGTGCTGTTCGACTATCACCCGGGCATCCGGGTCGTTCTGCCGACCGAGCTCGGCGCACGTAGCGTCCTGATCACTGATCTCATGCCGCTCGCGGCGGTGTGGACCGTCGACGGGGGCACTCAGCACTACGACCCGGCGCTGTTTACCGACCACTGACAGGTCAGCATTGGCTATCGTCGGTGGCGGAGGCGGACGGGAATCGAACCCGCCAGCGACAGCTACTGCCGCTCAACGGTTTTGAAGAGGGATACGTACAAGGTGCTGACCTGCACAAACGAGGCAGACGGCGCGAACTTCGACACGTATTCGACAGAGCGGCCCACAAACCAGGGATCGGAGCCAACTGTGCTCCTGTTCCAGCCTCACTCGTCGAGTCGGGTCAGCTAGCCCCGTGCCAGTGCCGGCAGCTCTGGGACCTGAGCGGCTTACCGTCAGTACTTGCTCCAAAGCGCTGGAACATTGGGGCTCCGAACAGCTCATCAGCGGCACATCAGGCGACCCAGACGATCTCGAAGATCCGTACCACTTCGGCGTCCTCATCGACCTGGAACGCGCAGATCCCGTGTCCGTCACCGAATGTGGTTTCGCGGAACGCAGGATCGTTGCCAGGCCGGCGGGTCACGACATCGGCCCATGGCTGTTCGACAAGCTCGACCGCACGTGCGATCAGTGCGTCTTGGCCCTCAGGCGGCAAGGTGTGAAACACGACCGCCGCGCCGAGCGCGAACTCGACTCGGTAGCTCACCCGTTACCGGCGATGTTGATCGAGTCTGGCCTGCCAGTCAGGTACGAGCTGCTCGACCGGCACATCATCTGGCCGAGACGCCGCGGCGGCGGCCGCCCGGTCGGTGAACCCCGGCCTTGCGTACATCGCCGCGCGCAGCCGCCACAACCGCAGCAGCTTCGCCAAGTCGCGGTAGGCGTCCAGATTGCGGGTCGCGGCTTCCGCGGCCGTGCGGTACTCACGCAGGAACTCCGCTCGGTACTGCTCCGGCAGGCGGGCATGAACCACGGCAGGGTCGTCCTCACCCACAGGGTCCGGCTCGATCGGCTGCGCCGTCATAGGACAACCCTACGCGCCACCGGCTCTGGCTAGCGGACACGGACCCAACCCGTCTCAGTAGAGGATCCCTTTGTGAGAGGGATGTCCGCTTGTTGGGGGCGGTATCGAAGGGGTGAGTAGGTGGCCGTCAGCCGCGACGGCAACTTGTGACCAGGTCGAACGGCCTGCTCGTGACCGTCCACTAGGCGGATGGCGCATGCCCCGACGGGTGGTGCCACGGGCACCCCTCGAACCTCGCCAGAACCACCCGCGCCGGACCTATAGTCGGGTCATGCTCACTTACGACCTCGCTGGACAGAAGGTCAACCGCCTGGGTTACGGGGCTATGCAGCTCCCGGGCCCTGGAGTCTTCGGCCCGCCGTCGGATCGGGAGCGCGCCCTCGCAGTGCTGCGACGGGCGGTCGAGCTCGGAGTCCGGCACATCGACACCGCTCAGTTCTACGGGCCCGATGTCGCAAACGAGCTGATTCACGAGGCCCTCGCGCCCTATCCGGACGATCTCGTCGTCGTCACCAAGATCGGCGGTACGCGCGACGCCACCGGGAACTGGCTGCCTGCTCAGCGCCCCGAAGAACTCCGTCAGGCAGTCGAGGCAAACTTGGCTACGCTCGGCCTCGCTGCCCTGCCGGTGCTCAATCTCGGCCGGGCGGACCCGGGCGCCGTCGCCGGAACTCCGCAAGACGTCGACTTCGACGAGCAGCTCGCCGCCATTATTGAGCTCCGTGACGAGGGAAAGGTCACGTCTGTGGGGCTCACCAATGTCTCGATCCGACAGCTCGACCACGCGCTCCGGACTGTCGAAGTCGTCTGTGTCCAGAATCGGTACAACTTGCTCGACCGCTCCGATGAACCGATGGTCGACCGGTGCGCTGCGATGGGCATTGCC
>JBOHBN010000245.1:0-4912 GCA_050698355.1 Streptosporangiales bacterium | reverse complement strand
TGGCCGGCCCGCGCTGACCTCGCCTGCCGAGGTCGCCGCCGCGTTGGCGTCCTACCTCGACCTGCTGCCGGTCGCGGGTGTGGCCGACCGGTCGGGCGACCAGCCGCGCGGCGACGACACCGCCCCGCTCGTCGGCGGTCAACCCCGACCGGGTGCGCCGCGCCGCACGCGCCAGCGACGCTGGCGCAGGCCAGCGGCCGTCGCGATTCCGGTCGCGGTGCTTGTCCTCGTCCTGGCCGGCATCGCCGGGTGGCGGCTCGGAGCGTTCGGACCCACCACCGGACCACCCGCGGCCTCCAGCCCGCCACCCGCCTCCACCAGCCCTACGGGTACGTCCGCGGCGCCGTCGACCCGCGAGTCGTCCACGCCCGCGGGCAGGCACCGGCTTTCGATCGTCGCCGCGCACGACTTCGACCCCGACGGCGACGGGGCAGAGCACCCCGACGAGGTGGACAACGCCTACGACGGCACCAACCACACCTATTGGGCAACCGACACCTACAGCTCTGCCGACCTGGGAAACCTCAAACCCGGCGTCGGGTTGATCTTCGACCTCGGCAAACCGCGGACGGTGGGCGCGGTCGAGCTATCGGTCAACGGCGGCGGCACCGACCTGCAGCTGCGCAACGCCGACCCGCTGGGCAGGCTCACCGGCCACTTCATCACCGTCGCCAAGGCCGCCAACATCGCCGGGACGGCGACGCTGCACCCCCACCGGCACCGCACCGCCCGGTACTGGCTCGTCTGGATCACCAAACTGCCCAAGACGACCGACGGCTACCGCGCCGAAATCACCGACGTGAGGTTCACGCCCGGCTCCTAGACTTACCTGCTCGGTCGACGTCCCCGATCACGTAACCGTTCGCGGGGGTGCTGGTCGTCCAGCTGTGCCAGATGACGGTAGTGAAAGCGTCGAGGCGCGCCACGCTGCGGGCAACCGGCGGCAGCTACGCCCTCACAGGTGCCTCCTCGTCGATCAGGTCACCAGCGAACGTCGTCAATCGCGCCGCTACCCGAGGTAGACGTCTCGGGACATGAACGACCGCGAGCCGCGCAATAGGGGTGTAACCGTTGGTAGGTTGGGGGCATCAAATAGTGGTGCATGGTTTCTGTTCGGCATCGCGCACATGGCCGATGCCGGCTTCACCACCGAAACCGGGACGATCACGGGCACACCCGCGTACCTGTCCCCCGAGCAGGCGCGAGGCAGCAGGCTCGACGGTCGCTCGGACCTGTACTCGCTGGGCTGCTGCCTGTACCAGATGGTCACCGGACAGCCACCGTTCGCCGCGTCCAGCCCCGCCGCGTTCGCCTACCAGCACGTCCACGATGACCCGCCGCAGCCGCGTTCCCTCGCCCCGCAGGTCTCGCCGGCGCTGCAGGCGATCATCCTGCGTGCGATGGCCAAGGACCCCGCCGGCCGCTATCCGACGGCCACGGCGATGGGTGCCGCATTGACCAGGACCCGGGCCACGCCGAACGACGACCGGCGACCCACGGCCAAGGCGGCCGGGCCACCGGGAACCGGGACCGACACCGAACAGCTACCGGCGCCCTTGGCCGCGGAGCCCCCAGCTAACAGCGACCTCGCAGACAGCGACCGCGGGCTTCGCCGCCGGCGGCTCGGCCTGGCTCTGATCACTGCCGCGTTGCTCGCGCTCGCCCTACTCGCGGCCGTAGCGATCTACCAGGCGGTTGCCGGCTGACAGCACCGTGGGCCTCGGCTACGACACGAACGGGGTGCACCCCGCTTGGCTTTAAAGGATCGGTGCCGGGCGGGGAACGGTTAGTACACCGGGGGTGGGTCGGGGCACTCGGCCCGAGACGCCGCCGCGCCGACTTGTTGAGCGTTGACTCCGTCTCGGTTCGTCCGCAGACTCCTGATCGGATCGATGGTCCGTAGCGCGGCGGCACCGGTCGGTGCCTGATTGGCTCGGCCGGGGTCGGGTCGGATGAGTTCCGCGCGGAGCTTGCGCATCGCCAGTAACGCGCGGCTCTTCACCGTGCCCAGCGGCACCTCGAGCTCGGCGGCGATGGCCTGCTGGGTCTTCGCGTCGAAGTACATCATCATGATGACGCGTCGCTGCTCGACCGGCATCGTCGCCAGCGCCGCGGTGACGGCGGCTCGCCTCGCGGCGTGCTCGGTCCGGTCGGTGACCTGCTCGGCCACATCCGGCGCCTTGACTGTCTGGTCCCCCGCGGCCTGCTCGTTCTGGTGGCGATGCTGTACTTCCTCCCGCCGCACCGCGTCCACGGCCCGGTGGTGCACCGCGGTCAGCAGGTACGCGCGGACGCTCCCCTTGGCCGGGTCGTAGCAGCCCGGTGACTGCCACCGCTCGAGGAAGACCTCCTGGACGGCGTCCTCGGCGAGCTGGTCGCACCGGGTGATCCGCCGGGCCAGGGCCACCGCGCCCGACGCGTGGCTGCGAAACAACGCCGACAGGGCGTCCGCGGCCCCCGCGTCGCGGGCGACGAGCGCGCGGGCCCGGGCCCGGGCGATATCCAACCGCGGGACCCGGGGTGCTCCTGCCGCCTCCGGGGTGCAGAGCCGGTCAAGCTGGGTTTGTTGCACCGACCTCGTCGCTTCCGGTACGAATCCATGCCACCGGGGTCCGGGGCGGCCCACACGATCATCATTATGTACCACCGCCACGCGGGGTGATCAACCATCCGGCGGGTGTCACCCTGCTGATGGAACGAGCGGCGGCGGCCGCGGGTGACGGTTATCTTCCTCGGCGGGCCAGCCCGGGAAACCATCGCCTCAGGGCCCGCACGGTTCGGTGTCGCCGCGACTCGACGGCGCGGCGGGCGGCGAACCGGGTCAGTGGCCGGAGGCGACGAGGATCCCTGCCATGCCGCCGGAGATGTGGTAGCGGCAGATCCACGGCGTGCGACCCGACGACGGGAACCGAACGGTGACCTGCTTCTTCTCGCCGGCCCCGAGCTCGACGTCGACATCCTGGCTGGCGATGGTGAAGGTGTGCTCGATGTCGCCCTCGTTGACCACGGTGACCTGCAGTTTCTGCCCCGGCGAGCCGATGAGCACCGACGGGCTGAAGTACACGTCATCCATCTCGACGGTGGTGGTCTTCTTGCCGACCACCGAGCGTTGCCCGTGATACTGGATCTGCTTCCCCTTGACCGTGATCGGGGTAGGCACAGTGGAAGCCGATGCGCTCCCGGACGCCTGCCCGGAGGACGGCGCAGGCGACATGCTCGACGACATGGCGGACCCGGACGGGGACGCTCCGCCCTGCTGCCCGCCACCGCAACCCGTCGCGGCGGCCACCACCCCCGCGGCGGCCAGGAGACGGACAGTCGCGCGGCGGCGCCTTGACCGGCGGACAGCTCGCTTCATGGTGCCTCATCCCTGGACCGAGAGTCGGAAACCGCAGGCGTTGAGTGCCGTGGCCGTTTCGCCGCGGTGGGCGATGACCGCCGGCCCAGCGCTACGCCTGCGAGAGCCGCCAGCGCCGCGGCCGCCTCGGCAACCGCACTGGCCAGCTTCTCCGGACTCCACAACGGCTCGTACATGTTCGGCACCGGCCCGAACCCGCCGACATCGACATACCGGTAGAGCATCACCGCGGCGAAGGCGCTGGCCGCCACCATGAACGCGAAACCGAACGCCCACCGCCGGCCCAGCGCGATCACCAGCAAGGCCGCCGCGCCGGCCGCGCCCGCTTCGATGCGGAACAGCGTCGCCTGGGTCAGCGTGGTGCCGATCCCTTCGTAAGCGGCGGCGAGGTCGACATGCACGTACCCGTCGACCGCCAACCCCGCCGCGACAACCAACCGGAGCAGTAACCGCATGCCCCGTATTCGCCGCGACAACCCGACCCGGATCGCATGTCGCCCGGTTGGTCCGGTGGCTGACGACCTGTCGGCGGCGCGGAGCGGCGGGCAGCGCATGCGCCGGCGTTGCCGGCCCTACGAGCTCGCTGTCGCCCGGCCGCGGTCCAGCTGGTCGCGTTGCGGGGCCACGCCCAAGGCCTTCGCATCGTCGTTCACCGCACCTACAGGAGAGGAAAGCCTCGCCGCCGGTAGGGCGGCGCCCCTCATGTCATTCGGTGTGAACGCCGTCGCCGGATCACCGTTCCCAATTGTCCGCCGCGACGGTCCTGCTGAGTCAGGTATCACCGCGCGCTGGGGGTGTTCTGATGAATTGTGATGTCCGGCTTTCCGGTGTCGGCGGGCGGGGTGATGGGGATGCGCGTGGGTTCGAGCGGTGGCCGTGTGGAACGGGCCATCTGGAGCGGCAGGGTCGAGGCATGGCACGAGCAGGTGACCTCGTCGCCGGTGCAGGAGCAGATGCGCGAGGCGCTGCTGAAGGAGGCGAGCCTGGCACCGGATGATCGGGTTGTCGATCTGGGGGCGGGCACGGGCTTTGTCGCCCTTGCCTGCGCGCCGGAGGTGGACGACGTCTTGTGTGTCGACATCACCGAGCAGATGCTCGACAAGCTCCGCGCACAAGCCGACGGCCAGGGGTTGAGCAACGTCCGGGTGGAGCGGGCCGACCTGGCTATCTTCGACTTTCCGGCCGATAGCGTCGACCTGGTGGTGTCCAACTATGCCCTGCACCACCTCGCGCGCCGAGACAAGCAGGCGCTGCCCGTCCGGGCCCGGTCTTGGTTACGCCCGGGCGGGCGGATCGTGCTCAGCGACTGGATGTTCGGCCGTGGGCTCACGGCACGCGACTGGCGGGTACTGGCCGGGGAGCTGCGTCACCGCCGGGACCGGGGGCTGCTTCCGGTGTTGCGGCTTGCCCGTAAGGCGACGGCGGTCGTGCTCGGGGTAAGCCACGACAAGCCCGTTAGCCCGCAGGCGTGGATACGCATGCTCACCGCCGCAGACTTCGTCAACGTGCATTGCGTACGCACCGAGCGGACGGCGGGTTTGGTGACCGCATCGA
>JBOHBN010000244.1:0-3609 GCA_050698355.1 Streptosporangiales bacterium | reverse complement strand
GCCGTGGGTGAGGTCGGCCGCGATGTCGGCGAGATCGTCGGAGAGCCGGTAGGTCTCGAGCTCCGGCTTGCCCGCGTACGGGTCGAACACCTCGGCATAGTCGTCCACGTCGGCAAGGCGCTGCGCGAGGCCCTGCCGCAACGCGTCGACGTCGCCCTCCAGGGCGTGCGGCGGCTCCAGGTTGCCCTCCGGCACGACGTCCTCGCTCGCGCCCAGCTGCGCTCCGGTGAACGAGATCTGCGAGACCTCGAGGAGCAGGAACGGCACCATGCCTTCGTTGCCGTCACCGGACGCGACGCGTTGCAGGCCGTCGAGGTAGTTCGCGACGTGCGTTGCCATCTCGTCGGCGAAGCCCTCCCAGCTGTGCGGGGTGTCATGAGCCATCGAGCTGCCTCCGTCCCTCGAACGCCCGGCCGAGCGTCACCTCGTCCGCGTACTCCAGATCGCCCCCGACCGGCAGGCCGCTCGCGATCCTGGTCACCCGCATACCGAGTGGATGCAGGATCTCCCGATGCAGGTACGTCGCCGTGGCTTCACCTTCCCAGTTCGGGTCGGTGGCTAACACCACTTCGGTAACCGTGCCGTCTGCGAGGCGCGTGCGCAACTCCGAAATGTGCAGGTCGTCCGGGCCGACGCCGTCGATCGGGCTGATCGCGCCACCGAGCACGTGGTACCTGCCGCGGAACGCGCGGGTGCGTTCGATGGCGAGCACGTCCTTGGGCTCCTCCACGATGCAGATCACGTGCGGCTCCCGCCGCGGGTCGGTGCAGATACGGCATTCTTCCTGCTCCGACACGTTCCCGCACGTCTTGCAGAACCGCACCCGCTCGGTGAAGGTGGTCAGCACTTCAGCGAGCCGGCGTACGTCCGCGGGGTCGGTCGCCAGCAGGTGGAACGCGATCCGCTGCGCGCTCTTCGGCCCGACCCCGGGCAGCTTGCCCAGCTCCTCGATGACGTCCTGGATGACGCCCTCGTACATGGACGTTTACAGCCCGAGGGCGCCGGCGCCACCACCGAGACCCTGGGCGAGCGGCCCAAGGCGCTCGGTCTGCATCTCCTGCGCCTTGCTCGTGGCGTCGCGGACGGCCGCGACGACGAGGTCGGCGAGCGTCTCGGTGTCATCGGGGTCGGCCGCCTTCGGGTCGATCGTGAGCGACTTCAGGTCGCCGGTGCCGGACACCGACGCCTGGACAAGGCCGCCGCCGGCCGAGCCGGTCACGTCGGTGTTCGCCAGCTCCTCCTGGGCGGTGACCAGCTGCTGCTGCATCTCCTGCGCCTGCTGGAGCAGCTGCTGCATGTCGTTGTTGTTGCCTGGCATCACGAGAAACTCCTGGATGGTTCGTGGCATCTGGTTGAGTCGAGCCTACGGGGTCGCTCGCGCCCGCGAGCAGCACGTACGGATCGGGATCAGGCGCCGGTGTCGTCCTGGATGACCTGGGCACCGAGCTCGCGCTCGAGCAGCGGCAGGCCGGTGAGCCCGTCGTCGGCCATGGCATCCGCCGGGTCGGCACCGTCCGGCTCCTCCGGCTCGTCCGGGTCAGGTGCGGGGGCGCGGTCCTGCGTACGCGCGGGTGCGGCAGCGGGTGGCTCCGGCCGGGCACCCGCCTGCGGGGCCGCACCGGCGACGGGCGGTGGCTGCCCTCCGCTCGCCTCCACCTGCCAGTCGACACCGAGCACGCCGGCGAGAGCCTCGCGCAGCACCACGTCGCAGCCGTTCTGGCTGAAGCCCTTGGCGTCGCCCTCCCTGGCGAAGGAGAGCCGCAGCACCCCGCCCTCGACGGCCGCGACCTGCGCCTTGCCGTCGAGGACCATCCAGGCGAACCGCCGGCGCTGTTTGACCGCCTCGAGTACCTCCGGCCACATCCGGCGCACCTCTTGCACGTCGATGCCACCCGTGGACGGCTTCGGCGGCTGCGGTGCCGGCTCGGGCGGCTCGGGCTCGGCTGGCTCGACTGGCTCCGGCGCGGACCGTTCGTCGTTCGCAACCGGCTCTTGGAGGTTGTCAGTGTCTGCTTGAGCTATGGCTCCATCAGGCACTGACAACTCGGCGGGACGGGCGTCGGACGCTACGGCCAACCGGCGCTCGAGTCGGTCGAGGCGGGCGGCCAGCGCGGCCTCGCCGCCGGCAGCCTCGGGGAGCAGGAGGCGGCCGCACATCAGCTCGAGCAGCAACCGCGGCGAGGTGGCGCCGCGCATCTCGGTGAGGGCGTCGCTCACGATATCGGCCGACCGGGTGAGCGCGGCGGCGCCGCTGCGGTCGGCCTGCCCGCGCATGCGCTCGAGCTGGTCGGGCGGCACGTCGAGCAGTCCCTTGTCCTCCGCCTCGGGCACCGCGGCGAGGATGACCAGGTCGCGCAGCCGCTCGAGCAGGTCAGCGGCGAAGCGGCGCGGGTCGTGGCCGCCGGCTATCACCTGCTCCACCGTCTCGAACACACCGGCGCCGTCGCTCGCCGCCAGGGCGTCGACGACCTGGTCGAGCAGGCTCTCGTCGGTGTACCCCAGCAACCCGACCGCCTGCTTGTACGAGACGCCCGCGTCCCCCGCGCCGGCGAGCAGCTGGTCGAGCACGGACAGCGCATCTCGGGCGCTTCCAGCGCCCGACCGCACGACGAGCGGGAGCACGGCCGGCTCGACGTCGATGCCCTCGTCCTCGCACATCCCGCCGAGCAGCTCGCGCAGCACCTTGGGCGCGATCAGCCGGAACGGGTAGTGGTGAGTGCGCGACCGGATGGTGCCGATGACCTTCTCCGGCTCGGTGGTGCAGAACACCAGCTTGACGTGCTCGGGTGGCTCCTCGACGAGCTTGAGCAGGGCGTTGAACCCGTCCTTGCTCACCATGTGGGCCTCGTCGATCACGTACACCTTGTAGCGCGAGACGACGGGCGCGAAGAACGCGCGCTCGCGCAGGTCACGCGCGTCGTCGACGCCTCCGTGCGACGCGGCGTCGATCTCGATCACGTCGATGCTGCCGGGGCCGTTCGGCGCGAGCGCCACGCACGATTCACACGTACCGCATGGTTCCGGAGTCGGGCCCTGCGCGCAGTTCAGGGACCGGGCGAGCACGCGGGCACAGGTGGTCTTGCCGCAGCCCCTGGGACCGGAGAACAGGTACGCATGATGCTCCCGGCCGTTGCGGATCGCCTGCTGGAGCGGCTCTGTGACCTGTTCCTGCCCGACGACCTCGGCGAACGACCCGGGCCGGTACTTGCGGTACAGCGCGAGGGGCACGGACCCGACCCTACCCGCCGGTGACGACGCTACGGCAGCCCCGGTTCGCGGGCGGTACGGGCCGTCAGGGGACCCCCCGCGGCGTGCCCACACGTACGGGGCTCCCCCGTCGGACGCCGGAGAGAAGAAAAAGCTCCTCGCGCACCCGCTAGAGCCTGCCTGCCCTTGCTGCCTTCCGGCCCTGGGGGAGTTCGGCAGGGTAACGCCGCGCGAGGAGCCGAGTTCTCATGCTACAGGCAACCCATCCCGAGCCGGGAACGCCGCCCGTCCGATAGGGTCGGTCGCGGAGGATTCGCCTAGTGGCCTAGGGCGCACGCCTGGAACGCGTGTTGGGGGCGACCCCTCGCGGGTTCGAATCCCGCATCCTCCGCCACTGTGACC
>JBOHBN010000243.1:0-14001 GCA_050698355.1 Streptosporangiales bacterium | reverse complement strand
AGGAACGAAGAGCAACCGTGGCCACTGACGTCAGGACTGACCTCGCCAAGGTCCGCAACATCGGGATCATGGCGCATATCGACGCGGGCAAGACCACGACGACCGAGCGGATCTTGTACTACACCGGCGTCAATTACAAGATCGGCGAGGTGCACGAGGGCGCCGCGACGATGGACTGGATGGCCCAGGAGCAGGAGCGCGGCATCACCATCACGTCGGCCGCGACGACCACGCACTGGCGCGACCACACCATCAACATCCTCGACACCCCCGGGCACGTCGACTTCACGGTCGAGGTCGAGCGCTCGCTGCGGGTGCTCGACGGCGCGATTGCGGTCTTCGACGCCGTTGCCGGTGTGGAGCCGCAGTCGGAGACGGTCTGGCGGCAGGCCGACAGGTACGAGGTGCCGCGGATCTGCTTCGTCAACAAGATGGACCGCGTCGGCGCGGAGTTCCACCGTTGCGTCGACATGATCAGGAACCGGCTGCAGGCGACGCCGGCCGTCCTCCAGCTCCCGTGGGGGGTGGAGACCGACTTCCGCGGTGTCATCGACCTGATCAGGATGCGCGCGCTGCTGTGGCAGGGCGAGGGCAAGGGCGAGAAGTACGACGTCGTCTCCATCCCGGATGACCACACGGAGGCGGCCCAGGAGGGTCGCGACAAGCTCCTGGAGACGATCGCCGAGAACGACGACGAGATCATGGAGCTGTACCTCGAGGGCCAGGAGCCCAGCGAGGAGCAGCTGGTCGCCGCGATCCGGCGCGCGACGGTGGGCGCGCGGGTCACCCCCGTGCTGTGCGGCACCGCGTTCAAGAACAAGGGCGTGCAGCCGCTGCTCGACGCGATCGTCGACTACCTGCCCAGCCCGCTCCAGGTCGGTGCGGTGCTCGGGCACGAGGTCGGCGACGATGAGGCCGAGGCCAGCCGCGAGCCGTCCGAGGACGCACCGGTCTCGGCGCTCGCGTTCAAGGTGATGAGCGACCAGCACCTCGGCAAGCTCACCTACATCCGCGTCTACTCCGGCCGGCTGAACAGTGGCGCGCAGGTCATCAACTCGACCAAGGGCAGGAAGGAGCGCATCGGCAAGATCTACCGGATGCACTCCAACCACCGCGAGGAGATCGCCTCGATCGGCGCGGGGTCGATCGTCGCCGTGCAGGGGTTGAAGGACACCACGACCGGCGACACGATCAGCGATCCCGCCCAGCCGATCGTGCTGGAGTCCATGCAGTTCCCGGCGCCGGTCATCTGGGTGGCGATCGAGCCGAACTCCAAGGCCGACCAGGACAAGCTCGGCGTGGCGATCCAGCGGCTCGCCGACGAGGACCCGACCTTCACCGTCCGCACCGACGACGAGACGGGCCAGACGATCATCGCCGGCATGGGCGAGCTGCAGCTCGACGTCCTCGTCGACCGGATGAAGCGCGAGTTCAAGGTCGCGGCGAGCGTCGGCAAGCCGCAGGTCGCCTACCGCGAGACCGTGCGCAACAAGGTCACCGGCATCGTGTACACGCACAAGAAGCAGACCGGCGGCGCCGGCCAGTTCGCGAAGGTTGTCATCGACCTGGAGCCCACGGGCGGCGGCGACGGCGGCTACGAGTTCGTCAACAGCATCACCGGCGGGCGCATCCCGAAGGAGTACATCCCGTCGGTCGACGCCGGCTGCCAGGAGGCGATGGAGTTCGGCATACTCGCCGGCTACCCCCTCGTGGACGTCAAGGTGACGCTGCGAGACGGCGCGTACCACGAGGTCGACTCGTCCGAGCTGGCGTTCAAGATCGCCGGTTCGATGGCGCTCAAGGAAGCGGCCCGCAAGGCCGGGCCGACGCTCCTCGAGCCCATGGTTGCGGTCGACGTCACCACACCCGAGCAGAACATGGGTGATGTGATCGGCGACCTCAACGCCCGCCGTGGCCAGGTGCATGCCATGGAGGAGCGTACGGGGCTACGCGTCGTCAAGGCGCTGGTCCCGCTGTCAGAGATGTTCGGCTACGTCGGAGACCTGCGGAGCAAGACGCAGGGCCGGGCGAGCTACACCATGCAGTTCGATTCGTACGCCGAGGTGCCGCGCAGCGTCGCGGACGAGATCGTCCAGAAGGCCCGCGGCGAGTAAGACGAGTAACCATCCGGCGCACACAGAAAGTTTCGTGAGGAGAAGCAGTGGCGAAGGCGAAGTTCGAGCGGAACAAGCCGCACGTCAACATCGGCACCATCGGTCACATCGACCATGGCAAGACAACACTGACGGCGGCGATCACCAAGGTCCTGCACGAGGCGCATCCGGACCTGAACCCGTACATGCCGTTCGACGACATCGACAAGGCTCCCGAAGAGCGGCAGCGCGGTATCACGATCCAGATCGCGCACGCGGAGTACCAGACCGACAAGCGCCACTACGCCCACGTGGATTGCCCGGGCCACGCGGACTACGTGAAGAACATGATCACCGGTGCCGCCCAGATGGACGGCGCGATCCTGGTCGTGTCCGCCGCTGACGGTCCGATGCCGCAGACCAAGGAGCACGTGCTGCTGGCCCGTCAGGTCGGCGTGCCGTATATCGTGGTCGCGCTGAACAAGGCCGACATGGTCGACGACGAGGAGCTCGTGGACATCGTCGAGATGGAGGTCCGTGAGCTGCTCAGCAACAACGACTTCCCCGGCGATGACCTGCCCGTCATCCGCGTCTCGGCGCTGAAGGCGCTCGAGGGCGACGAGCAGTGGAGCCAGTCGATCGTCGACCTGGTCAACGCCTGCGACGACAACATCCCCGAGCCGATCCGTGACATCGACAAGCCGCTGCTGATGCCGATCGAGGACGTCTTCACGATCACCGGCCGCGGTACGGTGGTCACCGGCCGGATCGAGCGCGGTGTGGTCAACACCAGCGACCAGGTCGAGATCATCGGCATCAAGGAGCACTCGTTCAAGACGACCATCACCGGCGTCGAGATGTTCCGTAAGATCCTCGACCAGGGCCAGGCCGGCGATAACGTCGGGCTGCTCCTGCGCGGCACCAAGCGCGAGGAGGTGCAGCGCGGCATGGTCGTGGCGAAGCCGGGTTCGGTGACTCCGCACACCGAGTTCGAGGCACAGGTCTACATCCTGTCCAAGGACGAGGGCGGGCGGCACACGCCGTTCTTCAACAACTACCGCCCGCAGTTCTACTTCCGGACCACGGATGTGACCGGTGTGGTGCATCTGCCCGAGGGCACGGAGATGGTCATGCCGGGCGACAACACAGAGATGCGGGTCGAGTTGATCCAGCCGATCGCGATGGAGGAGGGACTGCTCCTCGCCATCCGCGAGGGTGGCCGCACCGTCGGGTCCGGCCGGGTCACGAAGATCATCAAGTAGGCCGAGCAGAGCGAGCAGGTTGTCAGTACCTCAGCGTGCTGTGGCGCGTTGAGGCACTGACAAGGCCGCGTGTGTGAAGTGAGGAACGAGGCCATAAATGGCGGGACAGAAGATCCGCATCAGGCTCAAGGCCTACGACCATGAGATCATCGACAACTCGGCGCGCAAGATCGTCGACACGGTGACTCGAACGGGTGCGCGGGTCGCAGGGCCGGTACCCTTGCCGACGGAGAAGAACAGGTTCTGCGTGATCCGTTCGCCGCACAAGCACAAGGATTCGCGCGAACACTTCGAGCTGCGTACGCACAAGCGGCTCATCGACATTCTCGACCCGACGCCGAAAACGGTCGATTCGCTGATGCGCCTCGACCTGCCGGCCGGTGTCGACATCGAGATCAAGCTCTAGGGCGCATGCAATGACTAGTACGGGAAACTTCACGGGCGTGTTGGGTGAGAAGCTCGGCATGACCCAGGTCTGGGACGAGGACGGCCGGGTCGTGCCGGTGACGGTCGTCAAGGCAGGACCCTGCGTCGTCACCCGGGTCCGCACCCCCACGACCGACGGCTACTCCGCCGTGCAGATCGCGTACGGGGCCATCGACCCGCGCAAGGTGACCAAGCCGGTCGCCGGTCAGTTCGCCAAGGCGGGCGTGCCGCCGCGCCGGTACCTCACCGAGATCCGCACCGCCGACGCGTCGGAGTACACCCTCGGCAGCGAGGTGACCGCCGATGCGTTCACTGTCGGCGAGCGCGTCGACGTGATCGGCCGCAGCAAGGGCAAGGGCTACGCCGGCGTGATGAAGCGGCACGGTTTTCACGGCATGGCCGCCTCGCACGGCGACGAGGCCGTGCACCGCAAGCCCGGCTCGATCGGTGGCGCCGCGACGCCGTCGCGCGTGTTCAAGGGCATGAAGATGTCCGGCCGCATGGGCAATGTGCGCACGACGACACACAACCTGCGCGTGCAGAACGTCGATGCCGAGCAGGGCCTGCTGTACCTGCGCGGCGCGGTGCCCGGCGCGAACGGCACGGTCGTGCTGGTACGTACCGGTGCGAAGAAGGCAGCGCTTGCACCCGGAGGTGAGTCATGACTGGCCTAGCCGTTTGCGACGCTGCGGGCAAGGAGACCGGTCGCACGGTCGAGCTGCCGGCCGCGGTGTTCGGCGCGCAGGTGAACATCCCGCTGATCCACCAGGTGGTCGTCGCCCAGCAGGCCGCGGCGCGGCAGGGCACCGCGGAGACGCGTGGGCGCGGTGCTGTGCGTGGCGGTGGCCGCAAGCCGCACCGGCAGAAGGGCACCGGCCGTGCCCGGCAGGGCTCGATCCGCGCCCCGCACTACGCCGGCGGCGGCGTCGTGCATGGCCCGACGCCGCGGGAGTACTCGCAGCGGACGCCGAAGCGGATGAAGGCGGCGGCGCTCGCCGGTGCCCTGTCCGACCGGGCGCGCGCCGACCGGGTGCACGTGGTCGAGAGCCTCGTCTCCGGCGACGAGCCGTCCACCAAGGACGCGGTCACCGCACTCGGGAAGCTGACCGATCGCCGCCCGGTGCTCGTCGTCGTCGCCGACGACGTCACCCTGCGCAGCATGCGCAACGCGCCCGACGTGCACGTGCTGACGCCCGGCCAGCTGAACACCTACGACGTGCTCGTCGCCGACGACGTCGTGTTCGTCGAGGCGGCGTTCGAGGCGTTCAGCGCCGGCCCGGTGGCGGCCCGCCTCGGCGGCAAGTCACCGGCGGTGGAGGACGAGGATGAGGCCATCGAGGAAGAGGAGGCCGCCTCATGACGAAGATCCCCGACCCTCGAGATGTGCTCCTGGCACCGGTGATCTCGGAGAAAAGCTACGGTCTCCTCGACGAGAACAAGTACACGTTCCTGGTTCGCCGCGACGCCAACAAGGTGCAGATCCGCGAGGCGGTCGAGCAGGTGTTCCACGTGACGGTGACGGGCGTGAACACCCTGAACCGGGAGGGCAAGCGCACCCGGCGCACCCGCACCGGGTGGGGTCGCAGGCGCGACACCAAGCGCGCCATCGTGAGCGTCGCCGAGCGGGACCGCATCGACATCTTCGGTGGGCCGGTCAGTTGATCAACCCAGCGAAGCGCACGCACGTACCGAAGAGGACCGACTGATGGGCATCCGCAAGTACAACCCGACGACCCCGGGCCGCCGCGGGGCCAGCGTCGCCGACTTCGTCGAGGTCACCCGTGACCAGCCGGAGAAGTCGCTCGTCCGCCCGCTTCCCAAGAAGGCCGGGCGCAACGGCAGCGGCAGGATCACCACGCGGCGGCGCGGGGGCGGACACAAGCGGGCGTACCGGCTCGTCGACTTCCGCCGTCACGACAAGGACGGCGTGCCGGCGAAGGTCGCGCACATCGAGTACGACCCCAACCGCAGTGCCCGGATCGCGCTGTTGCACTACCGGGACGGCGAGAAGCGCTACATCCTCGCACCGAACCGGTTGCGCCAGGGCGATCTCGTGGAGAACGGGGCGTCGGCGGACATCAAGCCGGGCAACTGCCTGCCGCTGCGCAACATCCCGGTCGGCACGATCGTGCACGCGATCGAGATGCGGCCCGGCGGCGGCGCAAAGGTCGCCCGCGCGGCGGGCATGAGCGCGCAGCTCGTCGCCAAGGAGGGCCCGTACGCCCAGCTGCGGATGCCGTCCGGCGAGATCCGCAACGTCGACGTCCGCTGCCGGGCGAGCGTCGGCGAGGTCGGCAACTCCGAACAGTCGAACATCAACTGGGGTAAGGCCGGCCGCATGCGGTGGAAGGGTCGCCGCCCGCACGTACGCGGGGTCGTGATGAACCCAGTCGACCACCCGCTCGGTGGTGGCGAGGGCCGGTCGTCCGGTGGCCGCGACCCGGTGAGCCCGTGGGGCAAGCCGGAGGGCCGCACTCGCAAGCAGCACAAGGAAAGCGACCGGTTGATCGTCCGGCGCAGGACCCGGAAGAAGAAGCGGTAGAGGAGCGTAACGACGATGCCGCGCAGCCTGAAGAAGGGCCCGTTCGTCGACGACCATCTGATGAAGAAGGTCGCCGGGCAGAACGACAAGGGCACCAAGAACGTCATCAAGACCTGGTCCCGGCGTTCCATGGTGGTGCCGGAGATGCTGGGCCACACGATCGCCGTGCACGACGGCCGCAAGCACGTGCCGGTCTTCGTGACGGAGGCGATGGTTGGGCACAAGCTCGGCGAGTTCGCGCCCACGCGTACCTTCCGGGGCCACGTGAGGGACGACCGGAGGTCGCGCCGTGGGTAAGCAGAGCAAGGCCGAGCAGCTGCCGGGCAACGCCGCTGTGGCGCGGGCGAAGCACGTGCGGATGGCCCCGCGCAAGGTCCGCCGCGTCGTCGACGTCGTCCGCGGCATGAAGACCGACGAGGCCCTGTCGACACTGCAGTTCTCGCCGTGGCGGGCCGGCACGCCGGTCGGCAAGGTGGTCCGCAGCGCGGTGGCGAACGCGTCGAGCACCAAGCAGCTCGACCCGGACGCGCTCTGGATCAGCGAGGCGTACGTCGACGAGGGTCCCAGCCTCCGCCGCTGGCGTCCCCGCGCGCAGGGCCGCGCCTACCCGGTGAACAAGCGGACGAGCCACATCACCGTCGTGGTCGAGGCGCGTGACGAGAACGGGGTCCCGATCGAGGTCGCGCCGCAACCGAAGCGCAGATCCGAGGACAGGGGCGGCCGGAAGGCGACCGCCTCGGCGCCGACCGGCGAGTCCGAGCAGGCTGCGAGCGAGCCCGAGACCGACGTTGAGAACGAGGTCGAGGCGTCCGCGTCCGACGAGGCGGTCACCGAGCCCGCGGAGGACTCGGGCGACGCAGCGCAGTCGACCGGCGCGGCAGAGAGCGGCGAAACGCAGGACGACACGAGCGAAGAGGAGACCCGGTAGTGGGTCAGAAGGTTAACCCGCACGGCTTCCGGCTCGGCATCACCACAGACTTCAAGAGCCGGTGGTACGCCGACAAGCTGTACAAGGACTATGTCGCCGAGGACGTCTCGATCCGGCGGATGATGGCGCGCGGACTCGAGCGCGCCGGCATCTCCAAGGTCGAGATCGAGCGCACCCGTGACCGCGTACGCGTGGACATCCACGCCGCCCGTCCGGGCATCGTGATCGGCCGGCGCGGCGCGGAGGCCGAGCGCATCCGCGGCGAGCTGGAGAAGCTCACCAGCAAGCAGGTGCAGTTCAACATCCTCGAGGTCAAGAACACCGAGGTGGACGCGCAGCTGGTCGCGCAGGGCGTGGCCGAGCAGCTGGCGAGCCGGGTCGCGTTCCGGCGGGCGATGCGCAAGGCGCAGTCGACCGCGATGAAGGCCGGCGCCCGCGGCATCCGCATCCAGTGCTCGGGCCGGCTCGGCGGCGCGGAGATGTCCCGTTCAGAGTTCTACCGCGAGGGCCGGGTCCCGCTGCACACGCTGCGCGCGGACGTCGACTACGGGTTCTTCGAGGCGCGTACGACGTTCGGGCGGATCGGCGTAAAGGTGTGGATCTACCACGGTGACGTCCTGCAGAGCAGGGCGGAGCGGCAGGCCGCGGAGGCCAGCGCGCGCGCCGCCGCGCAGCGCGGCCGCGGTGACCGCGGTGACCGTGGTGACCGTGGTGACCGCGGCGGCAAGCGCCGTCGCGACCAGCGCGAGCAGCGAGGACCGCGTGGTGGCTCGGCGCCCGGCCAGGGTCCGGCCGAGGCCGGCGAGACGCAGGGTGGTGGCCAGGCGCAGGAACAGGCTCCGACCGCCGGGGCCGGCGAGACGCCGACCGAGCCGCCCGCAGAGGGATCAGCGGGGACGGAGAGCTGACGGATGTTGATTCCAAAGAAGGTGCAGCACCGCAAGCAGCACCACCCGAAGCGCGGTGGTGTGGCGAAGGGCGGCACCCGCGTCACGTTCGGGGAGTACGGCATCCAGGCGATGGAGCCGTCGTACGTCACCAACCGGCAGATCGAGTCGGCGCGTATCGCGATGACCCGCCACATCAGGCGCGGCGGGAAGGTCTGGATCAACATTTTCCCCGACCGCCCGCTGACCAAGAAGCCCGCGGAGACCCGCATGGGTTCCGGCAAGGGTTCCCCGGAGTGGTGGATCGCCAACGTGAAGGCCGGCCGGGTGATGTTCGAGCTGTCCGGCGTGCCCGAGCCGATCGCCCGGGAGGCGCTGCGCCGTGCGATCCACAAGCTGCCGATGAAGTGCCGGTTTGTCAAGCGTGAGGTCGGTGAGTCTGGATGAATCCGAGGGCGGACGAGCTTCGGGTGCTCGAAGAGGACGAGCTGGTCAGCAAGCTGCGGGAAGCGAAGGCGGAGTTGTTCAACCTGCGCTTCCAGGGGGCGACGGGCCAGCTGGAGAGCCACGGCCGGCTGCGTGCCGTACGCCGGAACATCGCCCGCATCTACACCATCATGCGGGAACGTGAGCTCGGCATCACCGAGATCGTGGAGTCGGAGGACGTAGCATGACGAGTCCGGGCGTAGACGAGGGCACTCAGCCCGCGGCGGATGCCGAGCAGCGGCGCGGCAACCGCAAGGTCCGCGAGGGTCGGGTCGTCAGCAACAAGATGGACAAGACCGTCGTTGTGGCGGTCGAGGACCACGTGACCCACAGCCTGTACGGCAAGGTCATCAGGCGCAGCAGGAAATACAAGGCCCATGACGAGCGCAACGAGTGCGCCGTCGGCGACCGGGTGCTGTTGATGGAGACCCGGCCGGTGTCGGCGACGAAGCGGTGGCGCGTCGTGGACGTGGTGCAGAAGGCTCGATAGGCCGGCCAGGGCGAAGGCACGTGTGGTGCCCTAGCAACACCGAACGGGAGTTGACGTGATTCAGCAGGAGTCGCGACTGAAGGTCGCCGACAACACGGGCGCGAAGCAGATCCTCTGCATCCGCGTGCTCGGCGGCTCCGGTCGACGGTACGCTGGTATCGGCGACGTCATCGTGGCAACGGTGAAGGACGCCATACCCGCGGCGCCGGTGAAGAGAGGCGATGTCGTGCGGGCGGTCATCGTCCGTACCGCCAAGGAGAAGCGTCGCCCCGACGGCTCCTACATCCGCTTCGACGAGAACGCCGCCGTGATCATCCGCGATGGGGGAGACCCTCGTGGCACCCGCATCTTCGGCCCGGTCGGACGCGAGCTGCGGGACAAGAGGTTCATGCGCATCATCTCGCTGGCTCCGGAGGTGCTCTAATGCGAGTGAAGAAGGGCGACACCGTCGTCGTGACCGCCGGCAAGGACAAGGGCGTGCGCGGCAAGGTCCTCGCTACCTACCCGGACCGTGACCGGGTGCTCGTCGAGGGCGTCAACCGGGTGAAGAAGCACACCAAGGTGACCACCACCCGCCGCGGCGGCAGGACCGGCGGGCTCGTCACCCAGGAGGCTGCCATCCATGCCAGCAACGTCATGCTGGTCGACAGCGAGGACGACAAGCCGACCAGGGTCGGCTACCGCAAGGAGGCCGTGGAGCTGCCGTCCGGCAAGACGAGGATGCGCAGCGTGCGCATCTCCAGGGCGTCCGGGAAGGATGTGTGATGACGACTGCCGAGGCGACGCGGCCGCGGCTCCAGCAGCGCTACCGTGACGAGATCGCCGGTCAGCTGCGCGAGCAGTTCGGCTACCCGAACGTCATGCAGGTGCCGACGATCAGCAAGGTCGTCGTCAACATGGGCGTCGGTGAGGCGGCCCGCGACTCCAAGCTGATCGAGGGCGCCACCCGCGACCTCGCGCTGATCGCCGGTCAGAAGCCGGCGGTCGCGAAGGCGAAGAAGTCGATCGCGCAGTTCAAGCTGCGTGACGGGATGTCGATCGGCGCGTACGCGACGCTACGCGGCAACCGGATGTGGGAGTTCCTGGACCGGTTGCTCTCGGTGTCGCTGCCGCGGATCCGTGACTTCCGCGGCCTGTCGTCGCGGCAGTTCGACGGCAACGGCAACTACACGTTCGGGCTGAACGAGCAGCTGATGTTCTACGAGATCGACCCCGACCGCGTGGACCGTACCCGAGGGATGGACATCACGGTCGTGACGACCGCGAAGACCAACGAGGAAGGTCGGGCATTGCTTCGTGCGCTCGGCTTCCCGTTCAAGGAGAGCTGAGGCGTGGCGAAGAAGGCGCTGATCCACAAGAGCAAGCAGAAGCCGAAGTTCCGCGTGCGGGCGTACACCCGCTGCAGCCGGTGCGGCCGGCCGCAGGCGGTGTACCGCAAGTTCGACCTCTGCCGCATCTGCCTGCGCGAGATGGCGCACCGCGGCGAACTGCCCGGTGTGGTGAAAGCCAGTTGGTAACAAACAACCCGACCCGACGACTACGCCACAGGTCCGAGCTCGTCCGGGACACCCGGGCCCGGCAAGGAAACCACGGTGAGGAAGGCCACCGGCCATGATGACCGATCCGATCGCAGACATGCTGACCCGTCTGCGTAACGCGAACACCGCGCATCACGATTTGGCGTCGATGCCCTACTCGAAGCTGAAGGCGAGCATCGCCGAGCTGCTCCAGCGTGAGGGCTACATCCGGCGCTGGCAGGTCGAGCAGAACGAGGGCGTCGGCCGCACCCTGACCGTCGAGCTGAAGTACGGGCGGGACCGCGCCCGCGCCATGGCCGGCGTGCGGCGAGTGAGCAAGCCCGGGCTGCGGGTGTACTGCAAGTCCAGCTCGCTCCCGCGGGTACTCGGCGGGCTCGGCATCGCGATCATCTCGACGTCGTCCGGGCTGGTGACCGACAAGCAGGCTGCGAAGCATCGGGTAGGCGGGGAAGTCCTCGCCTACGTGTGGTGAGGGAGCCAACATGTCGCGTATTGGAGTGCGCCCCATCGCCGTGCCCGACGGGGTCGACGCGAGTATCGACGGTGCCCGGGTGACCGTGAAGGGCCCTAGGGGCGAGCTGTCCCACGCCGTGGCCTCCCCCATGGTGGTGAGCCAGGACGACGGCACCCTGACGGTGAGGCGTCCCGACGACGAACGGGAGAACCGCGCGCTGCACGGCCTGACGCGCACGCTGATCGCCAACATGGTGACCGGCGTGACCGACGGGTACACCAAGCGCCTGGAGATCGTCGGCACTGGTTACCGGGTGCTGGCCAAGGAAGGCGGGCTCGAGCTGTCGCTCGGGTACAGCCACCCGGTCGTGGTGAAGCCACCCGAGGGCATCTCGTTCACGGTCGAGTCGGCGACGCGGTTCACCGTGTCCGGCATCGACAAGCAGCAGGTCGGCGAGACCGCCGCAAACATCCGAAAGCTCCGCCCGCCCGAGCCGTACAAGGGTAAGGGCGTGCGGTACGAGGGCGAGCGCGTCCGCCGCAAGTCCGGGAAGGCAGCGAAGTAGATGTCAGGCAGCAAGGGACGCAGGGCCGCGCGGATGCGCCGGCACCTGCGCGTGCGCAAGCGGGTGTCCGGAACTCCGGCCCGCCCGCGGCTCGTTGTCAGCAGGTCGGCCCGGCACATGGTGGCCCAGGTCGTCGACGACACGGCGGGGCACACCGTCGTGTCGGCGTCGACGATGGAGTCTGACCTGCGCGGCGCCGACGGCGACAAGACCGCGCATGCGCGCCGGGTCGGCGAGCTGATCGCGGAGCGGGCGAAGGAGCACGGCGTCTCGGCCGTGGTCTTCGACCGTGGCGGTCACAGCTACCACGGCCGGGTGGCTGGGGTAGCCGACGGCGCGCGCGAAGGCGGGCTGGACCTATGAGCGGGCTAGTGCATTTGTCAGGAGCTGCCACGGTCAGGACCGTGGCTGGTTCTGACAACCTTGAGAGAGACACGAGCGGGAGAAGGGGAAGCTGCTGATGCCTGGAGCGCAGCGTCGTGGAGGCGAGCGCCGGGAGCGGCGCGACCGCAAGGACGGCGGCGCCTCTGACAAGGCGTACCTGGAGCGCCTCGTCAAGATCAACCGCGTGGCGAAGGTCGTCCGCGGCGGCCGCCGGTTCAGCTTCACCGCACTCGTCGTGGTCGGTGACGGCAACGGCACGGTCGGTGTCGGGTACGGCAAGGCCAAGGAGGTGCCCTCGGCGATCGCCAAGGGTGTCGAGGAGGCGAAGAAGAACTTCTTCCCCGTGCCTCGCATCCAGGGCACCATCCCGCACCTGGTGAAGGGCGAGGACGCCGCCGGCGTGGTGCTGTTGAAGCCGGCGAGCCCCGGTACGGGAGTGATCGCGGGTGGCCCCGTGCGCGCCGTGCTCGAGTGCGCGGGCGTGCACGACGTGCTGAGCAAGTCGCTCGGCTCGTCCAACCCGATCAACATCGTCCACGCGACCGTCACCGCCCTGCGCTCACTGACGCGTGCCGAGGATGTCGCGGCCCGGCGGGGCCTGCCGATCGAGGACGTCGCGCCGAGCGCGATGCTGCGGGCCAAGGCCGCAGAGGGAGCGGCGTGACCATGACCGCTAAGCAGGTGAAGATCACCCAGGTGCGGTCGGAGATCGGCCGCAAGCAGAACCAGCGCGACACGCTGCGTACGCTGGGGTTGAAGCGGCGCGGCCACTCGGTCGTGCGCCCGGACAGCCCCGAGGTACGCGGCATGATCACGACGGTCACGCATCTGGTGACCGTCGAGGAGGTTACGAAAGCATGAGTGGACTGAAGGTCCATCACCTGCGCCCGGCGCCGGGAGCGCGCACCGCGAAGACGCGGGTGGGCCGTGGCGAGGCCTCGAAGGGCAAGACCGCCGGGCGGGGCACCAAGGGCACCAAGGCCCGCGGCCAGGTGAACGCCCGGTTCGAGGGCGGCCAGATGCCCCTGCACATGCGGCTGCCGAAGCTCAAGGGCTTCTCCAGGCGCAAGCCGGCCGAGGTGGACGTCGTCAACCTCGACCGGCTCGCCGCGCTCTTCCCCGAGGGCGGGCAGGTCACGGTGACCGACCTGGTCGACCGGCGCGCCGCGAAGCGCGGCCGGCGGGTGAAGGTGCTCGGCAGCGGCGACATCGGCGTCGCCGTCCAGGTGAGCGCGCACGCGTTCTCGCAGACCGCGAAGGACAAGATCGTCGCTGCCGGAGGCAGCACAACCGAGGTCTGAGGCCAGGGCTGGCCGAAGGCGACTGTTAGAGTCCGCACAGTTACTTGTCGGCTCGAAGGTAGCCCCGGTAACCATCGGCACAGTGACGGGGTGCTCGCACGGCCCGTCTGATGATCGGCCCGTGCACGGGCCGCGCAGGAGGAAGTGTGCAGCTGTCGGCGTTCACTCGGGCGTTCCGCACGCCCGACCTCCGCAAGAAGCTGCTGTTCGTCCTCCTTGTCGTCGCGATCTTCCGGCTGGGTTCGGTCGTGCCGACACCCGGGGTCTCGTACGAGGCGGTCACGCAGTGCGCGCAGCAGGCGCAGGCCGCGAGCAGCGTCTACGGCGTGCTGAACCTGTTCAGCGGCGGCGCGTTGCTGCGACTGTCGGTCTTCGCGCTCGGCATCATGCCGTACATCACGGCGAGCATCATCGTGCAGCTGCTCACGGTGGTGATCCCGCGGTTCGAGGAGCTCAAGAAGGAAGGCCCGGGCGGCACCAACAAGCTGACCCAGTACACCCGTTACCTCACGGTCGGCCTGGCCGTGCTGCAGTCGACGGGCTACATCGCGATGGCGCGGTTCGGCCAGCTCTTTCCCGGCGGCAACCAGCCGGGTTCGCCGTGTGCCGGTGACCAGATCATCCCGAACCAGAGCATCTTCACCC
>JBOHBN010000242.1:0-7243 GCA_050698355.1 Streptosporangiales bacterium | reverse complement strand
GCTATAGCGGGCTGAGCTACTGACACGGTGCCGGGAACAGGCTGGGACGCGGAGGGCTCAGGCGGCGTCGAAGGTCAGCTGGTCGTCGCGCACGTCGACCTTCACCTGCTGCCCGGACTCGATCTTGCCGTCGAGCAGCAACCCCGACAGCCGGTTGTCCACCTCGCGCTGGATCGTACGGCGTACGGGGCGGGCGCCGAACTCGGGCTGGTAGCCGCGCTGGACGAGCCAGTCGATCGCCGCGTCGCTGACGTCGATCTCGATGCCCTGGCCTTGCAGCCGCCGCCGCGTCTCGTTCAGGAGCAGGTCGGTGATCCGGCGCAGCTGGTCGGTCTCCAACCGGCGGAAGATGATGATCTCGTCGATCCGGTTGAGGAACTCCGGCCGGAACGTCTCGCGCAACCGCGGGCGCAGCCGGTCCTGCAGGTTCCTCGCCTGGTCGCCGGTGTCGATGTCGCCGGCGAAGCCGATCGATCCACCGCTGCCGCTGATGAGATCGGAGCCGAGGTTGCTCGTCATGATCAGCACGGTGTTCTTGAAGTCGACCGTACGGCCCTGGCCGTCGGTCAGCTGGCCGTCGTCGAGCACCTGCAGCAGCGTGTTGAAGACATCGGCGTGCGCCTTCTCGATCTCGTCGAGCAGCACCACCGAGTACGGCCGGCGCCGTACGGCCTCGGTCAGCTGCCCGGCCTCGCCGTACCCCACGTACCCGGGGGGCGCGCCGACGAGGCGGCTGACCGTGTGCCGCTCCTGGAACTCGCTCATGTCTACCCGGACCATCCGGTCCTCCGAGCCGAACAGCGACTCCGCGAGCGCCTTGGCCAGCTCGGTCTTGCCGACGCCGGTCGGGCCGAGGAACAGGAAACTGCCCACCGGCCGTTTCGGGTCGCCGAGACCGGACCTGGCGCGCCGCACCGACTCCGCGATCACGTTCACGGCCTCGTCCTGGCCGATGACCCGCTGGTGCAGCTCTTCCTCCAGGCGCATGAGCCGCGCCTTCTCCTCCTCGGTGAGCTGGTGTACGGGGATGCCCGTCGCCCGGGACACGATCTCGGCGACGTCGTTGACCCCGACCTCGGCGCTCTTCGGCTGACCGCTCTGCCGCGCGGTGTCGATCTGCTGGCGCAGCTCGGCGATCTTGTCGCGTAGCTCGGAGGCACGTTCGTACCGCTCGTTCGCCACGGCCTGGTCCTTGTCGCGGACGTTCGTGTCGAGCTGCCGCTCGAGGTCGCGCACGTCGGTGGAGGGCACGCGGGTACGCAACCGCACGCGGGCTCCGGCCTGGTCCATCAGGTCGATCGCCTTGTCCGGCAGGTAGCGGTCGGTGATGTACCGCTCGGACAGCTCGGCCGCCGCGACGAGCGCCTCGTCGGCGAACCGTACCTGGTGGTGTGCCTCGTACCGGTCGCGCAGCGCCCGCAGGATCGCGACCGTGTCGTCGACGCTGGGCTCCGAGACCAGGATCGGCTGGAAGCGCCGCTCGAGGGCGGCGTCCTTCTCGATGTTCTGCCGGTACTCGTCCAGCGTGGTTGCGCCGATCACGTGCAGCTCGCCGCGCGCGAGCGCGGGCTTGAGCATGTTGCCGACGTCCATGGCGCCCTCCGCGCCGGCCCCCGCGCCGACGAGGGTGTGCAGCTCGTCGATGAAGATGATGAGCTCCTCGGCGTGCTGGCGGATCTCGTCGATCACGTTCTTCGCGCGTTCCTCCAGGTCGCCGCGGTAACGGGTGCCCGCCACGAGGCCGGACAGGTCGAGCTCGACGACGCGCCGCGCGGCGAGCAGGTCGGGCACGTCGCCGTCGACGATGCGCTGCGCGATGCCCTCCACGATCGCGGTCTTGCCGACGCCCGCCTCGCCGATGAGCACGGGGTTGTTCTTCGTACGGCGGGAGAGCACCTCGACGGTCTGCTCGATCTCGTCGGTACGCCCGACGACCGGGTCGAGCTGGCCCTCGCGCGCGAGCGAGGTGACGTCCGACCCGTACTGGTCCAGCGTCGGCGTCAACGTGCGCTGCTCGCCGCCGCTCCGCTGCGGCTCCTGCCCCGCGGCTCCCTGCTGGAGCGACTCGGGGGTGATCCGGGCGGACGCCAGCATCTGGCCGGCGACCGTCTCGGGGTTCGCGGCGAGCGCGAGCAGCAGGTGCTCGGGTCCGATGTACGTGGAGCCGAGGCCCCTGGAAATCTGGTGCGCGTCGAGCAGTACGCGCTTGGCACCCGGCGTCAGCGCCGGCTGGGTCTGCGCTCCGGCGCTCGCCGCGGACTGGGCGCGGGCGCTGATCTGGTCGGCGAGCGCACCGGGGTCCGCGCCTGCGCGTTGCAGCAACGTACGGGTCGGCTCGGCCTGGGTCGCCGCCCACAGCAGGTGCTCGGTGTCCAGTTCCGGGCTGCCCCACTCGCTCGCCTGCTGCGCCGCTCCAGCCACGAGCTCGCGCGCGGGTTGGCTCATCAGCCGCCCGATGTCCACCGGGCGGCCCGGCCGCGGCGCGCCCGCGCTGAAGAAGCGGGCGAGAAACTCATCGAACGGGTTCGAGCCGAAATCCCCCGGCCCCATGAAGCCAGACATCGAAGATCCTTCCGTCACCAAGGGAGGGTCCACCTACAGGTGAGGCCCGCCCTTGGCGTACCCAGGATCGCCCCGGCCACACGTGGGCCCAGGGCTCGCATGTTTGCGGGCGCTGGCGGGTATCGGTCGGGGCGAGGGCCAGACCGGTCGAAGGGAGAGCAGTTCGGTGGAACGCAGCGACAGGCATGGGCCCAAGCTGGACGACGAGATGCAGAAGGAGACGGAGCCGATGGAGCGCTCCGCCCACGAACCACGCCAGGAGGAGTGGCGCGAGCCCGAACCGCAAGCCGACCAGGAGCCGAATGTCGACTGGGTTCCGAGCGGGTCGTACGCCGGTGGCACGCCGCCGGGGCTGGACCCGAGCGAGGTGGGCACGCGCTCGGAGCTCGGCAGGCACCTGAAGCCCGCGGCGTTTCCCGCCGACCGCGATCAGCTGATCCGCGACGCGCAGGACAACCACGCCCCGGACGGAGTGCTGGACATGCTGCGCGACCTGCCTGCCGGCCAGCGGTACGAGACCGTGCAGGACGTGTGGGAGGCGCTCGGCGGCGGCTCCGAGCAACGTCCCTGACCTGCGCTTCGGCGGCGCGCGTACGCTGCCACCGTGCCGCTGCCGCCCGAAACGCCCGAGCTTGCCGACCTGGACCTGCTGCTCCTGGTCGCCAGGCTCGGCAGCGTGGGCAAGGCCGCGCGAGCACACGGCATCTCGCAGCCGTCCGCGAGTGCGCGGATCCAGCACGTCGAACACCGGCTCGGCCTGCGGCTGCTCGAACGGTCGCGTTCCGGGTCGCGGCTGACCGCCGAGGGCGTGACGGTAGTCCAGTGGGCGCAGGGCGTCATCGAGGCGGCGACCGAGCTGGTCGCGGGGGCGCGGGCACTGCGCAGCGCCGGGCACGGCCGGCTGCGCGTCGCGGCCAGCATGACCGTCGCGGAGTACCTCGTTCCCCGCTGGCTCGTCGCGCTGAGCACGCGGCTGCCGGAGGTGACCGTGGCGCTGGAGGCGGCGAACTCGCGCGGCGTCGTCGAGCTCGTACGCTCCGGCGCGGTCGATGTCGGGTTCGTCGAGGACCTGTCGCCGCATACCGGGCTGGCCGAGCGGGTGGTGGCGAGCGACGAGCTGGTCATCGTCGTCGCACCGGACCACCCGTGGGCGCGAAGCGACGGCCCGCTGAGCCGCGAGCAGCTCGCGACCGGCCCGTTCATCCAGCGCGAGCCCGGCTCCGGGACGCGCGAGACACTCGCCCGGGTGATGGGTGAGCTGTCCGACGGGACCGCGCACCTGGAATTCTCCTCGACGACGGCGATCAAGGAAGCGGTCGCGGCCGGCGCCGGCGCCGCCGCGCTGAGCATCCTCGCCGTCGGCCAGGAGCTGCGCCAGGGACAGCTCGTACGCGTTCCCGTCGAGGGCGTCGAGCTCCGCCGCAAGCTGCGCGCCATCTGGCTGCGCGGCGTGACGCTCTCGGAGTCCGCGACCGCCCTGCTGCGTATCGCCGAGCGCCAGTCCCCACCCGGCCCGAAGCGATCCCCAGCGCCGAGCGGCACCGGGGCCGAGCGCTGACAGCGGGCCCCACTCCCGGTGATCATGAAACATCCGCGTAGCTATTGCTACGACGAACCTTCATGATCACCGGGTGCGTAGAAGGCCTTCCGCTTGGGCTTGACCGGCCGCATCATGAACTCCGGGCGGCGCTGGCCCGCGGCGTTCGGTCCCGGCCGGGTCAGCGCGAGCCATTCCTGGTAGACCTCCGCCGACTTGTGCGTGTCGACGACGACGTCCCCGTACTGGTCGTCGGCATGCGCGCGCTCCAGCCGAACGCGCTGGTGCCAGCAGTGCGAGCCGGACAGTGGGTCGGGGTGCACGGCGAACGCGAGGTTCTGGTGCACGCCGGGGTCCTCCCAGAACACCCGCTTGCTGTCCGGGTCGTCCGACGCGAACGGCCGTACGCCCTGCTCGTAACGCAACCGCCAGGTATCGCCCTCGTGCGAGATGTCGACCTGACCGCTGACCCACCTGCTGCCGTCCTGCTCGTGCAGCCGCCAGCGGCCCATGTGGTGGGAGAGCGCGATGATCCCGGGACGGACGCCCTGGGTCGCCCACACCCGCACGACGAAGTGCCCGATCTCGGTGTTGACCCGGACGAGGTCACCCGTACGCACACCGAACCGCTCGGCGTCGCCTGCGTGCACCCACAGCGGGTGGCTGTTGCTGATCTCGTTCAGGTACTTCGCGTTGCCCGACCTGGTGTGGATCAACGTCGGGAGCCGGAAGGTCGGCACGAGCACCAGCTCTCCGGCCTCGTGATCGAGGCTCCGGTACGACACGTGCGACTCGATGTAGCCCGGCGTCGCGTGTTCCGGCCAGCCGAAGTCCGCGATGGCGTTCGAGTAGATCTCCAGCTTCCGCGAGGGCGTCAACCACCCGGCGGTCGCGTCGCCGTCGGCGTGCCGTACACCGACGGCACCCGCTTCACCGATCAGCGGCGGCGTCGAGTCGGATGTCGTCGGCTTGCGCAGCACGCCGTGCTCGTCGGCGACCGCGCCCTCCATCTCGGCCCCGCCCAGCGGTCGCTCGTCCTGCCGGTACACGTCCGTGGCGACCTCGACGACGCCGAACTTGCGCATGTACTCCATCGGCGTCAGTCCGGCGTCGGCTGCCTTCTCCGGCAGCCCCGGCACGTTGTTCTCGAAGATCCACCGGTAGTACTCGTCTACGGTGACCTTCTCCCCCGGCCGGTACGGCGACTCGAAGTATCGGCGCAGGCCGAGCGAACCGTCCGGGTCGATCCGCCAGGACAGCTCGAACCAGAACTCGTTCTCCTCCCACACCTCGCCGGGGTTCGCGTCCCTGGTGTCGGTGACGTCCTTGCCGAGCTTCTCCATCGCGACCCGGCGTACGGGCTGTCGGAAACCCAGCCACTTACCCGCGTGCGTCTCGTACGAGTGGGTGTCGTGCCGCTCGGTGCCGTGACCCATCGGCAGCACGTAATCGGCAAACGTCGCCGTCTCCGACCAGTTCGGGGTCAGCGCCACGTGGCAGCCGACCTTGTCCTCGTCGGTCAGCGCCTCCATCCAGGTGAACCCGTCCGGGTTGGTCCACACCGGGTTGTACACGCGGCTGAAGTACACGTCCATCCGGCCGCGGCCCTCGCGCAGGAACTGCGGCAGCAGGAACGACATCTCGTTGGTCGACAGCGGGTACTCGCCCGGCCAGATCAGCTCGTTCCACCCCTCGTGCGCCTCGGGCATGTTCGGCCCGTGCGGGATGAACTTGTTCCAGCCGTTCGGGCTCGTACCGCCCTTCGTACCGACGCTGCCGGTGAGCACGTTCAGGAAGAACAGGCAACGCGCGACCTGCCAGCCACCCAGGTTGCCCGCGGCGGCCGACCGCCAGATGTGCGCCGCGAGCTGGGTGCCGGCGCCGGCGACGATGCGCGCCAGCTCCTCGAGCTTCTCGGCGGGCACCCGCGCGACCTCGGCGGCGAACTCGAAGGTGTAGCCGGCGTAGTCGCGCTCCAACGCGTCCAGGAACGCCTCGAACGCGACCGGCTCGTCCGGGTGCAACCGCTGCAGGTACGTCTCCCAGTTGACCCAGCGCCGCACGTACGCGGTGTCGATCTGGCGGGTGCGGATCAGGTACGACGAGATTGCGAGCAGGATCGCGGCCTCGCTGCCCGGCCACGGCGCGAGCCACACGTCGGCGTGCGCGGCGGTGTTCGACATCCGCGGGTCGATGACGACGAGCTTCGCCCCGCCGGCCTTGCCCTCCATGATCCGCTGGGCGTGCGGGTTGAAGTAGTGCCCGGTCTCCAGGTGGCTGGACAGCAGCAGGATGACCCTGGCGTTCGCGTGGTCGGGGGAGGGGCGGTCGTAGCCGCCCCACAGGCCGTACCCGAACCGCGCCCCCGACGAGCAGATGTTCGTATGGCTGTTGTGCCCGTCGACCCCCCACGCCTGCAGGAACCGCTCGGCGAAGCCGTCCTCGCCGGGCCTGCCCACGTGGTAGACGACCTCGTCGCGGCGGTCCTCGACGATCGCGCGGCGGATCCGGGCCGCGACGTCGTCGAGCGCCTCGTCCCAGGAGCAGCGCTCCCACCGGCCCGACCCTCGCTCGCCGAGGCGCCGCAGCGGGTACAGGATCCGCTCCGGGTCGTTCACCTGGTTGATCGTCGCCGGGCCCTTGGCGCAGTTGCGCCCGCGCGAGCCAGGATGCGCGGGGTTGCCCTCGATCTTGCGTACGGACAGGTCGCCCTTGTCGACGTACGCGAGCAGCCCGCACGCCGACTCGCAGTTGAAGCAGGTCGTCGGGATCAGCATGAACTCCCGCGTGACCTTCCGCGGGTGGGCCTTCGCGTCGTAGGCGACGTGGTGGTCCCACTCCTCGGGCGGCGGGTAGTTCCGTAGCCGCTCGTGTGTACGGGCGCCGGGCAGGTCGATCGTCATGACAGTTCCCTCATGAAAGGGGCACGTCCTGCCCGGCCCGCACGTACACGCTCTCGTACGCGATCAGGGCGACCTGCGCGATGAGCCCGCCGGCGATCGGGCCCGCCCACCCGGGCACCTGTTAGCCGCCACGGTGTCTGTCGCTGTGGCAGGGTGATCACGACGGTTTGAGCGTCATCGACGCTGAGTGATCGACGCCGATGTCGTGGCGGTCCGGGGGTTGTCGCCGTTGGTGACGTGA
>JBOHBN010000241.1:0-15127 GCA_050698355.1 Streptosporangiales bacterium | reverse complement strand
CTGTTCGGCGCCACCGTGGCCGCATTCCTCGCCGGCGAGGGCCACGCCTTCGCCACCCGCGACGAACACGGCACCCTGACCTACTGGAGCCACACGCGCATCACCCGCCATCCCGTCGGCCGCGCCGCCTGGTGGGTGGCGATGGGCTGGATCACCGTGCACCTAGCGACGGGGCGGTACGGGCTGCCATGGAGGTGGGAGGGGTGAGCCCGGACATTATCTGGGCCAGTGTCGTCGGCGCCTTCCTCGCCGTGTTCGGCGTGTTCGAAGGGCTGGCGCTGCACAACGACACGGCCGGCGACACGCTCTCCGAAACCCTGCGCCGGTGGCTGGGCATCGTGCCGCACAAGCCCTGGCGCACCGCGGGCGTGGCCGTGTTCGTAGCCTTCCTCGTGTGGTTCGGGCTGCACATCACAGCCGGGCTGGCGTGAGCGATGTCCCGGTACCCGGGCACCACGGCGGGGCGCGTCGGCAGGCCATGGCGTGAGGTACGCGACCGCGTATACGCCGAGGAGGACTACTGCTGGATCTGCCACCGATGGGTGGATCAGCGCCTACCACGCACGCACCGCTACTCGCGCAGCGCGGACCATCTGGTGCAGCTGCGCCACGGTGGCAACCCACTCGAGCGTGCCAACCTGCGGCTGTGCCATGTGCTGTGCAATAGCCGACGTTCGGGGCTGCTGCATGGTGTGCCCCGCGAGGCATGCGACTGCCAGTTCGGTCGGCCGTGCCGGGCGGTGCAACCGAAGCAGCGGCGCGGGTATGTTGCGCTCGCCCTATCAGCAGTGTGACCATCGACCATCCGTGCCGATGACCATCGCAAGGGTCCGGTGCCGCTGTTCGCCCTGGCCTGCCGTCCCTCGAGGGCGCGGTACCTACCGGGTGTCGGTGGTGATGACCATCGACCGTCCCGACAGGTCGACCACCTCACGGAGGGCGACCATGATCGTTGATCTTGCCGACCATGATCGTTGATCTTCGGTGATCAACTAGAGATCAACATCCTTTCCGCAGGTTACGGCGTTGATCCACATAGATCGGACGTTTCCGCAGGTCACCGCCGTTTTTTGGATCATGCCCCTGTGACCCCTCGCCCCCGTGTCCCCGTGCATCCCCCCGCGACGATTTTTCGGGAGGCGTGATGGCTGGAACGGACGCGCAGCGGGCGCGCCGCTACCGCCGCCACAAGGCCGGAGACCACTCGCTGTGTACGCCGGGGCGGTGCCCTGCGCTGACAGCGCCGAGCGTGGTGATGATCGCCGCAGAGTCGGCCGAGCAGGGACGCGTGCTGGGCAGATCGGGCGCCGAGCTGTGGGACCGGATCATGGCTGACCAGACGCCGGGGCCGGTGCAGGCGGTGCTGCTGCTCGAGGCGTGCCGGATCACCGATCGCCTGGACGCGCTGGACCGGCAGCTGCGCGGGGAGGACTGGCTGCGATTCCGCCACGACGGGTCCGGCGTCGAGGTGACGGTCTACGTCGACAAGGTGCTCGCCGAGGCACGGGAGCAGGCCGTGGCGTTAAAGACGATTCTCGCCGAGCTCCGACAGTCATTGGGCCAGGACAAGCAGCAGGAACCCGCGAAGGGTGGTGGCGTTCTTGCTGACCTCGCCGCCAAGCGTGCTGCGCGGAGCCAGGACACCGCGGGTTGAGCACCGCCCGTCGACCGCGTCGGGCGGGTATGGAGACCTTGCTGCGGATCTGATGGTGGCGGCGGGCAAGCCGCTGGAGGCGTGGCAGTCCGATTCGGTGGACCTGCTGATGTCCACACGCCCGGACGGCCGGTGGTGCTGTTACGAGTACGCCGAGTGGGTGGCTCGGCAGAACGGCAAGGGCGGCATCGGCGAGGCCCGGGTGCTGTGCGGGTTCTTCGTGCTCGGCGAGGAGCTGATCATCTGGTCGGCGCACGAATACAAGACGGCCATGGAGGCGTTCCGCCGGATGCGGGCGCTGATCCGCGGGCTGGGCGTGACGAAAAGCGACACGGTCGTGACGGTCGACGGCGTGACGATCAAGATCTCGAACACGAACGGCGAGGAAGGGTTCGAGCGCCTCGACACGGGGCAGCGGATCAAGTTCATCGCCCGATCGAAGTCCTCGGGCCGCGGCTTCTCCGGCGACACCAACGTCGTCGATGAGGCGTTCGCGTTCACCGCCGATCAGCAGGAAGCGCTGATGCCGACGCTGATCGCACGGCCGAACGCGCAGATCATCTACCTGTCCTCGCCGCCGTTGACCGGCGATACAGGCGAGGTCATGTTCGCGCTGCGCAAGCGTGCGGAGGACGGCGGGGATGATTCCCTCGGCTACCGGGACTGGGGCGTCGAGGGTTACCTCGAGGACCGCGACAAGGTCGACCTGGACAACCGCGAGTTGTGGGCGCAATCGAACCCCGCGCTCGGCCTGGGCAGGGTCACCGAGGAGACCATCGTCCTGCTGCGCCGGTCGATGACGGCGAACGCCGGCCGCGGGTTCGCCCGCGAGGTGCTGGGCATCTGGCCACGTGAGCTGCGCGGCGGCGGCGCGATCGACGTGGCGCAGTGGGCGGCCCTGCTGGACCCGGAGTCACGCCGTGACGGCCGTGTCGCCTTGGGCGTGGACATCGCTCCGCAGCGGGACTACGCGGCGATCGCGGTGTACGGGATCCGCTCCGACGGGCTGGGCCATACGCAGCTGGTGGATTACCGCCCGGGCACGGACTGGCTCGTGACGCGCATCGTGGAGCTGCGTGACGCTCTCGGCCCGGTAGCGCTGGGCATGGGCCGGGCGACGGCCGCCTCGCTCGAGGTGGAGCTGAACAAGCACGACATCGCCCGTCCGGAGAACGCCGACGAGCCGCACGCCGGGGATCTGGCAGTGACGAACGCGACGGACATGGCCGCGGCCACCGGGCAGATGCTCGACGCGGTGAAGCAGAGTCAGCTGCGCCACATCGGGCAGGACGAGCTGGACACGTCGGTGGCCGGGGCGGAGACCAAGCAGACGGGCGACTCGCTGGCCTGGGCGCGCAAGGAGTCCAACGCCGACACGTCGCCACTGGTGGCGGCGACGGTGGCCCGCTGGGCTTACGAATCACGGGCGCATCTGCTCGTCGACGCCGACTACGACCTACTGGAGAGTGTCCGGTGACAGGAAGGGGAAGCTGTGCGTAATCCCTTCCGTCGCCGTGCCGTGGCGGACGGCACCGAGCAGCGCGCATTGACCGGGGACAGTGTGTCGTGGCTGGCGCCGAATCTTGCGGAACCGGTGGCGCCGAGTGTTGATGGAGCGCTTCGGCTGGCGCCAGTATTCGCGGCGACGCGCATCCTGGCGAGTCAGGTCTCGTCACTGCCGCCGCAAGCATACCGCCGCAACGGGGATCAGCGCGAGCGCATCTCGGCGCCAAGCCTGTTCGGGTCGCCGTCGGCGACGGGCACGACTCGGGATTGGTTGTTCCGGGCGATGACATCGCTGGTGCTGCGCGGCAACGCGGTCGGCCTGATCACCGACCGGGATGCGATGGAGCGCCCGCTGAAGCTGGAATGGCTGAACCCGGCGGACGTGTTCGTCGAGGACGCGATGATGTTCGGCCCGGGATCATTCACCGACCCGAAGTGGTTCTGGCTCGGGCAGCACATCCCCACCGAGGACATCGTTCACATCCCGTGGTTCACGCTCCCCGGCAAGGTGTGGGGGCTCTCGCCGATCGGCGCATACGCGGTGACCGTGTCAACCGGGCTGGCGGCGCAGCGGTATTCCGACGACTGGTTCAAGGCGGGTGGCGTGCCCCCGGGCACGTTCAAGAACGCCGAAAAGACGGTGGACCAGAAGCAGGCGAATATCATCAAGGCGCGCATGCTCGCCGCGATCCGCACGCACGAGCCGATCGTGTACGGCAACGACTGGGAGTACACGCCGATCACGATCAGCCCGCAGGACGCGCAGTTCGTGGAGACCATGAAGCTCACCGCGAACCAGATCGCCGCGATCTACGGCATCCCGCCCTCGAAGCTCGGCGGCGAGACCGGCGATTCGATGACCTACAGCAACGTCGAGTCAGAAGGTATTCACTTCTTGCAGTACACGCTGCTGCCGTGGCTGACCCAATTGGAAGACGTGTTCTCCGGGCTGCTGTCCCGGCGGCACTACGTGAAGTTCAACGTCGACTCGCTGACTCGCTCGGACGCGCAGACGCGCTACAGCAACTACGAGCGCGCCCGCATGATCGGCCTGATGAACATCGACGAGATCCGAGCGCTTGAAGATCTGCCGCCGTTGCCGAACGGGGCGGGCCAGGACTACACGCCACTCCCGCTAATCGCTGGCAAGCCTGTGAGCCTGCCACAGATGCGCGGGCATCTGCGCGTGGTGGAAGGTGATGGCTGATGAGCCGCAAGGACAAGCTGCGCGACGCGCCGGAGCGACGCAGCCTGGCACTGTCTGACTTCGAGATCCGCGCGAGCGGTGATGCGCTGTCGCTGGACGGTTACGCGTCGGTGTTCAACCACGACTACGACGTGATGGGCGGCCCGCCGTGGGGCTGGACAGAATCCGTCGACCGTCGCGCGTTCGACGACACGCTCAAGTCCAACCCGGATCTGCACCTGCTCATCAACCACGAGGGCATGCCACTGGCGCGCACCAAGTCCGGCACGCTGCAACTATCCGTCGACGGCAAGGGGCTGCGCGTGCAGGCGCCGAACCTCGATCGTCGTGACCCGGACGTGCAGCGCCTCGAGGTGAAGATGGCCCGCGGCGACATGGATGAGATGTCGTTCGCGTTCCGCGTCAAGGGCGACCGCTGGAGCGATGACGAGTCGAAGCGCACCTTGACTGAGGTGAGCTTGCACAAGGGCGACGTGTCGGTGGTCAACTTCGGCTCCAACGACGGCACTTCTGCGCACATGCGCGACCTGGGAAGTCTGCTGGAGTACCTCGACGAAACCGAGCTCGATGTGGTCGGCGCCGAGCTTCGCGGCGACGCCGACACGCTCGCACGGATCACCCGCAGCCGGGACAAGCTTTCCGCGCTCTATCGCACGCTCGCCCCTCGCCGCGGGCATGCGCTGAGCATCGCCGATGCCCGCGGCGTGGTCGAAGATCTCCTCGATCTGGACGGTGCTCGGCGCACGGCCCTCCCGCCGCACCACACCAGCACCGTCGACACCTCGTGGGACGGGCCGGCGGCGGTGGCGCGGCTCAACGACGGTGACGAGTCCGCCTTCCGCAAGACGTTCGCCTGGTATGACTCCAGCGCCGACGACGAGGACGGCGACGGGTACCCCGACGCGAAGTCGGCATGGAAGTTTCCGCATCACGAGGTCAGCGAGAACGGCCAGCCTGGCGCGGCGAACTTGCACGGCGTGCGTAACGCGCTGGCGCGGCTGTCGCAGGCGAAGATCCCCGATAGCGACCGCGCGGCGGTGCAGAAGCACCTGCAGGCGCACCTCGACTCCGCAGGCGACTGACCTGCCCTTGATTCTTTCGTGGCCTGGCACTGGCCGCGGCTGGCCGTCTTGCTCTGGCACTGGGCATGCGCGGTGGTTCACCGGCCTGGCACTGGCCGCATCTATCCATCTCCCTATGAGAGGAGGCTCGTCATGGACGAGCGACTCAAGCGGCTCATTGCCCGACGTGAGCAGGCCGCGAAGGACCGCGAGCAGTTGGTCGCCAAGCGCAAGGCCATCGTCGATCTCGCCGAAGAGGAAGCCCGCGAGGAACTGTCGTCCGAGGAGGACAGTGAGTTCCGCGAGCTGACCGGGCAGGTCAAGTCCAAGGACCAGGAGATCTGCTCGTTCGATGAGCGGATCTCCGAGCTGTCCGAGGAGGCTGAGCGCGAGGCGCACGTCACCGAGGGCGCCGCTGCGGTGCGCCGCGCGCAGGCACGCGCCAAGGTGGTGTCGGAGTCCCGCACCTACGAGCAGGGCAACGGCCAGTCCTACCTCAAAGACATGGTCAAGATGCAGCTGAACATGGACGCCGACGGTGGCGCCCGCGAGCGGCTGACCCGCCATGCCCAGGAGGTCTCCACCGACAAGGAGTTCCGCGACCTCGACCGCACCGACGGCACCGGTGGCTACGCCGTTCCGCCGCTGTGGCTGATGAACCAGTTCGTCGAGCTGGCTCGCGCTGGCCGGGCGTACGCGAACCTGGTCACCTCCCAGGCGCTGCCCTCGGGCACGGATTCGATCAACATCCCGAAGGTGAAGACGGGAACGGCCACGGCCATTCAGACCGCGGACAACGGCGCAGTCGAGGAAACGGACCTGACCGACGACTTCATCAACGCCCCGGTGCGCACCATCGCCGGTCAGCAGGATGTCGCCGTGCAGCTTCTGGAGCAGTCCGCGGTCAACTTCGACCAGGTCATCTTCCGCGACCTGGTGGCCGACTACGCCACCAGGCTCGACCTGCAGGTCATCTCCGGTTCCGGATCCTCCGGTCAGGTGCTCGGCGTCCGCAACACCGCGGGTATCGAGACGGTGGTCGACGACACCGCGGGCGTGAAGTACCTGTACCCGAAGCTGGCTGACGCGGTTCAGCGGGTGCAGACGCTGCGGTTCATGCCGCCGAGCGTGATCGTGATGCACCCGCGGCGCTGGGCATGGTTCCTGTCTCAGATCGACGCCAACAACCGTCCGCTGGTGGTGCCGTCCGCGGGCAACCCGCAGAACGCCATCGGCACGCTGTCTGCGGTCGCTGCCGAGCAGGTGGTGGGGCAGATGCACGGCCTGCCGGTCGTGACCGACCCGAACCTGCCGACGGCCCTGAACGCCAATCCGTCGGGTACCCCGGCGATCGCGGGTGAGGACGTGATCCACGTGCTGCGCGCGTCGGACTTGGTGCTGTACGAGTCCGGCATCCGTACCCGCGTGCTGCCCGAGGTCGGCTCCGGAACCCTGACGACTCGGCTGCAGGTATACGGCTACCTCGCATTCACCGCAGGGCGCTACCCGAAGTCGGTCGTGGAGATCGGCGGCGCCGGACTCGACGCGCCGACGTTTGAGCCGGCGTCCTGATCGGTCCAGGCACGGCACTGACGCCAGGTTAAGTCAGTGCCGTGCCTGCGTCCCGATGCGATCAAGGGAGTGAGCATGGACAAGCGCGACATCGCCGCGGACTACGAGCGCGAGCGCGCTCGGTTGCGTGGCGAGAAGGCCAAGGTCGACAAGCGCACCGAATCGAAGCCAATGGAGCGCGCCGACGAGGCCGCGCCGGAGGAGGCGGTGCCTCCCAAGCCGCAGCGTCGCAGCAAGTCGCAGCGCGAGAGCGACAGCAGTGCTGACGCTGAATGACGCCAAGAAGGCGGTGAACATCGACGACACCGACACCAGTCAGGACGACGAGCTGCAGCCCTACATGGACGCGGTAATGGTCGCCGTCGAGCATTACACCGGCGAGCTGATGTCGCAGCAGGTGGTGAGCGAGCAGCACGAGGCGCGGCGGCAGTCGTCGCTGATGCTGTACTCGCTGCCGGTCGTGGCGGTCACGGCAGTCATCAACGAGGCCGGGGCGCAGTGGGATGTGGACGGTCTGCACGTCGACAAGCAGACCGGTCGGCTGGTGAGCCTCGGTCGACCGTTCGACGGGTTCGTCACGGTGACGCTGCGGGCGGGGTACGACATCGTACCCGCGAACTACTACGTGGCCGCGCTGATCATCCTTGAGCAGATGTGGCGGACGCAGCGCGGTCCGTCCACTGCGTCGTTCGGCGATGTACCCGACTTCGCGAGCGGCCCGACCGGTTTCGCGATCCCTCGGCGGGCCGAGGAAATGCTCGGGCCGCCGTTGGGTGGGGTGGCGTGATGGACTGGCAGTCCACGGCGCCGACGGCCATCGACGCGCTGGTCGCCTTGTGGCAGGGCAACACGACCTTGTCGGGGCTGGTGCTGGATGGCGAGACGCGCAAGGACACGGGCAAGAACGCGGCCGTGTTCGTCGGCTACCAGGGCGACGAGGACGCCACCGTCGCCAGTGGTCGTTTCTCGAAAGAGAGCTTGGTCGTGTCGCCGAGCCGGGAAGGCTACTCGATCCACTGCGCGATCACGGCCGTCAACGGCGGCGGCAACATCAGCTCGGCCCGCGCGCGCGTATACGAGCTATTCGCCGCGTGCGGTGCCGCGCTGTTCTCGGATCACACGCTCGGTGGTGCGGTGATGAGCGCGGCGATCGGCGAGTGGTCGCTGACGATGCCGCAGACCGACCGCGGTGTCGTCGCCGCCCTCGCATTCAACGTCGATATCGACGCCTACACACAGGAGTAACCCATGGTGCGACTGACGCATCCGAAACTGCCGGGCCGCGAGATCGAGGTACCGGAGTCCGGCGTGGCTCATCGTGAGCGCGCCGGGTGGCGGCGCGTGCGCCCGAGCACGCACGCGAAGGCCGAACCGAAGGTCACGGCCGAACCCAAGCACGACAAGCACGAAGGAGACGCCTCATGAGCGCCACCCCGCTGACCCCGACCGCCGGCCACCGCTACCTGCCCTCCGGTGTCCGCCAGTACTACTGGGTCGACACGATCGCCGACATTTCCGCGCCCATAAGGTCCGAGCTGGACGCCGGCACCGACTTGACGGCGGAGCTGGCCGACATGGGCGGGTTCACCGTTAGCTCGAAGCCTGTCGACGCCCCGGACCTCGCCTCCCGGTTCACCTCGAAGGTTCCGGGCATGATCGAGGCCGACGACTCGTCGCTGAACATCTACCTGTCCAAGGAGGGTGGCAGCGACGTGCGGACCCTGCTGCCGCGCGACACCGAGGGCTACATCGTGGTGTTCCCCGAAGGGGACGACAGCAGTTCCGGCAGCAAGACGTTGGACGTGTTCCCGGTGACCGTATCCGAGCAGTCGCTGCAGCCCGACTTCGACAAGCCGGGCGTCGTCGTGATCGGCTTCACCGTTACCGCGGAGCCGAAGCAGAACATCGTGATCCCTGCGACGGTCTGATGCCCCGGGTGTCGGTTCGCTTCTCCGTGGGGCAGGGCGAGCAGTTCAAGGCGCTGTCCCGCAGCCTGCGCGAGCAAGGTGATGGTGCCTTGCAGCGCAGGCTGCGGGCTGACATCCGCAAGGCCGGGAAACCGGTCGTGGCGAAGGTCAAGCAGCGCGCGCGGAACGTGCACGTGTCCTCGAGCAAGGGCGGTCATGCACCGCCCGACAAGTCGACGCGCTTGCGCGAACGCGTGGCGAATGCGACCAAGCTCGATATACGGCCGCAAGGTATTCGAATCAAGGTCATCGGCAGGAAGGTCGACCCGGTCTACGGGCGTCGGTTGCCGAAGTACCTCGACGCGTTGCCGTTCGGGAAGTACAAGCGCTGGCGCCACCCGGTGTTCGGCAACTGGAACGTGCACCCCGATTCGGCGAGGCAGCAGCGCGGCTTCCCCTACTTCGGGGTCACCATCCGCCACCACGCCCAAGACTTCCGTCGCGCCGTGCAGAGGGCCATGGACGACGCGGCCCGCGACATCACCGACTAGAGGAGCATCATGCGGTTCATCGTGCAGGGCACCAAGTACGAGATCCCCGACCCGGACGATTTGACGACCCGCGAACTGCGCGACATCAAGCAGCAGACGGGCATGGGGCTGCGCAGCTTCGGCGAAGGTCTCGCCGACATGGACCCGGACTCGATCAGCGCCGTGGTGTATCTGGCGAAGAAGCGCGCCGGCGAGAGTGTGCAGTGGCACGACCTCGACGACCTGCGCCCGCTCAAGGATGTGGAGTGGCTCTCCGAGGACGAGCAGGACGGAGAAGAGTCGAACCCTCCTCCGGAGGCGCCAGCCGACTCCCCGGACATTGGGACGTTCCCGCCGTCCGAGTCTGTCGCTATTTAGCGCTGTTCGCCTACCACTTCCATTTCAGTCCGCGGCAGATCGACGACTTCACCATCGGCGAGTTCGACATATTGGCCGAGCAGATCGACGAGTTCAAGAAGCAGGCGGCGAAGGAGCGGAGGTGAGCCGTGGCAGACAAGGATCTGGCGTTCAACGTCACGGCTCTCGACAATGCATCCAAGACGTTCGTCAAGCTGGCCGCCCAGGTCGATCGCATGTCGCAGCGCCTCGACCGGCTCGACCGCAAGGATGTCAATGTCAACGTCAACGTCGACACGAAGGGCGCCCAGGCGCACCTGAAAGCGTTCGAAGCCAGTCTGGATCGGATCGGCACCAGGACGGTGCGGGCCACCGCCAAGGTCACCAAGTTCTCCTCGGCCGTCTACGGCCTCGGCTCGGCAGTGCCTATGGTGGCAAACCTCGGCGTGGCGGCAGTCAACCTGTCCAAGGGCGTCCTGCTGCTCCCGGGCGCGCTGTCGATCGCAGGAACGTCGGCGGCCACACTCGCCACCGGCGTGCACGGCCTGTCGGACGCGTTCAAGGCGCAGTCACAAGCCTCCGCCACGGCCGGGAAGTCCGCAGCCACGCAGGCACGGGACCAGCAGGTACTCACCGCTGCCCTGGACAAGCTGGCGCCGTCCGCACGGAACTTCGTCGCTGAGATCCACGGCCTCTCCGACGGGTTCCACAACTTGCGGCTCGACGTGCAGCAGCAGCTGTTCCGCGGCCTCGGCCAAACGGTGTCGGACCTGGCGACGCAGTACCTGCCGGCACTCGACTCCGGCATGTCCTACCTGGGGACCGCGTTCAACTCGGCCACTCGGAACGCCGCCGCATTCTTCGCCGAGTCCCGCACGGTCGCGGATGTCAAGAACCTTTTCGCGGACGCGGCAGCGACGGTGAGCAACCTAGGCCAGTCCCTGCAGCCCGTGCTGGACGGCCTGCGTGACATCGGCGTCGTGGGCAGCCACTACCTGACGATCATCTCGAACCAGGTAGGCGGCCTGGCGAAGCGTTTCGCTGCGTGGGCGGCCGAGGCGCGTAAGTCCGGCCAGCTGATGAACGACTTTCAAACGTTCGGCCGCGTCCTGACGAACCTGGGCCACACGCTGCTCAACATCGGGTCGATCTTCTCCTCGGTGCTGGGAGCCGCCTCCACGGCCGGCGGCGGGCTGCTTGGCACACTGCGAGATCTGACGGGACAGGTGGCGGCGTTCCTACGCTCCACGCAGGGGCAAAGCAACCTGACGCAGGTATTCGGCACGCTGCAGCGGATCGTGGCCGCGCTGCGTCCCGGCTTCCAGGCGATCATGCACGCACTGTGGCAGGCGTTCCAGACGCTCGCCCCGGTGCTCCCGCAGATCGCGTCGAACTTCTCGCGGCTCCTCGAATCCGTCGCCCCCATCCTGCCGCAGCTGGCGCAACTCGCAGCCGACATTCTGCCTCCCTTGACATCGGCGCTAGCCTCTCTCGGGCCGCTGCTTCCGCCGATCGTGGCCGGCTTTCTGGCGCTGCGCGCTGCCGTGAAGGGCCTTGCGGTCATCGGTGGTATGGCTGCCGGTATTCGTAGCGGTAGTGCTGCACTGAAGGATTTCGGCGGGTTCGCGACGCGCACCAAGGCAAAGGTCGGCGGATTCGTCGACCGCCTCAACAACGGCGGCACGGTCGCCCGCGGATTTGGCAAGGCGATCGGTGGAGTCGGGCGCGCGTTGCCGGGGCTATCGGTCGCACTCGGTGGTATCGGCATCGCGGTCCAGGCGTTTCAGTGGGGGCTCGAGCAGACGACGGGCACAGTGGACTCCCTCGCGCAGGGGTTCGCACGTGGCGGTGCGGCGGCGGGCAAGGCCGCGCAGCAGATGCGCGACAACGTCGACGCGTCCGGTTCGCTGCTGACCTTCTACCAGAACTTCGGCAACCAGGTCGGCGGGTCCATGATCCCGTCACTGAACCAGGTGACGCAGAAGCTGATGGACCAGAAGAACGTCACACGCGATGTTGCTCTGGCCATGGTCAACGCCGGTGACAAGCAGGCGTACTACCAGCAGATGGTGAAGATCTTCGGCAAGAATTCACCGGCTGCACAGTCCGCGCAGAACCAGTACGGCATCGCCGTCGGCAAGGTCGCGGATGCGGAGAACCGGGCCAAGCGTGAGACCGAATCGGCCACGCAGAAGATGCTGGATCAGAAGACGACTCAGCTTGGTGCGATCGAGGCGCAGAACCAGTACAAGCAGGCTGTGCTCGGTATCAGGACGGCGCAGAACAGCTACAACACTGCTGTGCGGCAGTACGGCGCGGACTCGCTGCAAGCGAAGAACGCGCAGCTGAACCTGAACAATGCCTACATCCAGGCGGTGCAGGCGGCCGTCAACTCCGCTGCGGCGGAGAACAAGAACGGCACGGCGGCGCAGAAGGCTGACGCCAAGCACCGGGCATACGTCTCGACGGTCCTCGGTCTCGCCGCCGCCGCAGGTACGAACGCACCTCCGGCCCTGCAGAAGATGGTCAACGGGCTCTCGGCGAGCGAGATCGGGGCGTACAAGGCGACGGGTGCGGTCAACGGCACCCATCACGCCGTCGTGACGTTGCCGAACGGCAAGAAGATCGCGATCAACGTCAACCCGAACGGCCAGGCCGTTGTCTCCAACACCCAGAAGGCCATCGACAATCTGCACGGCAAGACGGTGCAGATCACCGTCAAGACGCTGTTCCCGACGCTGATGGGTGGCAACCCGTCTGGCGAGTTGCACAACCCGCTCGACGTGATCAACTCGCTGACCGGTGGTCACGCCGTCGGCGGCTACATCAACGGCCCCGGCACGAGCACCTCGGATTCCATCCCCGCTCGCCTGTCCGACGGCGAGTACGTGATGCGCGCCGCTTCGGTGTCGAAGTACGGCGTGGGTATGATGTCCGCCATCAACATGGGGGCCTTCGCCCATGGCGGGTTGGCTGGCTTCGCAAGCGGGGGCCTCATCCCCGCGCCGCCGACGCATAACGGGTCGGCACGCACGCGCTACTTCGAGGACCAGTCGGCAAACTACGCCGACGGCTGGGCGTGGGATGGGGAGAACGGCAAGTTCATCAATCCCACCGTGCAGGGTAAGCGCGAGACGCGGGCGCACAAGTCTGCGCAGCTGGCTGAGATGGCACAGGCGGCAAATCGGCTCGCTGCGGCCCTGGCGACACTGCAGGCCGAGTGGCAGCAGACCACACAGGTCGTCAAGACGCAGGCCAACCCGGCGTTGACGAAGATCGGGACGCAGATATTCACCGGCACGAACCCGGCGTTGCAGCAGATGATCGCGAACCTGCCGCCGCTGGCCCAAGAGATGATCCTGCTCGCCACGACGGCGAACACGTCGTGGCTGGGCATCACGAGCCGCATCGTCGGCTCGCACAACACGATCAACGCGTCGCAGAACCTGCTGCAGGCGCAGCAGAACGCGTCGTGGACGGGTATCACCAACAAGATCGTGATCTCGGACAACCAGATCGCCGCGCGCCACAACCAGTTGAACGCGCAGACCTGGAGTGCGTGGAACGGCATCGCAGGTGCGGTCGCTTCATCCGTGGGCCGCCAACTGGCCGCGTTCCGCTCCCTCGAGGGTGGCCTGTCCGGTGTCCGGGCCGCGATCGGGCAGACGCAGGGGTGGGCGGCCGGGCAGTTCGGCGCGATCTACGGGGACGCGGCGAACCCAATTCGAAACGTGCTCAACCGACCGTTCAACGCGGGCATCATCGCCGCCTGGAACTCGATCAACGACCAGTTCCACCTGGACAAGCACGTCAACCCGGTGGCGGTGACGTTCGCCTCCGGCGGCGCGGTGTCCGGCCCCGGAACGGGACGATCCGACTCGGTCCCGGCGTACCTGTCCAACGGCGAGTACGTGGTCAACGCCGCCTCCACTGCGCGTTACCTGCCATTGCTCGAGCACATCAACGCCCGCCACTTCGCCGACGGCGGCCTGGCCAGCGGGCTGGTCGACCCGGCGTTCAAGAAGGTGCCGGGAATGATCCAGGCCGTCCGTGACAGTTGGCCTGGCAACCTCGCGGCGATCGACGGGGCCGACATCGCCAAGATTGCCGCCGACGACGCGAAGAAGGCGCTGTCGAAGCTGGTCTCGGAGATGTCCTCCTCGTTCGGCGTGCTCGCCAACGGTGCGGTCGTCTCGCCGGCGGTGAAGGCCGAGCAGGCATACGCGCTGTCGCAGTTCCCGCTGTTCGGCTGGGGACCAGATCAGCTCGGTCCGCTAATCGCGCTGTGGAACGGCGAATCCGGGTGGGAGAACAAGGTTAATCCGACTTCGGGGGCCTACGGCATCCCGCAGGCGCTTCCTGGGTCGAAGATGGCCGCCGCCGGTCCGGACTGGCGCACCAACCCGGCCACGCAGATCAACTGGGGTGAGTCCTATATCGCCGGTCGGTACGGCAGCCCCGCTGCCGCATTCGCGGCGTGGTCGAGTCGCAGCCCGCACTGGTACGGCTCCGGCGTACAGGGCGCGGTGTTCGACAAACCGACGCTGATCGGCGTCGGCGAGTCCGGGCCGGAGATGGTTGACGTGACGCCGCTGCGCGGTGGTTCGCGGAGCTCCGCTCCGCCGATCACGATCAACGTCTTTCCGCAGCCGGGACAGTCTGAAACGGCCATTGCCGACACGGTGTCACGCCGTCTGTCGTTCGAACTGCTGGGGGCGTAATGGAACCCGTGGTCACCGTGGACGGAAAGCAGCTGCACCCGATGCTGCACCGAACCACTGGCGTGAAGATCACTTCTGGTGGACTGTCCGGGTGGTACGACGCTCCGAGCACTCGGACGAGCTACGCAGCTCGTGAGAAGGCCGCCGGAGTGTTCTCCGCCCCGGCCTACCAGGACAAGCGGACCATCGGGGTCACCGGCATCGTGCGAGGCGTAGACCGCTCCGACCTGTTGGCACAGCAGAAGATGCTTTCGGGGCTGGCCCCCGACCCGTATGTCTTGTACGAGCTGCGTGTCGACGAGGACTCGTCGTTGATGTGCCGAGTGCAGCGGTCCGACGCGACCATATTCAAGCCGATCAACGACCGCACAGCGCAGTACACCATGGAATTCACCGCCCCGGACCCGATACGCTACGCGGTCACCCCGCAGCGCCGCGGCGTGGATTTGGCGGCGGCGGCGCCGTCGGGGCTGAACTTCCATTCCTCGACGGTGCTGCGTCGTAACGCGTCGACGAATCCGGCGTTGTCGGTTGATGATGCCGGGTGGCACGGCGACGACGGCACGGGTGCGGCCGGGGCTCGGGCGGCGGTGTCCGGGTTCGACCGGGCGT
>JBOHBN010000240.1:0-3155 GCA_050698355.1 Streptosporangiales bacterium | reverse complement strand
GTTCTCGTTCGTACCGGTGCTCGCGACGAGGTCGAGCAGCGGATCGGTCTCGCAGCCCGGCAGGCCGTGTCGGCCGTTGACGGTGGCACGGTCGGAGTCGAGGCGGCGGCCGGCCTGCGTCATGCGGCGGAGCAGGTGGCATGGCGGGACAAGTGACCACACCACGCCGGGTGGTCGTCGTCGGCGCCGGACTGGGCGGTCTCTCCGCCGCCTGCCACCTCGCCGGTGCCGGCCACGACGTGACGGTGGTGGAGCGGGCCACGCGTCCCGGTGGCCGTGCCGGACGGTTGCAGCGGGACGGCTTCACCTTCGACACGGGCCCTGCCGTGCTCACGATGCCCGACCTGCTGGGGCGAACGCTGCGTGCCGCCGGGTCTGAGCCCGCGGACGTGCTGACGCTGAGCCAGCTCGACCCCGCGTACCGCGCTTGTTTCGCCGACGGTTCGACGATCCGGCTCCGCTCGGGGCGGCAGGCGATGGCGACCGAGATCCGCGAGTCTTGTGGCGCAGCGGACGAGCGGGGTTATCTGCGGTTCTGCCGCTGGCTGGACGAGCTGTACCGGATGGAGATGCCCGCGTTCATCGACCGGAACTACGACCGACCATGGGATCTGCTCGACTCCACGGCGGCGCTCGCCCGGCTGGTGCGGATGGGCGCGCTGCGCAGGCTCTCGCACGTGGTCGACCGGTTCTTCAGCGACGACCGGCTACGCCGCCTATTCAGCTTCCAGGCCATGTACGCGGGCCTGTCACCGCAACAGGCGCTGGCAATCTTCGCCGTGATCACCTACATGGACTCCGTCCGTGGCGTCTACTTTCCTACAGGCGGCATGGCGGCGGTCCCTGACGCCCTCGCCGCGGCGGCGGAGAAGGCAGGAGCCGCGTTCCGCTACGGCACCACGGTCGAGCGGGTCGTGCACGACGGTTCAGTCCGCGGCGTCCGTCTGGAGGGCGGAGAGCTGCTCACGGCCGATGCGGTCGTGGTCAACGCCGACCTGCCCACGGCGTACAACGAGCTGCTGCCTGACCTGAGGCCGCCCGGCGCGGTGCGCAGGGCTTCGTACTCCCCGTCCGCGCTGGTCTGGCACGTCGGCGTGCGTGGCACCCCGCCGCCCGAAGCGGCCCACCACAACATCCACTTCGGCAGGCAATGGGGGTCGGCGTTCCGCGCGCTGCTACGCGACGGGACGACCATGCCCGACCCGTCAGTGCTCGTCACCGTCCCGACGCTGAGCGACCGCGCGCTGGCACCCGACGGCTCCTCGGTCCTGTACGTGCTCGAACCCATACCCAACCTCCGCGGCCGAACCGACTGGGACGTGCACATGCAGCCGGCCCGCGACCGACTCGCCGCGCTTGTCGCGGGCTGGGGGTATCCCTCGGAGATCGTCGTGGAGGAGATCGTCGGCCCCAGCGACTGGCAGCGCGACGGCATGGCCGCCGGCACGCCGTTCTCGCTCGCGCACAGGTTCTTCCAGTCCGGCCCTTTCCGGCCGTCGAACGTCGACCGGCGTGTCCGAGGGCTCGTGTTCGTCGGTAGCGGCACCGTTCCGGGGGTCGGGGTGCCAATGGTGTTGATCTCCGGGCGGCTTGCCGCCCAGCGTGTGGAGGAGCTATGACGCCCGACCTGCGTGCCTCGTACCGGCGCTGCGCGCGGATCGCCCGTCGGTACGGCAAGACCTACGCCATGGCCGCGCGCCTGCTCCCGGCGCGGGACCGTCCGCACGTGCATGCGGTGTACGCGTTCTGCCGACTCGCGGACGACATCGTCGACGATCACGGCACCAGGCCGGCAAGAGAGACCGGGGCGGCGCTTGCCGCTTTTGGTGACCGCTTCAGGGTGGGCCTGGACGCCGGGTACTCGACGGACCCGGTGCTGGCGGCGGTCGTGCGCACGGCACGCGTCATGCGGATCGATCCGGAATGCTTCGACCGGTTCCTCGCCTCGATGACGATGGACCTGACCGTCACGGGTTATCCGACCTGGGAGGACCTACTCGCGTACATGGACGGGTCGGCAGCGGTTATCGGCGAGATGATGCTGCCGGTGCTGCGACCAAGCGACCCCGCGGCGGTCGGCCCGGCGAGGGCGCTAGGTGTCGCGTTCCAACTAACGAACTTCTTGCGCGACGTAGGCGAGGACCTCGACCTGGGCCGCGTCTACCTGCCGCAGGCAGATCTCGACGCGTTCGGTGCGGACCCGCACAAGCGACATGTGACGCCGGCGTGGCGCCGGATGATGCGTTACGAGATCGCTCGTACCCGTGACATCTACGCCGAGGCGGACCAGGGGATCGCGATGCTGCCGCCACGGTCAGCCGCATGCGTCTCGGCGGCGCGGGTGCTGTATGCGCGCATCCTCGACCGGATCGAAGACGCCGACTACGACGTTTTCACCGCTCGCGCGAGGGTTCCCGTCGTCCGCAAGCTCGCTGTCGCCGCCCGCTGCCTCGTCCGGCCTGCCGTACCCACAACAGGAGGGTCAGCGTCGTGAGCACGAACCCGAAACCGAAGTCCTCGATCGGGATATCCCATGGAAACCTGATGCCAGAGAAGTCTGACCTGGAGTACAGCACGATGGGTGCGGAAAGCTTCGTCAGCCACCCGTCCACCGGCACCTGGAACGCCAGCACGACCCCCAGGGTGATCCAGTACGCGGTGCGCCGGAACAGCCCGGTGCGAAAAACGAGCAGTTCCGAGGCGACGACCGCTGCGGCCGCCACAAGCGTGGCGACGGTGTACTCGGGCATCTCAGCGCCGCTCCCGCGGCGTTGCCCGGCGCAGCAGGCGGGATACCGTCTCGAACGTCAACAGCGCGCACAGCGGCACCACCACGAAGAAGGCGAGTTCCTCCACCGGGATACCGAACGGTATGTGCCAGCCGGTGGTGAACCGCGCCGCGAAGTACCAGTGCCCGCGCGCGATGGCCACACCGTCCCAGACCAAGAAGACCAGGACCACGGGAGCCAGTACCTTTGCGAGTCGCCAGGGTCTGCGGTACACCCGGGCACCGAGCAGGATCTCCAGCGGCAGGGTCACCAGCAGGCAGCCCGCCATCACCAGCAGGTACTGGAACTCGTTCACCGCATACCCTCCAGGTTGTGGTCGATTGCCTGCGACCCTATGTCTGTGACCGTGTCAGCTGAACGTAAGCC
>JBOHBN010000239.1:0-5518 GCA_050698355.1 Streptosporangiales bacterium | reverse complement strand
AGCGATGACCCGGATGCGGGCCGAGATCGAGGAGCAGCCGGAGGCGTTGCGCCGCACCCTGGACGCGGTGTTGCCCGAGGTGCCGGGGTTACGCCGGGTGGCCGCCGATACGCGCCAGGTGCTCTTCATCGCGCGCGGGTCGTCGGACAACGCCGCCGTCTACGGACGCTACCTGTGCGAGCTGCGCGCCGGGCGGCTCGCGGCGCTCAGCTCGCCGTCGATCGCCACCGTGTACCGCGAGCGGGTCGACCTCGACGGCGTGCTCGCCGTGGCGCTCTCGCAGTCCGGACGCACCGAGGAGATCGTCGAGACGATGACGTGGGCCGCTGACTGCGGGGCGCGTACGGTGGCGGTCACCAACGACGCCGACTCGCCGCTCGCCGCGTCCGCCGAGGTCGCGCTCGTCACGCAGGCGGGGGTGGAGCGGGCGGTTCCCGCGACGAAGACCTACACCACCCAGCTCGCCGCGCTCGCGGTGCTCGGGCACGCACTCGGCGGGGAGGACGCGGAGTTCAGCGCGGCGTTGCGGCGCGTCCCCGACGCGGTGGCGGCGCTGCTCGAGCCCGACGACGGCATCGCCGAGGTCGCGTCCCGGCTCGCTGACGTCGACGGGCTCGTCGTCACCGGGCGCGGGTACGCGTACTCGACAGCGTTGGAGCTGGCGCTCAAGTTCAAGGAGGCGTGCTACCTGTCCGCGGAGGGACTGTCGTATGCCGACCTGCTGCACGGGCCGATCGCCGTCCTAGACGGCGACACGCCGGTGCTGCTCGCCGCGCCGCAGGACGGTCCGGTGCTGCCCGGGCTCACCGCGCTTGCGGAGCGCGTACGGGAGCTGGGCGCCTCGGCGTACGTCATCGGCGGCGACGTCACCCTCGCGAAGGCCTGCGAGCGATGCATCACCGGCCCGGACCTGCCCGAGTACCTCGCACCGATCGGGCTCGCGGTGCCCGGCCAGCTGCTCGCCGAGACGGTCGCGCTCCGTGCCGGCATCGATCCGGATGCCCCGAGGGGGCTGCGCAAGGTCACGCAGACGGGTTCGTAGAACGCGTCCTATGACGGATCGGCTCAGCTCGCTCGACGCCTCCTTCTACTATATGGAGGACGCGTCGACGCCGATGCACGTCGGCACGCTCGCGGTGTTCGACGGCGACGACGGGTTCGACCTCGACCGGTTGAGCGAGCTCATCGCTCGCCGGATCACGCGCGTCCCGCGGTACCGGCAGAAGGTCAAGCCGGTGCCGGCGCGGCTCGCGAACCCGGTCTGGGTGGACGACCCCGCGTTCGATGTCGGCAAGCACGTGCGGCGGGTGACGCTGCCCCGGCCGGGCGACGACGACCAGTTGCGCGAGCTGGTCGGCCGCGTCATGAGCCGGTCGCTGGACCGCTCCCGGCCGCTGTGGGAGATGTACCTTGTCGAGGGTCTGGCGAGCAACCGGTTCGCGATCCTGTCGAAGACCCACCAGGCCGTGGTCGACGGCGTGCACACCGTGGAGATCGGCCAGGTGATCCTGGACGAGGAGCCGCGACCACCCGAGGTGGCGCCCGAGCCGTGGCGGCCGTCCGCCGAGCCGTCCGCGGTCGACCTCGTGCAGGACGCGGTGAGCGAGGCGCTGCGGCGACCGTCACTGGTCCTCGAGAACGTCCGCGATGCCGCGGGTGACGTGCGCTCCGTCGCCGACCGCGCGATGTCGGCGGCGAGCGGAGTGCTCGCGTTCGCGTCCACGGCCGTGCGCCCGGCGCCGGAGTCACCGCTCAACGGCACGAGCGGTGGCAGCCGCCGGTACGCGACGGCGTCGGCCGGCCTCGCCGACTACCGGGCCGTTCGCGACACCCAGGAGCCCAGACAGGAGAGCACCGTCAACGATGTGGTGCTCTCCGTGGTCGCCGGAGCGCTGCGCGAGTGGCTGCTGACGCGCGGCGAGCCGGTGCCGCCGCACGCCACGGTACGCGCGCTCGTCCCGGTCAGCGTGCGAGACGATGAGCAGCCGCTCGCGGTCGGCAACACGGTGTCGACGTACTTGGTCGACCTGCCGGTCGGCGAGAGCAACCCGGTGATGCGGCTGCACCAGGTCACGTACGCGATGCGCGCGCACAAGGAGACGGGGCGTGCCGTCGGAGCGAGCACGCTGATCGCGCTGTCCGGCTTCGCGCCGACCACGCTGCACTCGCTCGCCGCGCGTGCCGCGAGCGGGCTGTCCCGCCGGCTGTTCAACCTCGTCGTCACCAACGTGCCCGGCCCGCAGACCCCGTTGTACGTCAACGGGTCGCGGATGCTGGAGGTGTACCCGGTCGTACCGCTCGCCCGGGGGCAGGCCGTGAGTATCGGGCTCACGTCGTACGACGGTGGTGTCTACTTCGGCATCAACGCCGACGCGGACCTGCTGCCGGACGTGGACCTGCTCGCCGACTGCCTCGAGGACGCCCTCGCCGACCTGGTCGAGGCGGTGACGTGACCAGATGTGCGCGCCCGAACCCCCGGCCCCAAGTGCCCACGTTCTTTTCCCAAATGACCACGTTATGTGGGTTACGTACGGCTTCTCGATGCCTGTAGGCCCCGAGAAGGCCGACTACGCATCCAACAGTGCTTGCCTTCCCCAGACGGGACCCCGGTGGTCATCTGGAGAGAGCACCGCGTCACTTGGAGATCGCCCTGCCGGGTTAAGGGCCACCGCATGACGCGTACGGGTGTCGTGCTCGGTGCCGGCGGCGTGCTCGGTGCTTCGTGGATGATCGGGGCGCTGTACGCGCTGCAGGAGGCGACGGGGTTCGACCCGCGGTCCGCCGACTACCTGGTCGGCACGTCGGCGGGCGCGGTCCTGGCCGCGTCCTTGAGCAGTGGGGTAGGGCCGCAGACGCTGGTCGACAACCAGCTCGGCGTCATCGTGGAGGGCGCGCCACGCCTCGACTTCGACCCCGACACGGTGTCGGGCGGCAAGCGGCCGCCCCGCCCGCGGCCAGGCATCGGGTCCAGACGGTTGCTGCTCAACAGCTGGCTGCACCCGCGCCACGTCCACCCGTTGGTCGCGCTGTACTCCGTCGTGCCGGAGGGGCGCGGGACGCTCGAACCTGTCGGCCGCGTCATCGACTCCGTGCTGGCGTATCCCGCTGCGCCGGAGGTTCCCGCGCCCGCTGACCAGCCCGGCGGGTGGTCGCCGCACCCGCACTGCTGGCTTGTGGCCGTCGACTACGACAACGGCAGGCGTACGGTCTTCGGGCGTCCCGACGCGCCCGAGGCGCCCCTGCGCGACGCGGTCATGGCGTCCTGTGCGGTACCCGGTTGGTACCACCCTGTGCACATCTCCGGTCGCCGCTACGTCGACGGCGGCGTGCGCTCGTCCACCTCGGCCGACCTGCTGTGCAGGGCCGACATCGACTTCGCGTACGTGCTCGCTCCGATGGCGTCGTACAGCTACGACCAGCCCCGGTCAGTCTCGGTCGCGGTGGAACGTGGCGTACGGCGGCTCACCACGAAGCAGGTCGCGGCCGAGGTGACGCGGCTGCGGCGGGCGGGCATCGCGGTGGAGGTCATCACGCCAGGGCCCGATGACCTGCGCGCCATTGGTTCGAACCTGATGGACCCGGCGCGCCGGGTGCCGGTCCTGGAGACGGCGCTGCGGACGACGCCGGAGCAGCTCGGCGGTTCGCGAGTGCGCAAGGACAGCTGATCCGCGATCATGGGCGGATGCGCGTTTACGTACCGGCGACACTGCCGTCCCTCACCGCATGTGTGAACACCGCTGCACTCCAACCCGCGCCGCTTGCCGCGTACGCGGTGACGCCCGCGCTGCGCGAGTGGTACGTCGAGGGCGACCTGGAGGAGCTGGAGTACGCGGCCATGACCGCCGCGGCCCGTAGCGCGTTGCGCCTGCTGCGCGACGACCCCGCGGCGCCGAGGCGCCGCGTCGTTATCGCCGCGGACGCGCGGGAGAGCGACGTGGTATTCACCGGCAACCTCGACCATGAACCGTCCGCGGTCCGCGTTGGTACGCCGATCGCGTTCGACGCGATCGTCTCCGCGCACGTGGACGATCCGGCGGCAGAGGACGACGTCGCCGCCGCCGTCGAGGCACTCCCCGCCGCGGACGGCGGCGACGAGGACGCCGCGTTCGCGGTGGACGGCGCCGAGGGGCACGAACTGGCCTGGTACGCGGTCCAGGAACTCCCCGACATGATCCGCCAGGCATGACCCATGGTCACGGGCGTTGTATCGCGCTACGATCAAAGGCGCGCCAGCTCACGCGCTGGTGATGTTTCTCCACCCGGAAGGGGAGGGGATTAGGCCATGCTCGTCGCCGCTGACCCGACGTTCGCGTTCCCGGAGTCGGCCTTCGCGCCCGTGGTGCTGGGCTTCTTCGGTCTGGGCACCGGCTACCTCATCTACGGACCGCAGGAACTCTTTCACAAGCCGGAACGAAACGCGGACGTGGACAGGTCCACCGGCGTCTGGGGTATCTGGATGCCCGGGTTCTGCCAGCTGCTTACCGGCGTCTACCTGTTCGTCGGGATGACCTGGTTCCAGGTGTTCAAGGACCCGTTGTTGTACATGGCCGCGCTCGCTTTCAGCGCGTACGGCATCCACTGGTTCGCCATCGGCTGGAACCGGCTGCAGGCCACCGACGCGCGACCCAACGGTCACATGGCGATCCCCTTCACCATCATCTCGATCCTTGGCATGGTCGTGTTCTTCGCCGCCGGGGCGTGGCCCGTCGGGGTCCTGTTCGCCGGCCTGACCGCGGTCTACGTCACCGACTTCTTCGGCAGTTTCAAGCTCATCATGCGGCCCATCGGGGGCAGCGCAGAGCCGGTCAATATCGGCGAGCGCGCGCATGGCATCGCCCACCTGCTGACCGGGGTCTGGCTGATGTACCTGACGTTCTCGACGACGCTCAACATCTCGTTGGGATACCACCTGCCAGCCGGTTGACGCGCGCGTAAGGTGGGACTGTCGTCGACCCGGGAGGAGGACGGCGGTGGGCGTTCGGCGTTTCGTGGAGAGCTGGCCAGTCTACCGGCAGCTGCTTGGCTCTGACCCGCTGGGTCGCGGGGCCGCAGCGCAGTCGCCCGGCCCGCACCGGCCACGTACCAGGGATGCCGACAAGGTCGTGTCGTCGATCTGCCCGTATTGCGCGGTCGGCTGCGGGCAGCGGGTCTACGTCAAGGACGGCGAGGTCAGCCAGATCGAGGGCGATCCCGACTCGCCGATCTCTCGCGGCCGGTTGTGCCCCAAGGGGGCCGCGAGCAAGCAGCTCGTGACCAGCTCGACCCGCCAGCAGCAGGTGCTCTACCGGCGCCCGCACGCCACCGGCTGGGAGCGGTTGTCCCTCGACGACGCGATGGACATGATCGCCGACCGCGTCATCGAGACCCGGCGGCAGACCTGGGAAGAGTCGAGTGACGACGGCAGCAAGCTCCGTCGCTGCATGGGTATCGCCAGCCTCGGCGGCGCGACGCTGGACAACGAAGAGAACTACCTGATGAAGAAGCTCTACACCGCGATGGGAGCGATTCAGGTAGAGAA
>JBOHBN010000238.1:0-9287 GCA_050698355.1 Streptosporangiales bacterium | reverse complement strand
GCTCGATCTGGCTCAGGTACGGGTTCGACACCCCCGCGACCTTCGCGAGCTGGCGCAACGAGATCTGCGCCCGTTCGCGCTGGTCGCGAATGTACGCGCCGAGCGACCCGACCTTGAGTCCTGCCATACGGGCAGCCTCGCACAGGGTGCTAACAATTGCAAGCGGTCAGCTAGCGCTCCTGGCGTGCGACGCTTCGCTGCCCTCCTCGCCCGTGGCCGGCTCCGTGCTCCCGATGCCCTTCGGGTGCTGCTCGTGCGCGCGCACGTCCCTCGCCGGACGCAGCTTGCGTGCCACGACCACCTGGTTGCGCCCGTTGCGCTTGGCCGTGTACAGGGCCTCGTCCGCGGCAGCGAGCATCTCCGCGAGCGTGCCCTCCGCGTACATCGTGGCGACGCCGAGCGACACGCGGAGTGTCAGCGTGGCCGGCTCCAGGACGATCGGGTCCTCGCACACGGCGCGGCGGAGGCGCTCGGCGATCATCTTGGCGTCCTGCGTACCGGTCTCCGGCAGCAAGACCACGAACTCCTCGCCGCCGAACCGGCCGAGCGCGTCGCTGGACCGGAGCTGCCCCTGGAGGCGCTTGGCGATCGCGCGCAGCGCGGCGTCGCCGGCAAGGTGCCCGTATGCGTCGTTTACGCGCTTGAAGTGGTCGATGTCGCATATCAACGCACTTATCGGCTGTTGACCGTTCGCCCGGACGATCTCCAGCTCCGCGTCGTGCTCCCAGGCACCCGCGTTCAGCACCGAGGTCTTGGGATCCGTACGGGAGACCATCCGCAGGTGCTCGTGCAACAGGCTGCGATGCAGCAAGATCACCGGCGGGACGGCCAAGAGGACGAGCAGCAGTGCCTGCTGGCCGATTATTGCCACAATGAGGCCAGTACACACTTCCACACCTGTATACATCAGGCCATCGCGGTCGAGTAGCTGTCGCAGACCCGCCGGCTGGGTGAGGTAGAGCACGACAATCACGAATGCGTAATTGCCGACCCGGGAAATGACGGCAGCCGCCAAACCTACGACGAACCACAGCAGGACCGGACTGCCAGGACCGGTGAACGTATGGAAGAGCCATGATCCTGCGACATCGGCGAGGCTGATGGAGGCGATCGTGAATATCTGACGGTGACGCACGTGCTCTCGCCGCGCCGACCACTGCCAGTAGGTGACGAAGAAGATCGGTGCTATTGCCGCAAAGAAAGGCGGCAATAGCAACATGACCGGCAGCTTCCAGCACGAGGTGAGGTCCTGGCTGAAACTCTGCACGGAGAGCCCGCGTAGAAAGCCCCGGCTCGTCTCTCGCACGATGACCGCGCAGCTGACGAACATGCCGAACGCGGCGACCTGCTCGAGAGTTAACCTGTCGCGCCAACCGAACCAGCAGAGCGTGACGGCCGCTGCGGCTACGACGAGGATTATGTAGGCGCGCAGGGGCAGAGGAAGCCGCCACAGCGGCCACTCTCTGAGTCCCCGGGTCACCTGACCGTCACCTCCCGCGGCGCCAATCGTTAGTACGATACAGCGCGCCAATGCTGTCCGTTACCGCCCCAGCCCCGGACGTGACCTCGGTGTCGAATACAGCCCGTCACTTGACCTGCTGTGACATCGACACGTCATAGAACCGTGAGCCACACTGCAACGGTAGCCCTATAGATGCACACAGGAGTATGCCGTGTGGACGTCAGCCGTCGAGGAGCTGTTGCTCGGCAGTCAATGTCCCCTTGAGGTTGCCGAGCGTAGTCCTGGCTTGCGGCAATCCTCGTCACCCCGGACAGTCTCATACGGCCAACGACCCGTAGGGCTCCTACGTGCCTGCTACTCCGCGACTGCGAAAGGGGTATCGCCATGCGCGATGTCGGCTGGGTATGAACCCCCCGCACACCACCACCCGAACACCACCACAGGAGGCACACCATGCGTGACGTCGGCTGGGTATGAACACCACTTCCACATCACATCCCGCAACCGCCACAGGAGGACACCATGCGTGACGTCGGCTGGGTATGAACACCGCTTCCACCACCCGAGCTCTTGGTATGGCCAGAGCGCCGGGCACTCGATAACAGCATGCGTACATCTGCGTACCACGTGTGACGTGACAGGGGCGCGCGCAGATGACTGAACGTCCTTCTATTTCGACGAGTCCGTAGGGAATCCGAGTGATGTATGACGTGGGCTGGGTCTGACCGACAGCCGGTCGACCTCCGGCTACCCGAACAACCCCTCAACGACGCTGACCTGACCGACCTTCCGGCCGCCGCCGGTGACCTGCGTCGTGGCGAGCTCCTCGAGCACGGCGGCCCGTATGTCCAGCGCACGCAGCGCCGCCACCGTGACCGGCGTCCGCGCTCGTGCGCCGCCGTCGGCGATCTTGACGGCTAGCGCACGGCCGTCCGCAAGCGCGACCGCACTCACGGCCTCGGCGCCCCCCTTGTCGAGCAATCCGGGGACACCCCGCATCAGACGCGCCTCGTCGCGCTCCGTGCCCGACGTCAACTCCGGGTGAGCCCGGAACGCGTCCGCTACCCGCCGTTCGGCGGTTCCCTCACCAGCCCGTACGAGCGCGGAGAAACCGCGGGCGAGCCCGGTGAGGGTCAGCGCGAACAGCGGCGCGCCGCACCCGTCCACACCGACATGGGCAATGCGCTCGCCGGTCAGCTCCTCGATGGTCGACAGGATCGCCCGCTGGAGCGGGTGGTCCGGCTCGAGGTAGGACTCGGTCGGCCACCCGTTGACCGCGCAGGTCGCGAGCATGCCGGCGTGCTTGCCGGAGCAGTTCATGTGGACGCGGTCGGCCTCCCCGCCGGCGGCGAGCACCGACCGGGCGGCCTTGTCGTCGAGCGGCAGGCTCGGCGGGCACTTCAGGTCCGACTCGTCCAAGCCGGCCGACGCCAGCAGCGCGCGCACCCGCGTGACGTGCATGTCCTCCCCGGAATGCGACGCGCTCGCCAGCGCCAGGAGCTCGTCGGGTACGCCCAGGCCGCAGCGGACCATGGCGGTGGCCTGCAGTGGCTTGTTCGACGAGCGCGGGAAGCACGGCCGGTCGGGCGCACCGACACTGAGCAGCGTACGGCCGGCGCCGTCGATAGCCACGACCGAGCCGGCGTGCCAGGACTCTACGAAACCCGAACGCGTTACCTCGGCGACGACGGGCAGCGGACTGGAGGACTCGAACGCGGCAGGCACAGCCGGACCCTAGCGTCACTGCGTCCGCGCAGAGAACCCAGTGGTGGTCACGACCGGTGACGACAGGCGCGGTCACACAGCAAGCTCGGCATCGTCTCGACGGAAGGCGCGGGTAGGGCCGGGGCCGGTCCAGCGCGTCTCGAACCGCGCGACGACCCGGTCGCCGGTCACCCGCACCACCCAGCCAGGGCCGTAGGTGGGATGGCTGACGTCCTGCCCGGGCGAGAGCTCGCGGTCGACCCGCTCGGGCTCGTCGGGAACGTGCAGCTCGTCGAGCCACAGTTCCGGCTGGGACCCGACGGTCAGGCCCGCGACGCCGACCCCGAGCAGGCGTACGCCGTTCGAGGTGTTCACCTCGCCGAGCAGCGACCTGGCCACTCGGGCGACGACCGCGGGTTCCTCGGTCGCCGCGGCCAGCGTGGCGGAGCGGGTGTGCGTGGCGAAGTCGAACAGGCGGACCTTGACGGTGACGGTGCGCGCCGCCAGCTCGGTCTCCCGCAGGCGCTCCGCCACCCGAACGGCCATGCCGTCGGTGATCGCGCCCAACCGGACCGGGTCGGTGATGTCCTCGTCGAAGGTGTCTTCGACGCTGATCGACTTGCCCTCGCGCTCGGGCACCACGAGCCGGTCGTCCTGGGCGCGCGCCAGCCGGTACAGCCCGCTCCCATGCGCGGCGCCGAGCAGGCCGACGAGCTCACCCTCGCTGAGCGCCTCGAGTTCGGCGATCGTACGCACTCCGGCCCGGGCCAGCCGGTCCGCCGTGGCCGCGCCCACGCCCGGGATGCGGGTCACCGGCATCGGCCGGAGCAGATCGCGCTCGTCGCCCGGCGGCACGACCACGAGGCCGTCGGGCTTGCGCAGGTCGGACGCGATCTTGGCGATCAGCTTGGACGTGCCGGCGCCGACCGAGCTGACCAGCCCGGTCTCGGCGCGGATCCGTTCCTTCAGTTCGGTGCCGATGGCGGCAACCGCGGCCCGGTCGAGCGGGGCGCGGCCGGAGTCGACGAGGTCGACGTACGCCTCGTCGAGCGACAGCGGCTCGGTGCGTGGCGAGAGGTCCTGCAGCGTGCGCATGACCACCTTGCTGGCGGCCCGGTACGCGGTGAACCGCGGGGACAGGAAGGCCGCCTTGGGGCACCGGCGCCGCGCCTCGGCCATCGGCATCGCCGAGCGCGCGCCGGACAGCCGCGCCTCGTAGCTCGCCGTGGACACCACACCGCGCGAGCCGAGGCCACCGACGATCACGGGCCTGCCCCGCAACGACGGCTTGTCGCGCTGCTCGACGGCGGCGAAGAACGCATCGAGGTCGAGGTGCAAGATGCTCGGCTCCGCGCGCACGACTCCCCTGCCTCTGGTCTACCAAGGAGGTCGACCTTGACCTGACCTTTCCAAACACGTTCTCAGCGTTCACCCCATCGTCGCACCGGCCGCCGACAGCGCATGCTGTGCAAGGCTGGTGCCACTTCGCGAGATCGGGGGTCAGCAGTGCGCGCGGTCGTGCAGCGGGTACGGGAGGCGTCGGTCGAGGTTGCCGGCGAGGTCGTCGGTGCCCTCGATAAGCCGGGCCTGGCGGTCCTTGTCGGCGTCACCCATGACGACGACGACACGAAGGCGGCCAAGCTCGCCGGCAAGCTGTGGGGTCTGCGCATCCTCGACGGCGAGAAGTCGTGCTCCGACGTCGACGCGCCGTTGCTGGTGATCAGCCAGTTCACGCTGTACGCCGATACCCGCAAGGGGCGCAGGCCGTCCTGGTCGGCGGCGGCGCCCGGTGAGGTCGCCGAGCCGCTGGTCGAGGCGGCCGTGGCCGAGCTGCGCCGGCTCGGCGCGACGGTGGCGACCGGACGGTTCGGCGCGTACATGGACGTCGCCCTGGTCAACGACGGGCCTGTGACCCTGCTCCTCGAGGTGTGAGCCCGACCGCCCTTGACCCCGTACCTCGGTACGGGGCGCACACTGATCCGCGTGCATGCACCTGCGCCCGATGCCGCGCCCTGGCGCGTGCTGCTTTCGTACGTGCGTCCGCGCTGGCGTGCCCTCGTGGCGGGCGGGTTCCTCAGCCTGGCGACCGGCGCTGCCGGCCTTGCCCTGCCCCTGGTGGTCAGGGAGCTGATCAACGGGCTGGGCACGGGCCGATCCGTCACCGGCTTGGTGCTCCTCATGACGGTCCTGGTGTTCGCCAACGCCGGTATCGGCGCGCTCGGTAGCTACCTGCTCGAACGTACCGGCGAGTCGGTCGTCCTCAGCGCCCGGCAACGACTGATCTCGCGGCTGCTGCGGTTGCGGCTCACCGCCGTTGAGAACGTCGAGCCCGGCGACCTGATGTCACGGATCACCGCGGACACCACGTTGCTGCGCGCCGTCGCGACCCGGTCGTTCGTCTCCGCCATCACCGCCGTGCTGACACTGGCCGCCACGCTCGTCCTGATGGCGTTCATGGACCTGGTGCTGCTCGGTGTCACGGCGGCGGTGCTGGCCTTCGCCGCGGCGGTGATCGGCCTTGCCGTTCCACGGATCAACCGAGCGTCGAAGCGCGCTCAGGAGTCCGTCGGCGTGATGGGCGCCGCGCTGGAGCGCATGTTCGGTGCCTTCCGTACGGTCAAGGCATCGGGCGCCGAGAACGCCGAAGGCGACCGGGTGCGGACAGCGGCCATGGCCGCCTGGCAGGCCGGCGTCCGCTCCGCCAAGTGGCGGGCGGTGGCGGGCAACACCGCGGGGCTGGCGGTGCAGGTGTCGTTCCTCGCCGTGCTCAGCATCGGTGGCGTGCGTGTCGCTTCCGGCGCGATCGACGTGGCCACGCTCATCGCCTTCCTGCTGTACGTGTACTACCTGATCTCACCGATCCAGAGCCTGGCCAGCGCGGTCAGCGAGTACCAGATCGGCGCCGCCGCCATCAGCCGCATCCGCGAAGCGGAGCAGCTGCCGGTGGAGCCCGACGGGCCCGCCGCCATGTTGCCGGAGCCCGGCGCGCTGCCGGCGTCGGTCACATTCGAAGGCGTCCGCTTCCGGTACCGGCCCGAACTGCCTGCGGTCCACGAGGACGTCAGCTTCACCGTCCCGGCCGGTGGCATGACAGCGTTCGTCGGACCGTCAGGTGCCGGCAAGACCACGGTGTTCTCCCTCATAGAGCTGTTCCACGAGGCCACGGCCGGGCGGGTCCTGGTGGACGGCACTGACGTCCTCGACTGGCCGCTCGCCGAGCTGCGAGCCGCTATCGGCTACGTCGAGCAGGACGCGCCAGTGCTGTCGGGCACGCTGGAGGCAAACCTGCGGTTCGGTGCCCCGCTGGCCAGCGAGGAAGAGATCCGTCGGGTCGTGCGCATGACCAGGCTGGACGCACTGGTCGGGCGCCTGCCGGAAGGCCTGCACACGACTGTCGGCCACCGCGGCACCAAGCTGTCGGGCGGCGAACGGCAACGGGTCGCCATCGCCCGGGCGTTGCTTCGCCACCCCAGGCTGCTGCTCCTCGACGAGGCCACGTCCCAGCTGGATGCGATGAACGAGGCGGCGCTACGCGACACCATCGCCGTCGCCGCGCGGGTCACCACGGTGCTCGTGGTGGCCCACCGGCTGTCCACCGTCACGATGGCGGACCGGATCATCGTGATGGACGCCGGAACCATACGTGCCGCGGGTACGCACGACGAACTCGTCGCCGCCAACCCGCTCTACGCCGAGCTGGCAGCCACTCAGTTCCTCGCCACTACCGCCTGACCGGCGGCTCCCTCAGCGGCGCATCGGGCGCAGGCGCAGGCCCGCGTCCGGGGACACGATCACCTCCTGGGTGGCCGCGACGTCACCGGCGAGCAGCTCCGCATCGACCGGAACGTTGCGGCGTACGAGGGCGAGGCCGATCGGTCCCAGCTCGAAGTGCCGCGCCGCGGAGGTGACGGCGCCGACCTCCCGCTCGCCGCCCCGTACCGGATCGCCGTGCGCGGGCAGGTGCTCGACCGACCCGTCCAGGTGCAAGAACACCAGGCGCCGCGGCGGGCGCCCCAGGTTGTGCACCTTGGCGACGGTCTCCTGGCCGCGGTAGCAGCCCTTCTCCATGTGCACCGCCGTCCCGATCCAGCCCACCTCGTGCGGGATCGTCCGGTCGTCGGTGTCGAGTCCCGCGCGCGCTTCGTGCGCCGCGATGCGCAACGCCTCGTACGCCCACACTCCGGCCGGGTCGCCACGCTGCGCGGCGTACTCCGCCAGCTCAGCGCGAGGTACGAGCAGGTCACGGCCGCGCTCGCCTTCCCGGGTCAGGTAGTCAGGATGCCGCCCGGCCTCGGGCTCCCAGACCACGGCGTAGTCGGGCGTACGGTCGGCGACCTCGACGCGCAGCATGAACCGCATCGAGTCCAGGAACGCCACCAGCGACTCGACCGTACCCGGCTCGGTGTGCAGGAACGTCGTCTCGCCGTCGTCGACCAGCGCGAACGCGTGCTCGACATGGCCGTTGGCCGAGAGCAGGAGCGCGGTCGTGCCCTCGTATGGCGGGAGCTGCTCGAGGTGCTGGGTGCCGAGGGAGTGCAGCCAGGAGAGCCGGTCGGGTCCGGTGACGGTGGCGACCCCGCGATGCGAGAGGTCGACGAAGCCGCGGCCCTGCACGAGTTGGCGCTGCTCGCGCAGCGGGTCTCCGTAGTGCGAGGCGACGCCGGCGTCCGGCGGGTCGGCCGGCACCGCGCCGGGCAGGTCCAACAGTGGGCTATTCACACCCTCCAGCCTACGAACCCGCCGCGGCACGGCAACGGGCGCAGTAGCCGAGGACGGTCAAGTGGCCCAGGTCGGCGTCAAAGCCGTGCTCGGCGAGGAGCCGGTCGCGGAGCCCGCCGGCGAGTTCGAGCGGCGCCTGGGAGACGGCGTTGCACTCGCGACAGACCAGGTGCAGGTGGTCGGCATGGTCGATGAGGTGGTACGTCGGCGCGCCCTGGCCGATCTGGCTGTGTCCGACGAGGCCGAGGTCGCTCAGCAGGTCCAGCGTCCGGTAGACGGTCGCCAGGTTGACCGAGCGGCGCTGTGCCTGCAGGTGCTGGTGCAGCTGCTCGGGCGTAGTGTGCTGCAGCTCGGCGACCGCATCGAGCACCAGCTGGCGCTGTGGGGTGAGCCGGTATCCCCGTGCGCGCAGCTCCTCGACCCATTCCTCCGGCACCGCACGAGTCTATGCACCGGCGCGTACCCCCGCACGGGAGCGGCCGCGATCATGTTGACTCGCCGATCCCTGAAAAACCGTCCGGTTTGCCCGGTATGCACCCCGGCTGGCGAGTCAAGAGCACGAGTCAGGCGCGGCGGAGCCGGGCGGAGGTGTGCGGCTGCAGTTCCAGGCCCTCCGCGGCCATGTCGTAGGCGTACGCGAGGTCGCCGTCGACCATGCCGTACAGCCGGTGGCCCGCGGTCACCTCCTTGGCCGTGGCAGTGCGCACGACCGCGTCGGTGGTGAGCTCGATCCTGGCGCCGGTCACCGTCCCGTACCAGACCTCCACGAACCCGGTCGGGTGCGCGAGCAGCACCTCGACGTCGTCGCCACCGACCGCGCGCCAGTAGCCGGTCTCGGCCGCCGCCTGCCGCGTCGGCTGGCCGTGCTCGTCCAGCAGCCAGGAGCGGCTCTCGTGCGTCAGGTACGGTTTGCCGGCGTGGCCGAAGGTGAGCTCCTGGACGAACCGGAAGTCCTCACCCTCGATGGAGGGGTACCCGCCGATGCCCTCGCCGCGCCACGACCCGAGCAGGAAGGCGAGCGGCAGGCATGCCGGATGCAGGTCGGGCTCGGTTGCCGGGCTCATTCGCCGGGCTCCCGGTACAGCGTGTACACCACGTGACCTGCCGCCCACGCAATGCCAAGGGCGACCGCGATCAGGAGGCTGGCATACAGCAGTTCCACGACCATAGACCCTAACCTATGCAAGCAGCGATACCCTGCCCTCAACACGCGCGGGAGCGCTTGCATCCAGATCAGACGAGATGCGTCAGGCCCCCGGTAGAGTTTGGGGTGCCCGGAGGGGAGTAGGCGTCCACTGGTGGCTGGCCGATTCGTCGACTTCTACGCCCTGCTGAGCGTCCCGGCGGACGCGTCCACGCAGGCTGTTCGTGACGCCATCATCGATCAGCGGCGGATCTGGGA
>JBOHBN010000237.1:0-2594 GCA_050698355.1 Streptosporangiales bacterium | reverse complement strand
CGGCTGCGGCGGCGGCCGACCTACCTCTCCGTCCCCTACGACGACTGGGAGGTCGAGGCGGACCCCAACGCACGAGCCGTGCTGGGTCGCTCCGTCGAGCGATCACGCCACCCAGCACCGCAGCAGCTCGCCCGGATCGTCAAGGAGGTGCGTGCTGCGAAGCGGCCGGCGTTGGTCCTCGGCGGGGACATCGACGCCGACGGGCTCTTCGACGAGGCCACCACGCTCGCCGCGGCGCTGGATGCCCCGACCTGGGCGGCACCGTCACTTCACCGCCTGCCGTTCCCGAACCGGCACCCGCTGTTCCAGGGTGTGCTGCCCGCCGGGATCACCTCCGTGGCCGACGCGCTGGCCGGCCACGACCTGGTACTGGTGTTGGGAGCGCCGGTGTTCCGCTACCACGAGTACCAGCCCGGCGAGTACCTGCGCGAGGGCACGCGGCTGGTGCAGGTCACAGACGACGCCGAGGCCGCAGCACGCGCGCCGTTCGGCGAGGCCGTCGTCACCGAACCGGGGGCGGTGATCCGGGAGCTACTGAAGGCGCTCCCCGCAAGCCCCGCCGGGGCACGCGACTACACCGTTCCCGCCGCCCCGGCCGAGGGCACGGGAGCGGCACTGCATCCCGAGCAGGTCTTCGCGGCGCTGCGCGACACGCAGCAGGCGGACACCAGCTACGTCGTCGAATCGACGGCGACCAACGGCTCGTGGTGGCGGCAGATGGATCTGCGCCGGGGCGGTTCGTACTTCTTCCCGGCATCCGGCGGTCTCGGATTCGGCATCCCGGCCGCCGTCGGCGTGGCACTCGCAGCGCCGGACCGGCCCGTCGTTGGCGTGATCGGTGACGGCTCGGCCAACTACGGCATCACCGGCCTGTGGACCGCCGCGCAGCAGCGACTGCCGGTGACCTACGTGTTGCTGCGCAACGGCACCTACGGCGCGCTGCAGTGGTTCGGCGAGCTGCTGGGCGCCACCGACGCCCCCGGGACGACGATCCCCGGCCTCGACTTCACCCGGATCGCCGAGGGATACGGCGTACCGGCGACCCAAGCCCGTGACCTGGACCAGCTGCGCGCCCTGCTCGACGAAGCCCCGGCGGGCCCGCGCCTGATCCAGGTCGACACCGTGCCCACCAGCCCCGCCTGATCAGGAAACGACCATGCTGCTCAACGAAGACCTGTGGACCGACAACATCAACCTGTCCGGTTGGCGCGCAGGCGGTGCAGGCAGCCGGCCCGTCACCGAGCCCGCGACGGGGAATCAGCTCGGCAGCCTCGGACTCGCCGACGCGGACGACGTGCGTCGCGCGGCCACGGCAGCGGCGGATGCACAGCGCGAATGGGCCGCCAGGCCACCGTCCGAACGCGCGGCCGTACTGCGACGCGCAGGCGACCTGTGGACCGAGCACCGCGCCGAGATCGAGGACTGGATCGTCCGCGAGGCGGGTTCGGTCCCCGCGAAGGCTGCCGTAGAGACCGAAACAGCCGCCGGAGTCTGCTACGAGTCCGCCGGGCTTCCCACCCACCCGCACGGGGAGGTGCTGACCTCCGAGGAGCCCCGCTGGTCGTTCGCCCGCCGCCGTCCCGCCGGGGTGGTGTCGGTCATCGCCCCGTTCAACTTCCCGCTGATCCTCTCGATCAGGTCAGTGGCGCCGGCACTCGCGCTCGGCAACGCGGTGCTGCTCAAACCGGATCCGCGCACCGCGGTCTGCGGCGGGGTCACGCTGATGCGCGTCTTCTCCGAGGCGGGGCTGCCCGGGGGTCTGCTGCAGCTGTTGCCGGGCGGTGCGGATGTCGGTGCCGCGGTCGTCGAGGCTCCCGAAGTTCGCGTCATCTCCTTCACCGGGGCGACGGCCACCGGACGCAAGATCGGGGAGACCGCCTCCCGGCTACTCAAGCGGGTTCACCTGGAGCTGGGCGGCAACAACGCGCTGGTCGTGCTCCCGGGTTCCGGCGCCGAGAAGGCTGCCGGCGCGGGCGCGTTCGGCTCGTTCAACCATCAGGGCCAGATCTGCATGTCGACCGGTCGACATCTCGTGCACGAGTCGCTGGCCGAGGACTACCTGGCGGGACTGGCCGAGAAGGCCAGGCACCTGCCGGTCGGCGACCCGGCCACGGAACAGGTTGCGCTCGGCCCGATCATCGACTCCGGGCAGCTCGACCACGTCGACGAGGTCGTGCGGGCCGGAGCCTCGGCGGGAGACCGCGTCGTGGCAGGCGGTCAGTCGGATGCGCCCTTCTACCCGCCGACCGTGCTTGCCTGCGCCGGCAGCGACTCGCCGGCATGGCGGCAGGAGATATTCGGGCCGGTGGCGCCGGTGCTGACCTACTCGACCCTCGACGACGCCGCGCGGATCGTGAACGACTCCGAATACGGCCTGTCCGTCGGCGTTCTCGGCAACGTGGGGCAGGCGATGCGGCTCGCGGACCGGCTCGAGACCGGCAAGGTCCACATCAACGAGCAGACCGTTTCCGACGAGCCGAACGTGCCGTTCGGCGGCGTGAAGGACTCCGGAAACGGGTCCCGTTTCGGCGGCGCTGCCGCCAACATCGACGCGTTCACCGAGACGCAGTGGGTGACCGTGCGCCCCGAGATCG
>JBOHBN010000236.1:0-1850 GCA_050698355.1 Streptosporangiales bacterium | reverse complement strand
TCCGCACCTCCGACCCCGTACCGCCCTGGGAGCCGACCACCGTGACGCTGGTCGGCGACGCGATCCACACCATGACTCCCGGTCGCGGCGCCGGGGCCAACACCGCGCTGCGCGATGCCCGGGAGCTGCGGGACCGGCTGGTTCGCGCGCGCGACGGGGAGCTCTCGCTGCGGGCGGCCGTCGGTGAGTACGAGGAACTCATGCGCAGGTACTCGGCACTCGCGGTACGAGAGTCATTGCAGTTCATGAACGACGATGGCACCGCGCGCCGGCCGATCGTCGGCCCGTTGAGCGTCTTCGCGCAGCGGACCGGGATGCGCCTGCTGAACCGCGTTCCGCCCGCTAAACGCAGGATGGCGCGGTCCATGCAGCAGGTCCGCGACTCCGACCTGGTCTGACGGGGCCGTGAGTACTTTCGTGCGTCATAACGCACGAAAGTACTCACGGCAGCTGGCCGGGACCGTAAGGCCGATTCGCCCGATTCCGGGACGGCGGCTCCGGTTGCGTCGCTGATGCCCGTGTTCGAACACCAGCGACGTGACATCGTCCACGCCACCCTCGTCGTGCACCGCGGTGGCTGCGGCGAGGTCCTTGACCGCGTCGCCAGCCTTCCGGGTGGCGTCCTCCACGGAGTTCTTCGCGCGGGCGACGTTCTGCTGCGTCTCACCCTCGTTCTCCAGGTTCTCGTCGCCGGTGATCTTGCCGGCGGCTTCCTTCGCCTTGCCCGTGGCCTCGTCGGTCTTGTCGTTCGCCGCCATCACGATCCTCTGCACTTCGGTGTCCGTCATGTCCACGCGCGGGCTACCCCGAATCCGGCGCGGCCAATCAGGGTCGTGGTCACCGTCCAGGGGCGAGTTGACCGCCACTCCCGCATTCGATCACCGATCCGGTGACGTAACCATTGGTCGCGGCGAAGCGCACCGATTCGGCGGGCCTCCCGCTGGTCAGCAGGAAGGTTGGTCCACCAGGGCGTATCGATCACGCCGGGGGTCGCTACGCACTAGTGTGTCGCGCCGGAAATTCTTGATTTAGATTGCTATCGTACCTGTATGCAGGAGTCGGAGCGGTCTGATGGTGAGTTCGTGCTCAGCGAGGACGAGCGCGACCAGTTGGTTCGATGGTCGCGGGAGTCGTCACGGTTGGCGGTGCGGGCTCAGATTGTGTTGGCCTGTGCGGAATCTGGCGTGGTGTATGAGCGGGTCGCCGCTGATCTGGGCGTGTCGCGGGTGACGGTGCACACGTGGCGTACGCGGTTCGCCGAGGCGGGACTGGACGGGCTGGGCGACAGCCCGCGTCCGGGGCGGCGCAAGGCTGAGCTGGTGCTCACCGATGACGAGCGGGAGCAGTTGACCCGATGGTCACGACGGGCGAAATCGGCCCAGGCGCTGGCGTTGCGGGCGCGGATCGTGCTGGCCTGCGCCGAACCTGGGGTGACCAACAAGCGGGTCGCGGCCGATGTGCGGGTGGCGCCGAACACGGTGAACAAGTGGCGGCGACGGTTCGTGGCCAAGCGGCTGGAGGGCTTGGTGGACGAGTCGAGGCCGGGCCGTCCACCGTCGGTCCTGCTGGACACCGTCGAAGAGGTGATCACCGCAACCCTGGAGGAGACGCCCAAGAACGCGACGCACTGGTCGCGCACGTCGATGGCGGACAGGTCGGGGTTGTCCAAGTCAACGATCGGGCGGATCTGGCGGCGCTTCGAGTTGAAGCCCCATCTGGCCGACGGGTTCAAGCTCTCGACCGACCCGTTGTTCGTGGACAAGGTCGTTGATGTTGTTGGCCTGTACCACAATCCGCCGGAGAAAGCGGTGGTGTTGTGTGTGGATGAGAAGTCGGGGATGCAGGCACTC
>JBOHBN010000235.1:0-7463 GCA_050698355.1 Streptosporangiales bacterium | reverse complement strand
ATGACGATCAGGAGCGCGAGCGAAACCGGGCGTTCCACGAAGATGCCGAACTTTCCGCCCGAGATGATCATCGTCTGGCGCAGGGTCTGCTCGGCCAACGGTCCGAGAACGAGCGCGATCACCGTTGCCGCGGGCGAGAACCCGTAGCGCTTCATGAAGAAGCCCGCCACGCCGCAGCCGAGCATGATCCACACTTCGACGATGCTGCCGTTGACGGTGTAGGTGCCGACCACACAGAGCACCACGATGATCGGCGCCAGCACCCGGTACGGCACGCGCGCGACGCTCGCGAACACCGGGATGAAGAAGATGTTCAGCACGACGAGCACGACGTTGCCCAAGTACATGCTCGCTATCAGTCCCCAGGCGAAGTCCGGGTGTTGCGTCATCAGCAGTGGCCCGGGCTCCAGGCCCCACAGCAGGAACCCCGCCAGTAGCACGGCGGTGGAGGCGGAACCGGGAATGCCGAGGGTCAGCAACGGGACCATCGCGCCCTCGCTGGCCGCGTTGTTCGCCGTCTCGGGCGCGACGATGCCCGCGATGGCGCCCTTCCCGAACTTCTCCGGTTGCTTGGAGAGTGACTTCTCCAGGCTGTAGCCCATCAGCGACGCCACAGTCGCGCCCGCACCGGGGATGATCCCGACGATGAAGCCGAGGAACGAGTGGCGGACCATCGTCCACTTGGTCTCCGCCCAGTCGGCCATGGTCGGCCAGAACCCGCGGTTCCGCACGCTCACGGACGCGTACGCAGTGTCGCGGCTCGTGTGCCGGCCCTGGTAGAGGCTCCAGAACAGCTCGCCCAGGCCGAAGAGGCCGATGGCGACCGGGATGAAGTTCACGCCGCCGATCAGCTCCGCCGACCCGAACGTGTATCTCGGTCGGCCGGTGCCGATGTCCACCCCGACGGTCGCCAGCCCGAAGCCGAGCAGCGCCGAGATCACGCCGTACAGGCGCTTGCCGCCGACGATGACCACCAGCGTCAGCAGGCCCATGATGACCACGAGGAACAGCTCGGGCGGGCCGAAGCTGCTCGCCACCTTTGCCAGCGGCGGCGCGAACAGGGTGATGAGGATGACCCCGATCGTCCCGGCGACAAACGATCCAGCGGTGGCCATGACCAGTGCTGGCCCGGCGCGTCCCTGCTGGGCGAGCGGATACCCGTCGAATGTCGTCGCGACCGTCGCCGACTCCCCCGGCGTGTTGATCAGTACGGAGGTGATCGTCCCGCCGTACATGGCCCCGTAGTAGATCGCGGCGAGCATGATGATCGCCGCGGTGGGGTCCATGCCGAACGTGACCGGCAGGAGGATCGCCATGCCGGCGGACGGGCCCAGCGCCGGCATGACGCCGACCACCATCCCGATGATGACGCCCGCGATCAGCAACGCGAAGGTCACGGGGCTCAGTACGGTGGCGAGGCCGTCCAGAAGGCCGCTCAGTGGATCCACGATGTCACCTAGAACAGGATCCCGAGCACGCCCGCAGGAAGCCCGGCGTTGAGCCACGTCTGGAACATCAGGTAGAGGACGAGCGGGAGCAGTACACCGATCGTCACGTTCATCACCCACCGGCGCGGGTTGATGACGGCGAGGACGGTCACCATGTAGAGCACGCTGGCCACCAGGGCGCCCACGACCTCGAACAGCACGGCGAAGAGCGCGGTCGCACCGAGCATCACGAGTAGAGCTCGCACGTACGTGGTCGTCCCCTCGCCCTCGCCGTCGCCCTGGCGTAGCGACATCGCGAGGGCGACGGCGAGCGTGATGACCAGGCCGAGGCCGATGAGCCGCGGGAAGAAGCCCGGGCCCATCCGGCCGGCGACCGTACGCCATTCCATGCCGAAGGCCATCACCGTGTACGGCACGGCCACGGCCAGCAGACACGCCAGCCACACGGAACGTACGCGAGCCCGATTCATAACGCGCTCTAGATCGCGCCCTGCTTCTTCAGGATCTTCTCGAACGTGTTGCTGGTGTCGCGATAGAACTTCTTCGCGTCCTTGCCGTACAGCTCCTTTTCCACCAGGTAGTTCTTTTGCAGGTAGTCATCCCACTGCGGCGACTTGACGACCTTCTTCATCGTCTTGATCCACCACTGCTGGGCGTTCTTCGGCGCGTCCGGAGCGAGGATCAGCCCACGCGGCATCGCTATGTCGATCGAGTACCCCAGCTCCTTCAGTGTGGGTACCTTCGGCAGCCCGGCGATCCGCTCGGGACCGGTGAAGGCGAGCGCCTTCATCTTCCCGGACTTGACCTGCCCGATGACCTCGCCAGGGTTCGACGTCATCGCGTCGAGCGACCCGGAGAGCAGCGCGGTGGTGAGCTGGCCCTCCTCGTCGAAGGGCACGTACTTGAACGAGAAACCGGCGTCGTCGCTGAGCAGGGACGGCACGATGAAGTCGACGTTGACGGTACCGATCCCGCCGATCGCCGGCTTCTTCTGCTTGGCCTGGGCGACGAACTCCTTGAAGGTATCCGGCCCGTCCGGCGGCACGAGGAACAGCAGGTAGTCGGCCGCGAATATCCCGATCGGGGTGAAGGTCGTCGGTTCCCACGCCGTATCGGCCTGCAACGGAGTCGTGAGGTACGAGCCCGAGGTCGTGGATATCTGGTACGGGTCACCGGCCTGGCTGTTCAGGTACCCCCACCCCTTGGCGCCGCTGCCGCCCTCACGGTTGGTGAGAGCGATATCCCCGGGGTAGAGATCCTTCTTCTGCAGGATGTCCGCGAGCGTGCGAGACATGATGTCATTGCCACCACCGGGACCGAAGGCGATGGTCCACTGCAACGTCTCGTTCGGATCCGGATAGTTCTCGGCATTTTCGCTCTTACTGCCCATCCCACCGCAGGCGGCGAGCAGGATAGGTATCGCGAACAGTACGACCAAGGTCCTCAGTTTGCGCATGGTCGTTCACTCCCTCAACTCCAGGTGAAGTGCGGCGGCCGCCGTTCCAGGAAGGCGCGGACGCCCTCGGCGTAGTCGGCGGTGTCGAACGAGTTGTTGCGCAGCGCCGTCGTCTCCTCGTCGTCGGCCACCTGACCCGCGGCGATGCGGGCGACCATCTCCTTGACGGCACGCACGCTGTACTGCGCTCGGCCGGCGAGCTCGGAGGCGAACTCGCGTGTCGCGTCCTCGAGTTGCTCGGTGGCGTGCACCTCGTCCACGAGACCGATCTGATGCGCCCGCCCCGCCGGAACCTGCCGGCCCGACATCAGGATGTACTTCGCGGCGGACGGCCCGACGAGGTCGACGAGACGCTTGGTCGACTCCAGGCTGTACACCAGACCGAGCTTCGCGGGCGTGATGCCGAGGCGCGCGGCTTCGTCGGCGAACCTCATGTCGCAAGCCGTGGCCAGGCCGCAACCGCCACCGATGCAGTAACCGTGAACCATCGCGATCGTCGGCTTGCGCAACGAGGCCAGAGCCCGTTCGGCCACGGCGACGTGCTCGTTGTACGCCCTCGCGTCGGTCGCGGACGCGCGGACGCTCTCGAACTCGCTGATGTCGGCGCCTGCCGAGAACGCCTTTCGGCCGGCTCCCCGCAGCACCAGCACCTTGACGTCGCTGTCCTCGTCGATCTGGCGCAGGCAGCCGGGCAGTTCCTGGTAGAGCCCCAGGTTGATCGCATTGCGCTTGTCCGGCCGGTTGAGTACGAGCGTGCCGACCGCACCCGACCGCTCGAATACCAGAGCGTCAGACATCGACGGTCCTCCCTTCCGTGATGCCCGGGTCATGGACCGTCCCGCCTGCGGCGAGCCCACCGATCTCCTGCTCGCCGAGCCCGGCTTCGAGTAGCACCTCGCGGGTGTGCTCGCCGAGCAGCGGTGCCGGTCGCCGTACCGAGATCGGCGTCGCGGACATCTTCGCGGGGTTGCCGAGGGTCTTCATCCTGCCCATGACCGGGTGGTCGACCTCGACGACCATCTCGCGCGCCTGGATGTGCGGGTTGGCGAGCGCCTGATCGTAGGTGAGCACGGGCCCGCCCGGAACCCCGGCACGGTCGAGCCGGTCGATCCAGTCGTCGGTGGCCACGGTCGTCGTGATCGCCTCGATCTCGCCCTGCAGCTCATCGATGTGCTCCATCCGGGCCGGCAGGTCGACGAAGCGCGGATCCTCCAGCCACTCGGGCCTGTCCAGGACCTTGGTCACCAGCCGTTGCCACAGCCGGTCGGTGTTGGCGCCGATCGTGACGTACCCGTCGGCGGTCGCGTACGCCTGGTACGGCGTCGACCGGCGATGCCGGGTGCCGGTCGGCTGGGGCAGCTCCCCGCCGCCGAAGTACGCCCCCGACTCCCAGACCGTCCAGGCGAGCCCGGCATCGACCAGGGAGATGTCGATCTGCTGCCCCTCGCCGGTGCGCTGGCGGACCAGGTGCGCGGCCAGGATCGAGTAGATGGCCGTCGCGCCGGCGGCGATGTCGTTGATCGCGATGCCCACCTTGGTCGGCTCGCCGTCCGGGGTGCCGGTCATCCGCAGGAACCCCGCGACGCCCTGGGCCATGATGTCGAACCCCGGGCGGTCGCGGTACGGCCCGGTCTGGCCGAACCCGCTGATCGAGCAGTACAGGATGTCAGGGCGCACGGCCTTGACCGCCTCGTAGTCGATGCCGAGCTTTTCCATCACGCCAGGCCGGAAGTTCTCGATGACCAGGTCGGCGTCACGCGCGAGCTGGAGGAACAGCTCGCGCCCGCGGTCGCTCTTGAGGTTGAGCGCGAGACTCCGCTTGCTCCGGTTCGGCATGGCGAACGGGTAGCTCTCCCCCGCGACCTTCGGCGCGAGCCGGCGCGAGTCGTCGCCCTCGGGGAACCGCTCCACCTTCACCACGTCGGCGCCGAGCTCGGCCAGCACCATCGTGCAGTAGGGACCGGAAAGGAACCGCGTCAGGTCCAGGACCCGGAAGCCGTCGAGCGGAAGAACCATCACATCATCCTGTATTGTGGGATACTTGTTCGTCATGCAGGATGCGCGGCAGTTTAGGGTTGCCGAGTGGAGGTGTCAATGGAACGGTCCCGGCGAAGCGGCGTGCAGGCCATCGACCGTGCCGTTGCGTTGCTTCGTTGCTTCACCGGCGAGCAGACCGAGCTGGGCATCTCGCAGCTCGGCCAGCTCACCGGCCTGTCGACGAGCACGACCCACCGGCTGCTCGTCGCCCTGCAGGCGGGTGGCCTGGTGCAGCAGGCGGACAACCGGCGGTACCGGCTCGGGCCGCTCGTCCTGCGGCTGGCCCACGCCCTGCACTCGCGGCTCGACCTGCGCAGCGCGGCGCTTCCCACGATGCGGCAGGTACGCGACGAGACCGGCGAGACCGTGGGCCTGCACAGCCTGCTGCCTGACCTGTCGCGTGCGGTCGTCGACCAGGTCGAGAGCCCGCAGCCGTTGCGGCGCACGTACACCGAGCTGGGCGAGCCGATCCCGCTGAACCACGGGGCACCGGGCAAGGTGCTGCTCGCCTACCTGCACGAGGGACAGCTGGAGGAGGTGCTCGCCCGCCCGCTGACCCCGGCGACGCCCACGACGCCGGTCGACGCCGACGCGCTACGGGGCCAGCTCGCCGCCATCCGCGAACGCGGCTACGCGCTGTCGTTCGCCGAGCGCGTCCGTGCCATCCACACGGCCGCCGCGCCGATCCGCGACCTGGGCGGCCACGCCGCGGCGGCGCTCTCCATCACCGGCCCGGAATCGCGCATGCCCGAAGAACGGTTGCACGCGCTCGGGCGGCGCGCCGTACAGGCAGCCGACCAGATCGGGGAGCTACTGGGCGACTGAAGTCGGATGGAACTCGCAGCCGGCGAGGTGGTCGTTCACCAGACCGGCCGCCTGCATGAGCGCGTAGCACGTCGTCGGCCCGACGAACCTGAACCCCGTCGACCGCAGCCGCTTGGCGAGCGCGGTCGACTGCGGGGTGGTGGCCGGCACGTCCGCCGCCGTGCGCGGTGCCGGACGCGAGCCGTCCGGCGCGTACGACCAGATCAGCTCGGCGAGGCCGCCCGGCACATCAAGCGTGGCGCGGGCGTTGGCGATCGCCGCCTGGATCTTTGCCCGGTTGCGCACGATGCCGGCGTCGGCCAGCAGCCGGTCGGTGTCGTCCTGGCCGAACGAGGCGACCGTCGCCGGGTCGAAGCCGGCGAACGCGGCACGGAACGCCGGGCGCTTGCGCAGGATGGTGAGCCAGGACAGCCCCGACTGGAACGCTTCGAGCGTCAGCCGCTCGTACAGGCCGGTGTCATCGCGGATCGGGCGTCCCCACTCCGCGTCGTGGTAGGCCTCGTAGTCGGGAGCCGACACGCCCCAGGGACACCGCAACCGGCCGTCCGTACCCGGGACCGGACCGGTCACTGGTGGCCCTCGTCCCGCTCTCCCCAGTCGGTGACCGGCCAGTCGGTGGACGGCGTGCGCTCGCGGTGGCCACGCGCGGGGGCGGCGCGGGCCAGCTCCCCCTCGAGGGCGTGGATGCGGCGGTCCCGTTCGCTCATCTCGCCGGCAAGGCGGTCGAGCACCTGGTCGACCTCCGCCATCCGGTACCCGCGAAACGCCAGCGGGAAGCGGACCCGGTCGAGATCGCGCGGCTCCAATTGGCGGCCGTCCGGCAGCCGTACGGGCGGGCGGTCCGGCTCCTGCTCGCCGAGCGCACCACCGCGTCCGGTCGCGACCACGGCGACCGCACCGAGCACGGCGGCCAGCACGAGAACGAGAACCACCACCACGGTGGCATCGTGTCACGGGTCGGCCGGGTACAGGGCGCGGCCCCACCTGGCTTATTCGGCGGGGACCAGGCGGAGCGACACCGAGTTGATGCACCACCGCTGGTCGGTGGGATTGGCGTACCCCTCGCCCTCGAACACGTGGCCCAGGTGCGAGCCGCACCGCTGGCAACGCACCTCAGTGCGCCGCTGGCCGAGCGAGTCGTCCTGCACCAGCTCGACGGCGTCGTCCTGGGTGGGCTGGTAGAACGACGGCCAGCCGCAGTGCGACTCGAACTTCGTCGAGGAAGTAAACAGCTCGGCGCCGCACGCCCGGCACTCGTACACGCCGACGGTCTTTTCGTCGACGTACTCGCCGGTGAACGGGCGTTCGGTGGCCGCCTCCCGCAGGACGGTGTACTCCTCCGGGGTCAGCTCGCCGCGCCAGTCGTGCTCGCTCTTCTCAACCTGGTATCCCACACCACGCACCCTATGTCGCTCACCACGCAACATGTCAGACGCGGTGTCGCCCTGGGGTCGCTGCCTGCATATCGAGTGCCGCGATGGCTGGACTCCGGTCGCTCTCCGCGCGGCCTTCCTCGAGCCCGGTCAGCTACCGCGCTGTAGGCAACCACGTTGGGCGCCGTGCGACCCTGTTTTCACCGATAGCGGATGGCCCGCCAGGAGCTCCTCCAGTTACCGTGATCGTTCCGCCGAGCCGACGTCGACAGGGCTACTTTCGTGTCAGTACCTCAGCCCGCAATAGCCGACTGAGGTACTGAC
>JBOHBN010000234.1:0-7773 GCA_050698355.1 Streptosporangiales bacterium | reverse complement strand
GTGCACGGTCGTCTCATACCAAGGGGGGTCATTAGTTACCCGACGGTCGAGGCTCACTTGACCTACAGCAATGGCGTCTCGGCTGTCCAGCTAGTAATGATTCCCTTGGTAACCGCCCGCGAGATACGCGGAATGCGCCCGGCCGTACGGTAGTTGGCGTGACCATGCCCGAGACGCTATACGTGCTGAAGGTGTTCGTCGGCGCCGACGGGTTCGGCGGTAACCCGCTGGGCGTCTTTCTCGGTGCGGCCGGTTGGCCGCCATCGCGCCGGCAGGAAATCGCCACCGACCTCGGTTTCTCCGAGACCGTCTTCGTCGGCGATGCCGGCGAGGTTCGCATCCATACCCCAGCGGTCGAGCTGCCGCTGGCAGGGCACCCGCTGGTCGGCACGGCGTGGCTGCTGGCACACATGGGGCACGCCGTCCGTACGCTGCGGCCGCCCGCCGGAGAGGTACCCACCTGGGAGCAGGAGGGGCGTACGTGGATCAGCGCCCGCCCGGAGTGGGCGCCGGAGGGCGACACGCACCAGCTGTCGTCGGCCGCGGAGGTAGAGGCGCACCCCGGGGCCGGGCCGGATGAACTCCTCCACGTATGGGCGTGGCAGGACGAACCGGCAGGGCAGGTGCGTGTGCGGATGTTCCCGACGGCCATGGGCATAGTCGAGGACGAGGCGACCGGTTCCGCGGCCCTGCGCTTGGGCGCACTCCTCAGCCGGCCGCTGACCATCCACCAAGGCGTGGCATCGCAGATACTGGTACGCCCCGGCGACGACGGCACGGTCGCCGTCGGCGGCAGGGTCGAGCTGGTGGAGACCCGCCCTTACTGAGGCGATGCCTTCGCCCCGTACATCGGGTCCAAAGAGCGCGGTTGCCTGGACCCCGGTCGGTTACGGCACGGTAGCTGACCGGGCTCTCGGGACGGCGCGCGGAAAGTGACCGGGGTTCGATGGAGGCGGCACCACCGTGACCGTGCCGTCCGCCTCCGGTAGGCGACCGGCCCGGACGTCGGCGATGATGCGAGGAGCGCTGGGTTCGCAGACCATCCCCTACCAAGGAGATCGTTAGTTGTGATGTCAGTCGAGGCTTACTGGCTCAGAGGGTAGCTTCTCGGCTGCCCAGCTAGTAACGATCTCCTTGGTAAGTCTCCCGGAGGAGGAACGATGCGCACGCCGCAGACCATGCCGCTCGCGGGCCTGCCACCTCGGGTCACCGTCTATGAGGTGGGGCCACGCGACGGGTTGCAGAACGAGCAGACGGTCGTCCCTGTGGAGGTGAAGGCCGAGCTGGTGAGCCGGCTCGCCGACGCGGGCCTGTCCGCGATCGAGACGACCAGCTTCGTGCACCCGAAGTGGGTGCCGCAGCTCGCCGACGCCGAGCAGCTGCTTGGGTCGCTCGACGTACCCGCCGGGCTCCGGCTGCCGGTGCTCGTGCCCAACGAGCGCGGGCTCGACCGCGCTCTGGCGGCGGGCGTACGGGAGATCGCCGTCTTCGCGAGCGCCACGGAGACGTTCGCGCGCCGCAACCTGAACAGCACGCTGGAAGGCCAGTTCGAGCTGTTCGAGCCGGTCGTGCGCCGCGCTCGCGAGGCCGGGCTGGACGTTCGCGCGTACGTCTCGATGTGTTTCGGCGACCCGTGGGAGGGCGACGTCGCGCCGCAGAGCGCGGTCGAGGTCGGCACTCGCCTGGTCGACCTCGGCTGTACCGAACTCTCCCTCGGCGACACGATCGGTGTCGCGACCCCCGGCCAGGTCGCCGATCTGCTGCAGCGGTTGCAGGCCGCCGGGGTGGGGGTAGAGCGGCTGGGGGTGCACTTCCACGACACCTACGGCCAGGCACTCGCCAACACCCTCACCGCGCTCCAGCACAGCGTGACCGTCGTCGACAGCGCAGCCGGCGGTCTCGGCGGCTGTCCGTACGCGAAGAGCGCCACCGGGAACCTGGCGACGGAGGACCTCGTCTGGCAGCTGTCCGGCCTCGGCATCGAGACCGGTATCGACCTGCATGCGCTGGCCACGACCAGCGCGTGGATGGCCGAACGTCTCGGCCGGCCCAGCCCCTCGCGCGCCGTGCAGGCACTCACCCAGTGACCTCTTGTGTGCTGGGGCCTCCCCCACACGGCGATGACGCTTCGTGACATCCTGTCGCCCATGTCTACTCCGCAGGGACCGTATGGCCAGCCACCAAACGGCTACGGCCAGCAGGCACCACCTCAACAGAACCCGTACGGTCAACCGCCCTATGGCGGCTCCCCACAGCAGCCGCCGCAGCAGAACCCGTACGGTCAGGCTCCACCGTACGGCGGGTCACCACAGCAGCCGCCGCAGCAGAACCCGTACGGCCAGCCGCCCCAGGCTCCCCAGCAGAGCCCCTACGGCCAGGCGCCGCCCTACGGCGGGTCACCGCAGCAGGGCGGGTACCCGGGGCAGGCACCGCCACAGCAGGGGCCGTACGGCCAGCCCGGCTACGGACAGCCGCCGCAGCAGAACCCGTACGGCCAGCCGGGCTACGGCGCCCCGCAGGGCTACCCGCCGCAGGGCTACGGCCCGCCCGGATATCCGCAGCCGTACGGCGCGCCGATGGTGGGCGGCGACACCAACTGCGTCGGCGCGCGGGTCGGGCAGTACCTGCTCGACACCGCCGTCATCGTCGGTGTGCCCTTCGCCGTTATCTACGGCATCTTCACCGGGGTCGGCGCTGCTGTCGGAGGCTCCGGAGGCGCGGCACTCATCGTCGTCGGGTACATCGTCGCCTTGCTCGCCGCACTCGGTATCTTCTTCTGGAACTACATCTGGCAGCCGACGAAGAACGGCGGGCAGACCCTCGCCATGAAGTGGCTCGGCCTGCGCATCGTGAAGATGGACGGCAGCCCGCTGACGATGGGCGACACGGCCCTGCGCTGGCTGCTGCTCATCGTGGACGGGCTCGTCTACGGGCTCGTCGGGTTCATCATCATGCAGACCAACGACCGGCATCAGCGCCTCGGCGACCAGGTGGCCAAGACGCTCGTCATCCGCGCGTAGCGACTGTTCGGATGTAACCACGGCTGGGACGGGCGAACCCGTCCCAGCCGTCCCCTCTTGTGCGTCGACCCTCGCACCCCCCGCGAATGCGCGCGCCCGCGTATCGACCTTCCGCAGCCCACCGGTCACGGTGTGCAAAGCTGCGGCAGTACGAAGGCAACCATTCGGGGAATCCGAGGCGTCCCCCGGAAGAAACACGGATGGTCGGAACCGTGGACGAACAGACCCGGCGGGCGTTCGACGAGTTCGCGCGCGCCCGGATGCAGCAACTGCTGCGGTTCGCCCACGTCTTGACAGGGGAGCCGAACGCGGCCGCCGATCTCGTCCAGGATGCCTTGGAACGAGCGATGGTCGCGTGGCCGCGGGTCGCCCGGCAAGACGACCCGGAGGGCTATGTACGGCGCATCATGGTGAACAGGAACATCAGCATCTGGCGTCGGCTGCGTCGCGAACGCCTCGTGGACGAGCCGCCGGAGGTCCCGCAGCAACCGCGTGGCCGGGACCTGGCGCTGTGGGAGCAGCTCAAGCAGCTGCCTCCCAAGCAGCGGACGGTCATCGTGCTGCGCTACTACGAGGACATGACCGAGCAGCAGGTCGCTGATGTCCTCGGCTGTTCCGTCGGCACCGTGAAGAGCCAGTCGTCGAAGGCGATCGCCAACCTGCGCCGCCACGTCGACGGGTTCACCGGGAGTGAGGCGCCGTGGACGAGCTAGAGAGGCGCCTGCGCAACCTCTTGCACGACGAGCGGTGGAGCCTCGAACCGCCGCCCGACACGCTCGACCGGGTACATCGCGGCGTCCAACGCAGGCACCGCAGGAGACGCGTCGCCGCCGGCGGGGTGTCGGCCCTCGCCGTCATCGCGGTCGTCAGCACCGCACTCGCCGTGCAGCCGATGCAGGGCGAGTCGGCCACCTCCGGGGCTGGAGGGAACGCGAGCTCACCGACGCCCACACCGGAGGCGAAGAGGTCGGTGAAGTCAGGGAAGGCGATACCCTCGGAGCCGTCCCAGCAGAGGCGCACGACACCGCCGTCGGCATCCGCGCACGACCGTCCCGGTGGGCCCGTACCGGACCACTTCAAGGCGGCCTCGCTGACCGCGGTCAGCACCCACACGTTCTGGGTGCTCGGCACCGCACCGTGCGACAACCCGGTCTGCACCTCGATCGTGCGCACCAGGGACGGCGGGCAGACATTCCGCGGCATCCCCGCCCCGAAGGCGGAACTCGCCGGTGGCAACCCGACAGGGCACACCGTTCGCTCCCTCCGGTTCGCGAGCATGACGGACGGTTACGCGTACGGCGGCGCATTGTGGACCACGCACGATAGCGGGAGCACCTGGAGGCCGCAGTCGATGCCCGGCGCGGTCGTACGGCTGGAGGCCGCGGCCGGCACCGCCTGGGCACTGGTGGAAAAGAACGGTTCGTTCGACCTGTACAGCTCGCCGACCAGCCAGGACAGCTGGTCGCCGGTGCCGCTTCCGTCACGGCTCACCGGCCCGAAGCCGGACCTCGCCGTGCAAGGAAGCAGCGTCACGATCGTCGGCAGCTCCGGCGGCAGCCCGGTGACGCTGCTAGGCACGGGCGGGTCGTTCAAGGCGCTCGACCGGCCGTGCGACGCGAGCCTGCCCGCGCGGCTGTCGCCGACGAGCGGCGCCGTCTGGATGTTCTGCGCCACTGGCACCCAGGGCACCGCGTACGTCTCGACCAGCCACGGCCACACCTGGAGGCAGGTCTCCGCGGCACCGGCCGGCGGCTGGCCGAACGCCACGGCGATCGGCGCGCGCACCGACGGGCGGGCAGTGCTCGCGGCCGGTGGCGGCATCTACGGGGTTTCCACGGGAGGCGCCGTCCACCGGCGGGAGACGCCCAACGCACCGGCCGGCGCGACGTTCGCGTTCGTCGGCTTCACCACGCCGCAGATGGGCTACGCGGTGCTCGACGAGACGTCGACCGACTCGCTCTGGCGCACCGTCGACGGCGGCCGTACCTGGCGGGTCGTCTCGTACCCCAGCGGCTGAGACCACCGCGCCTCAGGTTGACAGCGACGCCTCCGACCGCGTCGGCTGGAAGAGCTCGACCGGGTTGCCGGACGGGTCCTCGAGCAGGATCTGGTTCCCGCCTACCCCCGTCACGAGCTCACCCCGGAAGTGCACGCCCGCCGCGCGTAGCGCCTCGACGGTCGCCGGGAGGCCGGCGACCTCGATAGCGAACCGGTTCCACCCGCCCGGTGCGGGCACGGTGCCGTCCGGCATGGCCTGCCCGCCGCCACCAAGCTGGCTGGGCGCGCTGAGGTTGAGGCGGAGGTCTCCCCGTACGAGCATCGCGAAGGTCGGCGCCGGGTGCATGACCTCCTCGAAGCCGAGGTGACGGCAGTAGAAGTCGATCGCGGCGTCGACGTCATCGACGATGTAGCGCACGCTGACCGTGGCCATCCTCCTCACCAACCTCTCGATGCGCTCACGGTACTCGCGGCCCGCGCACGTGTCAGTACGCCTGGCGCGGGATCATGGGGTCGTGTCTGAGCAACCCTCGAGCGAGCAGGAGAGCCACCCGGACTACCGCTTCACGCTGGCCAACGAGCGTACGTTCCTCGCGTACATCCGCACGGCGCTGGCGCTGGACGCCGCAGGGCTCGCAGTCGCCCAGTTCGTCCGGCACGAGGAGGCAGCCGCCTTCACGCTCGCGCTTTCGGTGGTCCTCACCGTGCTCGGCCTGGTCATCTCGGTGCTGAGCTACCGGCGATGGAACGCCTCGGAGCGGGCGCTGCGCCGCGGCGCGCCGCTGCCCGCCCTGCGGATGCCGTTGCTCGTCGCCATCGGCCTCACCCTCGCGTCGCTCGCCGCCGTCGCCGTGGTGGTGCTGGTCCAATGAGAGCTCGCGACACGCTCGCCGACCCTGACGCCCTGGCCGTGGTGGTGCTCGTCCAATGAGAGCTCGCGACACGCTCGCCGACCCCGGCGCGCAGCTCGAACGCACCAGCCTGGCCTGGACGCGTACCGCCGTATCCGCCGCCGCGTCCGGGGCGCTGCTCGTACGCGCGGCCGTGCAGGACGGCCTGGCATCCCTGCTCGCCTTCGGCAGCGCCGTCCTCGTCGCGGCGGTGGCGGTGTGGCTGTGGGCGTCGGTACGCTACTCGCTCGCGGCCGGCAAGCCGCAGGGATACCTGCTCGCCGGCCACCGCGCTACGGTCGTCGGGCTCGCGGCGCTCGCCGCGACGGTCTCGGTCGTCGCCCTGGTCGCCACCGTCGTACGGAACTGGCCCTGGTGACAGCGCACCCTCACCGTCCGGCGCCGGCAGCCACCTCCTCGCGCTCGACGGTCGGGTCTGCCGCCAGCGTCCGGGTGAGCTGATGGGCACGGCACATCCGCCCGTCCGGCGTGAACTCGCCGAAGAAGTGCACCTCGGTCGAGAGGGCTCTCTTCCGAAGCTGGCCGTGGAGGGTGAGCCGGGCGGCGATCCGGTTGCCGTTCGCCAGCGCCTCGTGCACCTCGACGCGGCTGCTGAGCAGGTTCTTGCGCAGCGGGCCGACGTGCGCGATGAGCTTCTCGCGGTCGATGCTTACGCCGTCGGCGACCTGAACGGCGTCCGGCGTGTAGTAGCGGTCGACGATCGGCGCCGGGTCGCCGCCGCCGAGCACCTCGTCGGTGAACGAGGTGAGGAAGTCGGCGAGGAAGCGCTCCGCGCCCGCGGTCTCGAGTGGGGTCATGGGAGTCCCGTCACGCCGTTTGACTAGATCTGACACCTTGTAAGGTATATCGGTGTGCTCAATTTTGACAAGGCGTAAAAAGTGAGTGAGGTAAGACGTCCGGTACGTCAGCGTGCCGATGCGCGGCGCAGCAGGGTGGCGATCCTCGACGCGGCCGTACGCCTGCTGAACGAACGCCCCGACACCGGCCTGGAGACGATCGCGTCTGCGGCGGGGGTGACGCGGCAGACCATCTACGCGCACTTCCCCTCACGGGAGGAGCTGCTCTCCGCGGTGGTCGGCGAGATCACCGAGCAGGCGGTTGCCGCGATGGACGCCTCCGGGCTGGACGACGGCCCCGCGGCGGAGGCGCTGTTCCGGGCGCTCGACGCTAGCCGGCGCACGATCGGGCGGTATCCGGTGCTGCTCCAGGCGATCGGAGCAGCGGCCGTGAGCCCGCAGGCCGATCGCGACCGCCACACTCCCGTGGCCGACCGGCTGCGGCGGGTGATCCGGCGCGGCCAGCATTCCGGGGAGTTCGACAGCGGGCTGGCACCGGACTGGCTGGTGGCGGCGACGATCGCGCTCGGCCACGCCGCGAGCGACGAGAGCGACACCGGCCGGATGTCGCCCGAACGGGCCACGGCGGCGCTTCGCGCGAGCCTGCTCCGCCTGTACGGCGCCGGCACGGTCGACGCACCGCGCATCTAGTCGGGCTGCGGCGACGGGTCCGTGGTCACCGCGCGCAGCAGCGGCCGGCTCGCGAGGTTCGCCGCGACGATGCCCAGCGTGCCGATGCAGGCGAACGCCGCGAGCATTACCAGCCCGTACGGTTCCAGCAGGCCGGCAAGAGCGAACGGCGCCGCGCAGACGAGCCCGGCCAGGAGGGAACCGCCGCCCATGACCGCGAGCGGTATCAGCGTCTCCTGCAGCCAGGCCCGGTCGAGGACCGCGAGCGGCGTGCCGGCCAGCCGCAGCAGCGCGTACGCACGCCTGCGGTCCAGCACGGCGGACACGGCCATGATGCCCGCGCTGACGATGGCGACCAGGTAGCAGACCGCGAGCACG
>JBOHBN010000233.1:0-5898 GCA_050698355.1 Streptosporangiales bacterium | reverse complement strand
GCGCCCGGTCGAGGCAGGCCGAGCCCGGCATCGGCTGGCGGGAAGGGGAAGGCACATGGCGGCCATGAAGCCGCGGACAGGAGACGGGCCACTCGAGGTCACCAAGGAGGGACGCGGCATCATCATGCGTGTCCCGCTCGAGGGCGGGGGACGGCTCGTCGTCGAGATGACCCCTGACGAGGCGGGAGCGCTCGGTGACGCGCTCAAGCAGGTGACGGGCTGACGCCCATATCGACGCGTCGACTTGTCAGGCTCTCCGCGGGCTGTACGGCTGCGAGAGCCTGACAAGGTGCCCTAGTCCACCTTGGTAGCCACGAGCAGGCCGTCGCCAGCCTTCACCAGCGCGGGTACGAGGCGCTCGTCGTCGCGCACGGTCATGAGCAGCTCACGTACGGCGACCGTGTCGGCGTCCCGCTGCGCCGGGTCGGCCACCCGGTCGTGCCAGAGCGCGTTGTCGAACACCACCACGCCGCCGCCGCGCAGCAGCCGCATGGCCTGCTCGAGGTACGCGGTGTACTCCCGCTTGTCGGCGTCAACGAAGACCAGGTCGTACGCGCCATCGGTCAGTCGCGGCAGCACCTCCAGGGCGCGACCGCTGATCGCGCGCACCCGGCCTGTGGGGTAGCCGGCGGCGGCGTACGCCTGCCTCGCCAGCCGCTGATGCTCGACCTCGACGTCCACGGTGGTGAGCACGCCGTCCGGGCGCATGCCCCGCAGCAGGTAGATCCCCGAGATGCCGCACCCGCTGCCGATCTCGACCACACCGCGTGCCCCGATGCTCGCGGTGAGGAACCGCAGCATGGCGCCCGCACCCGCGCCCACGGGGACGGCGCGCAGGTCCTCGGCGCGCTCGCGCGCCGAGGTTATCGGCTCGTCCTCGGGGAGGTACGCCTCGGCGTACTCCCAACTGGCGTTCATGCTGCCGGTGCTGATGGCGACCCCCTCGACTGTGTAGCTCGTTACCAAGTGCAGTCGAACGTAGCTCTATTCGCAGGTCTGAAGGCTGTGCTAGTCGAGCCACCTTCGACCGCATTGGTAGGGGGCGGGTGTTGGGCACGGCTCGACCCCGCCGGGAGCCTACCGCAACGGGAACCCCGCGACCGGCAGGCACGTTGTCCGTAGGGAGGGCGTAACTCTCCCCATAGGAAGGGTGTTTCGGGTGGCGGAAGCGGAAAGGTTGCAGGCACCATGGTGGTGACGGCGGTCCCGCTCGCGCGAGGAGGGCTCACTGTGCGCCCCGGTCGGTTGCGCAAGGGCGCCCGCGAGCAAGCGGCGGGCGCCGATGAGGCGCGCCCGACGTGGGACGAGGTCGTGCGCGACCACTCCGGGCGCATCTACCGGCTCGCATACCGGCTGACCGGCAACCAGCACGATGCCGAGGACCTCACCCAGGAGGTCTTCGTACGCGTCTTCCGCTCGCTCGACCGCTACCAGCCCGGGTCGTTCGAGGGTTGGTTGCACCGCATCACGACCAATCTGTTCCTCGACATGGCGCGGCGCCGGCAGCGCATCCGGTTCGAGGGCCTCCCCGACGACGCGGCCGACCGCCTCGTCGGGCGGGAGGCGCCGCCGGCCGAGGCGTACGACGCGGGTCAGCTCGACCACGAGGTGCAGGCGGCGCTCGATGCGCTCGCGCCGGAGTTCCGCGTCGCGGTCGTGCTGTGCGACATCGAGGGCCTGAGCTACGACGAGATCGCCGACACCCTTGGTGTGAAGCTGGGTACGGTGCGTAGCCGCATCCACCGTGGCAGGTCCCAGCTCCGGGCCCGGCTGGGTCACCGGGCACCCGCCGGGAGTGACAGCCGGTGAGCCATCTCGGGGACCGCATTACCGCGCTCGTCGACGACCGACTGGACCACGACACCCGAGACCTCGTGCTTGGTCACCTGCTCGACTGCCCGGAGTGCCGGGCCGAGGCCGAGGCACAGCGCCTGGTCAAGCGCCAGCTCGCGGAAGTCAACGGCAGCGAGCCATCGGCAGCGCTGCTCGGCAAGCTGTACGCGCTCCCGGTCACCCAACTGCCGGCCCAGCCCTCGCTGCCGCGGCTCCGGGTCGTCCGGCAGCGAGGCTCCGTACCGGTGCGCCGGCCCGCGGGCCCGGTGCGCCACGGCCGGCAGCGCAGGAAGCTCGCACTCGCCGGGTCGCTGTCGGTCGGGGCCGCGACGATGGCCACCGCCTTCGTCATCGGCGGCCAGCCGACCGGCCCGGCGGTATCCCCGTCGGTCGACACGTTCACCGTGCGGCACGCCGCGACGTCGGGTTCGGTGCCGCTCAACGTGCCCGATGCCAATGCGGTGCGCCTCGTCACCCCGCACGGACCGTGATACGCAGCCCTCTTCGCATCCCCGGTTCGGCGGGTGCCGCGCTCGTCGCGGTGCCGCTGGCGCTGGCGCTCGTGGTCGTCGGGGCCTGCCCGTGCCGGGCGCGGCCGTCGCTGCCGTCCGGTGACGGCGACGCCGCGGTCGACCTGCTCAAGCGCGCGCGGCAGGCGGCACGCATCACCGCGTACCACGGCGTCGAGGTCATCTCGAGCTGGTCCGGCGGGCCCGCCAGCAGCGAGACGGTCAAGGTCAGTAACATCCCGGGCCGCGGGACGTTCGCTGACCTCGACCACAGCGGTTACGCGCAGGGCAGCGTGGTGCGTACGGTGCCGACCGCGCGTGCGTTCGGTCACGGGCGGCTGTCGCTGCTGACCGCCAACTACAAGCTGGTCCGCAATGGGTCCGGGCGCGTCGCGGGCCGCGCCGCCGACATCGTCGAGGCGCGCCAGCCATCGCGCGGCTCGCCGGTGGCGGCGCGCTACTGGCTGGACAAGAAGAGCGGCGTGCTGCTGCGCCGCGACGTGCTGACCAGGGCCGGGAGCCTGGCGCGGCAGAGTCTGTTCCTCGATATCGCCTTCGAGGCGCCGCGACCGCCGAACCGCCAGGCGTCGTCGGTGTCCAGCACGGCAGGGGGCGGCACAGCGTCCACCTCGACGCGTTCGGCACTTCGCGGCGACGGCTGGACGCTGCCCCGTACGCTGCCCGGCGACCTCGTGCTGCACGACGTGCGCATCACGGGCCGGGGTTCGTCGCGGGTGGTGCAACTGTCGTACTCCGACGGGATCAGCGCTGTCTCGGTGTTCGAGCAGCGCGGCCGGCTGGACCGTTCCAGCCTCGACGGCTGGCGCAAGGACCAGGTGGCGGGACGCTCGGTGTACCTGCGCGACGCGGTGCCGCGGCAGCTCACGTGGGCGAGCTCCGGCACCGTCTACACCGTGGTGGCCGACGCCCCGGACGCCACGGTGGGGAAGGTCGTCGGGGCGTTACCCGCCCGGACCGACGGGCCCGGTTTGTGGGGCCGACTGTGGCGGGGGCTCGGGAGGATCGGCTCCTGGTGCAACCCGTTCGGCTAGCTGCTCGACCCGCCCTCAAGGGGAACGCCCGCCACATCCGCATCGTCCACTACCGTTGGCTGCAAGCGATGGGAAGCACGCTGAGGGGCCGACACGACCATGGTGGACCAGGGCGACGCGCCTTCCGGCGGTAGCGCCGAGCAGGAACGCGGCGCGCGCACCGAGCCGCTGCCCTCGCCGTTCGCGTCGGGCTCCTCCACCGCCGGTGCGCCGCCGAGCCAGCAGACCGTGCGGCGCGCCCATGGGTACGGTTCATCGGGTCCGCAGCCGCCGGCTGGACAACCGCGGGCGGGGCAGCACCGGTACGGTCAGCCCCCGTACGGTCAGCCCTCGTACGGCCAACCGCAGCAGTACCCCCAGCCACCCCACTATGGCCAGCACACGCGGCCGCCGGGCTACCAGCCGCAGGGCTACGGCCAGGCCGGCACGCACGGTGGCGGCTGGCCGCCCGGCCAGCCGACCCTGCCGTTCGGTTACCAGCCCGGTGGTCCGCCGCCGAAGCCCAAGCGGAGGGTCGGCATGGGCGTCCTCGTGGCCCTGGTCGCGCTCACCGCGCTCGTCTGCGGAGGCGTCGGCGGCCTGACGGGCAGCCTGGTCACCGCCGACCCGGAGCCGTCGCCCACACCGACGCCGACGCCGACCAGCACCTCGTCGGTGGTCGCGGTCGCGAAGAAGGCCACCCCGAGCGTGGTCGCCATCGACGTGCGTACCCTCACCGGCCGGTCGAGCGGTTCGGGCTTCGTGGTCAGCAAGGACGGCCACATCGTCACGAACAACCACGTCGTCGACGGTGTGTCCTCCGGCACCGGTGATGTCAAGGTCGAGTTCGCCGACGGCGACCGCGTCGATGCGACGATCGAGGGTACGAGCGCGTCGGCGGACATCGCCGTGCTCGACGTCGACAAGCCGGGGCTCAAGCCGCTGCACTACGCCAATCCCGACTCGCTGACCGTGGGCCAGACCGTCATCGCGATCGGTTCGCCGCTACGGCTGAACGAGACGGTCACGACCGGGATCGTGAGCGCGCTCGACCGCCCGATCCACGTGGCGCAGCACAGCAACTCGTACTACAACGCGATCCAGACCGACGCCGCGATCAACCCGGGCAACTCCGGCGGGCCGCTCTTGAACGAGAAGGGCCGGATCGTCGGGGTCAACTACGCCGGCGCGACCGTCCCGCAGGAGGGCGGCGACGCCCAGTCGGGCAGCATCGGCCTCGGCTTCGCCATCCCGGCGAAGCTCGCCAAGCGTACGGCCGACCAACTCGCCCGGAGCGGCAAGTCGACGCACGCCATCCTCGGGGTGCAGACCGACCCGAGCTTCTCCGGCGACGGCGCGCGCATCCCCGAAACCGGCCCCGACGGCGCGCCCGGGCTGGCGCCCGGCGGCCCCGCCGACTCCGCCGGTTTGGAGACAGGCGACGTGATCGTGTCGATCGCCGACCATCCGATCCACAACTACGTCGACGCGATCGCCACCGTCCGCTCGCACGTACCCCGGGAGAAGGTCGCGGTGACCTACGTACGGGACGGCACGAAGGGCACCGCCAAGGCCACGCTCGGCGAGGCCGATGACGAGCAGTGACGGGTGGTGGGGCGGTAGTGCCCTCCGCAGGCGGTAGCGCGGTGCCGGCCGCGTAAGCTATTCATGGCAGCACGATGCGAGGGGGACAGGTGTTCTCAGACGTTGGATGGGGCGAGATCCTCGTCATTCTCGTCATCGCGGTCGTCGTGTTCGGCCCGGACAAGCTGCCCAAGCTGGCCAGCGACCTCGCTCGCGGGATTCGCATGGCGCGCGGCTGGGCACAGCGGGCGCGCGACGAGTTCGGCGACGAGCTTGGCCCGGAGTTCCGCAACCTCGATATCAGCGCGCTGCACCCCAAGACGTTCGTACGCAAGGCGCTGCTCGACGACGACGATGACCCGCTCGGGCTTGGCGGCGGAGACCGCGACGGCTCGCGCAGGAACGGCGCGTCGCACGACGACGACGACGATGACGACTGGCTCGATGACGACGGCGACCTGCTGCTCGACGATGACGACGAGCCCGCCGAGCCGGCGTCGCTCGCGGCCGGCGAGAAGGCCCCGTACGACGCCGAGGCCACCTGAGCCACCGGGTAGCGACCGTTCCGCCGACCCTTTCGTTACAGGGACGCCCCGTGCCGGACCTAGCGTCACGGGGACGCCCCGCGCCGAGGCCACCTCACGCTGGATTTTCGTGGTCATTTGGAATGTGCCGGGCCGGTGCCGCGCCGGGCGGGGTCTGTGCGTGTGCGCCGTCAGCCGACGGGGGTGAGGCTGAGCGAACGGCCGGCGAGCCCGCGCGACCGCGTACCCAGGTGCTTGGCGAGGTCGCGCAGCGACTCCGCCGCGGGGGAGTCGGGGTGGTCGAGCACCAGCGGCCGGCCGGCGTCGCCGCCCTCGCGCAGCCGGATGTCCATCGGTACCTGGGCGAGCAGCGGCACGTCGTGGCCGAGCATCCGCCCGAGCGCGGACGTGACCGCC
>JBOHBN010000232.1:0-33508 GCA_050698355.1 Streptosporangiales bacterium | reverse complement strand
CGGCTGCGGCTGCCCGACCTGGACAGTTGAGACCCTCCGCGACGAACTTGCCGCGCCCTGATCATGGCGTACGGATGCCGATGCGTTACTGCGACACGTTGATCTTGACCTGTCGGACCGCATGGTGGATGGCAGCGGCGCGGTAGGGGGCATCGGCGGGTTGCCGCGCGCGTTATCTTTCGTCGACGCGGGCTCCGCACCGGGTACGCGCGCCTGCGGTGAACCCGCAATGGTGTAGCTGGCTGCACTGCGTACGTGCCACCTCTGGGGTCACACTCGACGCAGTACGCCGGAACGGAGGACGGACGGATGCGTGCACAGCGGGTCGCGGTACGACGGGCGGTGAGCTACCTGGTCGGCGCCGTCGCGGGGTACGGGGTGCTCCTCGTGCTCGCCGCGAGTTTCGCCGTCGCAGCGAGAATATCTTCCGTTCTGTTCGGGGACTTCTTGACGATGGTCGCGCCGAGGGACTTCGAGTTCCCGGTGCTTTGGCAGTACCCGGTGTTTATCGCCGCTATCGTCCTTGTGGTGGTGCCGGTCCTGGCGGTGGCGCGGTGGTCGGCGCGGTGGGAGCTGCGGGGCGCCGGCTGGCTACTCACCCGTGACGTACCGGCCGCCGCGCCGGTTGCGCGGCCGGGAATGGTGGGTTGGCTGCGTGGCCTTGTCGTCGACGGCAGGACGTGGCGAGCCGTCGGGTGGATCGGTGGGAAAGCGACGGCCGGTCTGGCCCTCCTGACGTTCGCGCTGATGCCGTTCCTGCTCGCCTTCGACGCCTACCGCACTGCGGGCCTTCACTACCCGTGGAACGACAACCACCCCGGGGAGGTCTTCCTGGCGGGTGAAAAGTGGTTCACGCAGATCGGCTTCAGCGGCGCCAGTTATTCGGTTAACCTTGTTCTCTTCGTGGCAGCCGAGCTTGTGGTCGCGGCGGCGTGGCTGTTCTGGTGCACGCCCGCGCTTGCCAGGCTGCACGCGAGGCTGACCTGGTGGGTCCTGTTCTCCCCGGTCACCCAGCTGCAGCGGCGCGTCGGTGAGCTGGCCGAGACCCGCGCCGACGCGGTGGACGCTCACACCGCAGAGCTGCGGCGGATTGAACGCGACCTGCACGATGGGATGCAGGCGCAGCTGGTCAACGTGACGATGCGACTCGGTATGGCCGAGCGGCGGCTCGCCGACGACCCGGCGGTGGTCGGCACGTTGATCGAGGAGGCCAGGTCCGGCGCCGAGGACGCGATGACCGGGCTGCGCGACGTGCTCAGGACCATGTACCCACCCATTCTCGGCGACCGCGGTTTGCGCGGCGCGCTGCTGGGACTCGCCGGCGGGTGCGCGACGGCGACGACCGCGGAGGTGGGCGAGCTCGACGATCTGCCCGCACCGGTTGAGGCGGCGGCGTACTTCGTCGCGTCGGAGGCGCTCACCAACGTGGCCAAGCACAGCGCGGCGTCACAGGCGGACGTGACCGTGCGCCGCGAACTGCGGTCGCTGCTCGTCGAGGTGACCGACAACGGGCTCGGGGGTGCCGACGAGGATGGGGGAACGGGGATCGTCGGCATGCGCCGTCGGGTCGCCGCGCTGGACGGGTGGCTGGAGGTGACCAGTCCGGTCGGCGGCCCGACGGTGGTCGTGGCGGAGTTGCCGTGCGGGTCGTGATCGTCGAGGACAACGTCATGCTGGCCGAGGGCCTGGCGTTGCTGCTCACCAAGGAGCGCGTCGACGTCGTCGCGACCGTCGGCGACGTCAACGGGTTCCTTGGTGCGGTACGCGAGTACCGGCCGGACGCCGCCGTCGTCGACGTGCGGCTGCCACCGACATTCCGCGACGAAGGCGTCCGGGCGGCGTTGGCCGCGCGCGAGATGCAGCCGCAGCTGCCCATCTTGGTGTTCAGCCAGTACGTCGAGGAGACCTACGCGGCCGAGCTGCTCGGCGACCGCAACGGCGGCGTCGGCTACCTGTTGAAGGACCGGGTCGGGCGCGTCGAGGAGTTCCTCGACGCGCTGCACCGGGTGGCCGATGGCGGCACCGTGATGGACCCCGACGTCGTCGCGCAACTCCTGGCACGCAGGAACGACCCGCTCGCGACACTCACCGCACGCGAGCGAGAGGTTCTCGAGCTGATCGCACAGGGCTACGGAAACGCGCGCATCGCAGCGCGGCTGGTGGTCACCGAACGAGCCGTGCACAAACACATCGGCAACATCTTCGACAAGCTCGGCCTGTCGCCGCCCGACGACCGGCAGCACCGCAGGGTACTCGCCGTCCTCGCCTACCTCGGCGTCTGACCACCGGTCACCCTCTCGCCTCTGGTGTCAGGCGGCCGGGCAGCGGATCCTCTTGCGAGACATCTCGGTGACGCACTCTCCCGTCCGCAGGAGAGACTTCGGGTCAAAGCCTGCGGTAGATGACCTCGAAGTCGGTCTCCCAGGTGGCGCCGTCTGGAGCCTTCTCCCAGCGGCCGGTGATTGTGTCGGCGTCCTCGTTGATCGTGGCGGTGAAGCGCTGTGGGAAGGGTTCACCGTCGCGCCAGAGCTTCCACTCCCGGTCCACCAGGCTCATCTGGTAGATGCGGCACACTCCCCGCTCGTCGGAGTGCAGCGAAACGTACGAACCGTTCGCAGCATCACACCCGATGATTGACACCCCGTCGAGGCCCTGCTCGACGGTCGAGCGCTGCACCAAGTGCGCGCCGGAGTCGTGCCACTCGATGGTCGTGCGTGCTTCGCCGGGCCACGCCGGCTCTCCGGGCGGGCCGGCCTCCATGCTCCATTGCCCCACGAGTGGCACGAGTCGCTTCAAAGCCTCTTCAGCGGTGGGTTGATCCATGGTGTCCTCTCTCGGCGGCTACAAAACACGCCTGCCTGTCCATTCTGTCCGATAGGCCGACACCACACGGGGCGAGTCTCGCATTCGCCGACCGGCTCGACGCCGGACCCGGATGGTACGCGGACTTTCGGTCCGAGGCCGAGACGTTCATGGTCTATGCGGGGAAGATCTTCCGCTATCCCCGCGGCGAAGCCAACGGGCGAGCAGAGGCGGAAGACTACGGGCGGCAGTTCGGAGTTCCCGAGTCCCAGCTGGACTGGCCGGTCTGAGCGGGAAGGATTCCTGACGTGGCGATCCCTGGCTGAGAGAGATGTAGGTCCGTATGCGATAAGTCCGATGGGTGCCGCGGTGGACAAGGAGTGACGACCGGTGAGCGAGCACGATACCTCAGCTGGGGTGTTCCGCCAGTTGTTCACAGGTCCCTTCGTATTCGGCATCGCCGCGCTTCCACTCACCCTCGCCGGCCGCGTCGACCGCGCCGCCGAGCTGCGCCGACGGCTCCTTGGCCTGCCGGGGCCGCGCCGTGCCCGGCGAGGAGTTCCCACGGTCTGCTAGCGGCCACCGTCCTGACCGTGCCGGTAGCCCTGCTCGCCTTCCTCCTCGCGTTCACCGCAATCCGCCACCTTGCTGCATTGCTAGGTCGACTCAGGCTGCCGGACCTCGGCGTGCAATCCGTGACTCGCCCCCCGGGATCCTGATCGGGTACATGATCAACACGTCCGCTGAACGGTCGTCATCTAAGAAGTGTTAGGGGCCTGAGATGGCTGGGTGGAGGCTGGCGCGCCGCTGGCCTTGCCGTGGACAACCCGTGGCTGTCGGTGAGCGGATCGCCGAACGGCCCGGCCGGGGGATGCTCAATCGCGGTGGGCCGGGAGCAGTCGGGCGGCGAGCCGGTCGGTGGCGCGTGTTGCGACAGTGAGTGGAGTGGTTAGCGCCGCGATGGCTCCGGCCATCCAGGGGCGCCCCGAGCGGCGAGCCAGCTCGGGACCCAGCGCGGCCACGAGCGCCACCAGTCCAGGCAGCGGCCGCATCCACAGCGTCAGCTCGGCGATCCGCGCCTGTTCGTCGAGCTGGACGAGGACCGCCTCCTCGACGGACTGCCCTCGTACGGTCGCCCGGTAGAACAGCGCGCGGGTGCGGTCGTCGCCCACGTCGCTGTGGTACTCGATCGGACCGAGCACCGCGAACACCGCACAGAACAGGTCGCGTACGGCGTCCCGGCCATGGAAACGGGCACGAAGCGTGACCGGTGAGTTCAGTACCACGTCAGGAGCCAGCGTCGCCAACACGCCATCTAGGTCGTGGTCCTCACCGGCACGCCGGTATCGCTCGGTGGTCGCACATGCCCGCTCCAGGGCCGTCGCGGCCTCGGCCATGTCAGCTTCCGCCTGTCGACCCCGCCGAGACCGCCGCGAACAGGATCGGCGAGGTCCCGTGGGCGAGCGCGGTCATAACCGCATCATGACACGGGGCCAGGCCCGGTGCGCTACCCCAAAGCGCGCATTGCAGACTGGTTGACAAGGGGACGGCTGCGGTCCATGACCATCCGCTCTCAGATGACGATCCCCTGTCGGACACGAGTGCTGGCGGCGCCTACAGCATGAGTATCTGAACAAGCACGTGCCGTACCTCGTTGAGCTCGTCCTCGGAAAGGGTGATCTCGGGCGCGTGCAGGCGGAACCGGGCGGCAGCGACGGTGCGGATCTGTTCGGTAATGACCCACCCGCCACCGGAGGCGACGTGTACGCGGTGCATCCAGCCGCGCCGCTCAACGCTGGTCAACGGCATCACGCTGACAAGGTGCCGCAGGGTGACATCGAGGTGGAAACGCGAGGAGACGACCAGTGCAGGCCGGTCCTTGCCCTGCTCTCGACCGCGTACAGGGTCGAAGTCGACGAACCACACTTGCCCCGGCGCGATCGGTGGCTGACTCACGCTGGCCTGTCTGCCCACTCATCACCGATCGGGGCGTCGGCGCTGGCGAGTTCAGCGGCCTCGGCGAGGTACTCAGACCAACCTTCGGGGTCAGATTCGCGGTACCGGTGAACTGCGGCGACAGCGGCGGCCTGCCAGTGCTCGTCAATGAGCCGCCGGACGGTCTCGTCGGCCGAGGCGCCGCCGAACTCCTCCTGGCCGATCCGCTGGACCCGTTGGCGGGTCTCGTCACTCACACGCAACATGAGGCCAGTGTACACCGACGTAAACGACAATGTTAATGAACTGGTCTACGTGTCCGCTTGAGGTTGCCTTCCGGACGGCTGTCTACCCGTCGGATGGGCTGACTGGAGCCTTCCGGTGATGGCAAGCCGCGTCGTCACGACTCGTTGCTTGCAGGCACGGGGTTGGGTTTGGTGAACAGATGGAGTCGAGCACCTGAGCGTGTGGCTGCGTGGCGGCCGCCGAGGTAGAGCATGGCGGGCCTGGTCAGCGGGAGCCGAGGCTGAGCACGATGAATGCGGTACGCACCGCGTCGAATGGGATGTGATGGGCCATCAGATATGTGCCGACGAGGTGTGGCCACCAGGTGGTGATGCTGTAGGTCAGCGCGATCTTTGCCGCCGACAGCCCGACCCAGCAAGCTGTGTAGGCGACGCCCGCCCGGCTGGTGACCTGTCCGGTGCGGGGCTGGTAGGTGAAGTACAGAGGAATGCACGCGAGTATGCCCAGCAGGATGCCACCGAGCAGCGCGACGACCTCCAGGGTGAGGCCCGCCCCCGCCAGGCTTACGCCGGTGAAGAAGAAGGGCACGGCGCTGAAGGCGCTGACGACGGGTCGCAGCACTCGGAACCAGCGGACAAGCATCTCGGTCGCACCGGGCTGCAGGTCAGCCGGCTGGTTCTGGGGACGATGAACTTCGGCGATGCCACAGACGAGGCCAACAGCGTCGAGATCATGGACCAGGCGCTCGACGCGGGCATCAACGTCTCGACACCGCCGATGTGTACGGCGGCCCGCAGTCCCCCGACATGGCCAAGGGTTTCGGCTGTGCCAGATGCACCATATCGACCACTCCACTCCCTGGGAGGAGATCTGGCAGGCCATGGAACAGCTGGTCCGCGAAGGCAAGGTACGCCGGCAGCAGCAGCTTCGCCGGCTGGGACATCGCCACCGCGCAGAACACCGCGGCAGCCCGCAACTTCCTCGGGCTGGCGTCCGAGCAGAGCCTGTACAACCTCACCGCCCGCACCGTGGAACTCGAAGTGATCCCCGCCCTTCGGTATTACGGGGTCGGGCTCATCCCCTGGAGCCCGCTCGCCGGCGGCCTGCTCGGCGGGGTTCTGCAGCAGGCGAGCGAAGGCCGCCGCGGCAGCGAGCAGACGCAACGCCAGATCGACCACCACCGGACCCGGCGGGGAGGCCCCGCAAGCCTACGCATGGTGAGAACAAGGTCCCAGAACCCTCTCCCTTTCCTCCAAGGCCAAGCTGATGCCCACTCGCGACCACCGCCACGCGTCCTAGCTCGCGTCCGCGGGCCCGCGAGGGTAGTAGCGCTGTTGATGTGCTTCGGACTCGCGGGGGCTGGTGTTCTTGCTGCCAGCTGTGCGCAGGCGGCGTGCCCAGCGCGCCGTCAGCTGTGCCATTTGCCGGCGACACCGCAGCTGGTCGACCGCATTCACGGGTCACGTGCAGGCGCGGGTGCTGCCACGTACGACCAGCTCGGCCGGTAGCACGAGGTTGCGCGGAGCGGCACCGTCGCCGCGGATGCGGCCGAGCAGGAGCTCCGCGGCGCGCCGGCCGATGTCGTACGTCGGCTGCTGCACCGCGGTGAGCGGCGGGCGCAGGGCGGTCGCCCAGCTGATGTCGTCGAAGCCGACGACCGCGACGTCGTCGGGGATGGCGACGCCGCTGTCCGCCAGGGCCTGCAGCGCGCCGAGCGTCATCAGGTTGTTGGACGCGAACAGCCCGTCCGGCCTGGCCCTGCGCAGCAGGTCCGCCGTGGCCTCGTAGCCGCCCTCCATGCGGAAGTTCGCCTGCGCGATGAGGTCCTCGTCGACGTGGATACCGGCGTCGCGCAACGCCGCCTTGTACCCCGCGAGGCGGCGGGCGCCGGTCGTCGTGTGCAGCAGCCCCGCGACGATCGCGACCCGGCGGCAGCCGCCGGCGATCAGATGCGTCGTGGCGTCGTGCGCCGCCTTGTAGTTGTTCACAGTGACGCTGTCGACGGTCGCACCGCGTAACCGCCGGTCGACCGTCACCACCGGGATCCCGCGGGAGCTGACCGCCTCCAGGTTGCGCGCGCGGGTGGTCGCGGGCGAGAGCAGCACCCCCGCCATCTGCTCGGCCGCCGCGACCTCCAGGTAGCGCTGCTCCTTCTCCTGGTCCTCGTCGGAGTTCGCCAGGATCACCGAGTAGCCGGCACGCTGGGCGGTGTCCTCGATCCCCCGCACCATCGCGGTGAAGAACGGGTTCTGCACGTCGGAGATGATGATTCCCAGCACCGTCGTCGCCCGCGTGCGCAGGCTGCGCGCGGGGCCGTTCGGCCGGTAGCCCATGGCCGAGACCGCGGAATGCACCCGGTCGCGCAGGGTGGGGTCGACCTCGACCCGGCCGTTGAGCACCCGGGAGACCGTCGCGGGTGACACCTCTGCCGCCGCGGCGACGTCGCGAATAGTCACCGTCATGAGGCGGCTTCAGCCCATGGGTACGCGGTCATGTGCTGAGACTACCGCTCCAGATAACGATTGCACGCGCACCGTCGCAGTGGTTGACACCCTGAGGGTGGCCATCTACAGTCACCGCTCAGAAATCGATTACTAGCGCCGGGCACAGGACCGGTGTCGCTGCCGCGCGGGTCGTACGGAAAGGACCGTCATGGCACGGATCGGACTGCTCACGATGTCAGACGGCAGGGACTTCGTCGCCGACGACCTGACCGCGTTCTGCAACTCCGCGGAGCAGAGGATCGCGGCCGCGCTGGAGTGCGACGGCCACCAGGTCGTGCGCGGCACGGAACCGGTGTCCAGCAGCGGCCTCGCCACGGCGGAGGCGCGCAGGCTCGCCGATGCCCGGCCGGACCTGACCGTCTTCCACTATCCGGTGTGGGCGTTCCCGCACTTCACCATGCTCGCCGCCGCCGAGACGGCCGGTCCGCTGATGCTGTTCGGCAACATCGACCCGCAGCAGCCGGGCATGGTCGGCATGCTCGCCGCGGGCGGCGCGCTCGACCAGACCGGTCGCGTGCACTCCCGCGGATGGGGTGACATCGCCGACCAGGCAGTGCTCGACCGCGTTCTAACCCAGGTACGCGCCGCGGCAGCCGTCGAGGGGCTTCGCGGCTCGACCTTCGGGCGTATCGGCGGCCGGCCGATGGGCATGTACACCGCCGTCGCCAACCCCGACCAGTGGATCGAGAAGTTCGGCGTGGATGTCGAGGAGATCGACCAGTGGGAGGTCGTGCGCCGCTCCGAGCTGGTCGACGCGAGCCGCGCGCAGGCCGGCGTGCGATGGCTGGAGAAGCACGCGGCCGGCGTGCACTACGACGGCAAGCAGCTCACCCCCGAGCTGCTCGACCGGCAGGTACGCAGCTACTACGCCATGCGCGAGCTGATCGACGAGTGGCGGCTCGACTTCTCCGGCATCAAGGCGCAGCCTGAACTGACCGGGCACTTCTGCACGATGGACCTGGCCGAGGCGCTGCTCAACGACCCGTACGACTTCGACGGGCCCAAGGAGACGCACGTCTGCGCCACCGAGGCGGACATGGACGGCGCCCTCACCATGCAGGTGCTCAAGCTGCTCACCGGCGGCACGCCGGTGCTGTTCGCCGACGTCCGTCACTACCACCAGGACCGGGACGTCTGGGACCTGTGCAACTCCGGGCAGCACGCCACCTGGTACGCGGCGCGCAGCGACGATCCCGCCGTGAACCTCGCCAAGGTCAACCTCTACCCCGAGGTCTTCTTCTTCCCTGCCGGCGGCGCCTCCATCCAGCACGTCGCCGCTCCCGGCGACTGCACGTTCGCGCGGCTGACCCGGAAGAACCACCGCTACCGCATGCACGTCACCCGCGGGGCGCTGGAGACCTACGACGACGAGACCACCGAGGCGATGGCGCGGCAGTCGACGTTCGAGTGGCCGCACGCGTTCGCGCGCTTCCGTGTGCCGGCGGCGGAGTTCCTCTCCCGCTTCGGTGCCAACCACATTCACGCCGTACCCGGCGACCACGTCGAGGAGCTCAAGGCCGTCTGCACGCTGCTCGACATCGATTACGAGGGCATGGGCGACGCCGCCTGACCCCGCCCGACCGTAGGCACGGCTGCCCGAGGGAGGCGCCCCATGACCAGAGCAACCGCCCGCAGGCCATTCTTACGCTGGCTCACCGTCACGATTCTCGGCGCGGCGACCACGCTGACACTCGCGTCCGCGCCGGCACAGGCGGCGCCGGCAAAGCCCGCGGGCGGGCACGGTGCCGGCGCCAGCAAGGGGCCGGTCGGCTGGGACGTCTACCGCCAGCTCGACCGGCTGCCGGAGCTCACACCGGGAGCCAAGACCCGGCAGTACTCCAGCTTCGACCGTACGGGCGGGAACGACGACGGCTTCGTCGGCACGTACTCCTGCCTGCGCACCGAGGGTGACGGGGATTGCGTCATCGCCGAGCACGGGGGCCCCGGCGAGATCGACTCGGTCTGGTTCACCCGCGACGGGGGCAACGTCACCAAGGACGGCAACATCACCATCGAGCTGGACGGCAAGACCGTGCTCGACGCGCCGCTGCAGGACGTCGTCGACGGCAAGCTCGGGGCGCCGTTCGTCTACCCGCTCGTCGCCAACGCCGACCAGAGCTCCGGTGGCGTGTACATCAAGGTGCCGATGCCGTACCGGAAGTCGATGAAGGTCACCACTGACAGCAACGCGCTCTTCTATCACGTGACGTACCGGACGTTCTCCGACGCGAGTGGCGTCTCGACCTTCGACCCGGACGACAAGGCGAAGGACGTCATCGAGACGCTCAATGCGGCGGGCACCGCCGACCCGAAGCCCGCCTCGGACGATGCGCGGACCAACAACCAACCGCTCGACGTCGCACCCGGCGAGTCGGCCGTGCTGGGCACCGCGCACGGCCCCGGCATGCTCTCCGCGCTGCGCCTGCACATGCCGCAGCTGCGTACGCCACAGCGGCGTACGTTCACCGACGACGGTCGGGCGTTCTGGAAGAACGGGTTCAGCGAGTTCACCGTCAGCATCGACCCGGACAACGACGGCGTCCGGCTCACCCGGCGGATGGATGCGCTGATCGGCAACCAGCGCGCGAGCGTGCTCGTCGACGGCACCAAGGTCGCGGAGTGGAAACCGCGCGACGCGGTGCCCGGCGGGCAGTGGCAGGATCAGTCGGTCGATCTCCCCGCGTCCGCGACCGCGGGGAAGTCGGAGATCACCATCCGCAACAAGTTCATCTCCTCCGACCTCGACTTCAACGAGTTCCGCTACACGGTCAAGAGCAAGGTGGGCGGTCAGTACGTCAAGACCGACACCGTCGACGTCGGGCCGGGCAACGCCTCGGAGCGCGAGCACGACTACCGCATCGAGGATCAGAACTGGCAGGGCGAGCACACCTACAGCTACCCGCCCGACCCGAAGGACGAGGCGCGGGTCGAGCGCACCGACAAGCTGCTGGCAGGCGCCCGGCTGCGGATCAGCTTCGACGGCAAGCGGCTCGTCGACTCGCCGCTCGGCGAGTTCTACGGCACGGGCCTCGGCTTCTACCCCGTACGCTCGCTGATGTTCGGCGTCGACACCGACAGCAAGTGGCTGTCCTCCTGGTGGCCGATGCCATACCGCAGCCGCCTGCGCGTCGAGCTGTACAACGGTTCGGACGTGCCCATTCACGGTGCACGCTCGAAGGTGACGACTGCCAGCGACCATGGGCTGGCGCGCGCGCTGCGGCCCGGCGGCACAGCGGGGTACTTCCGTGCCACGTCGCGGCAGAAGCGGACGGAGCCCGGCAACGACTACACGTTCCTGCGCGCGACCGGCAACGGGAAGTTCCTCGGCGTGACACACACGATGCGCGGGCTGATCAAGAGCGGCAATACCCGCGCGTACCTCGAGGGCGACGAGCGGGTCTACACCGACGGCTCGGCGAGCCCGGAACTGCACGGCACCGGCACCGAGGACTTCTACGAGAGCGGCTGGTACTTCAACAGGGGCACCTACACCAACCCCATGAACGGCAACACCGCGCACGAGACGTCGGCCTACGGCTGCAGGTACGACTGCACCGGCACGTACCGGCTGACCCTGGCCGAGGCGCCCGCGTTCGACGCGTCGATGACGTTCGGCATCGAGCACGGGCCGCACGACAACGCCGCGGCCAACTACTCCTCCACGGCTTACTGGTACGGCAAGGACGAGACGGCTCTCGCCCGGACCGACGGCGTGGACGTCGGCAACAAGGGGAGCGAGGGCGCCCACGACTACGCCGGTGGCGGCAAGCGCACCACGCTGACCGACACGTACGAGGGCAGCGACGGCGTGCAGCATCCCGTACGCGACGACCTGCGCGCCACGAGCAAGGCGGTCACGTTCGACGTGGCGATCAGCCGGAACAATGCCGGCGTCGTGCTGCGGCGGACGAGCGACCAGAGACACGGCTACCAGCAGGCGACGGTACGCATCGACGGCAAGGCCGCCGGCACGTGGCTGCAGCCGCTGGAGAACGGCACGCACCGCTGGCTCGACGACGGGTTCCGGGTGCCACCGGCGCTGACGTCGGGCAAGTCGCACATCACCGTCACCGTGAAACCGGACGCGGACGCGCCCGCGTGGTCCGCGGCACGGTACGAGGCGCTCTCGATCGTGCCGGGTTACCGCGACCACAAGGCGCCCGGGCAGGTCACCGGCCTGCGCGCGTCCAGTAGCGGCGGCAACGCGGTCACGCTCACCTGGAAGCCGGTGACCGACGACGACCCGGCGCCCAGCTACGAGGTGTACGCCTCCCAGCAGCAGGGGTTCCAGCCCAGCGACGACACCCGGATCGGCAGCACGGACGTGCGCGGCTTCACGCACTCCGGGCTCGGGCTGAACGAGACCTGGTACTACCGCGTCCGGGCGGTCGACGCCGCCGGGCACGAGGGTCCGTTCTCCGCCGTGGTCTCCGCCACCACGGGCGACACGCTGAAGGTCGAGGCCGAGTCGCTGCTACCGGCCAAGGACGCCGACGCGCCGGTGCAGGCGCAGGGCAACTGCTGCGGCATCCAGTGGTCGAACGGCTCGCAACTGTGGTTCCAGCCGTCGTCGCCTGACCACCACGTAACCCTCGACCTCGAGGTGCCGACGACCGGCAACTACGACCTGACGGCCGTGCAGACGCTCGCCGGGGACTACGGCATCAACACGCTGTCGATCGACGGTACGCAGGTCGGCGACGCGTTCGACGCGTACCACTCCCCCGGCGTCAAGGTGAGCGATCCGATCTCGTACGGGAGCGTGCAGCTGGACGCCGGCCATCACGACCTCACGCTCACGGTCACGGGCAAGAACGACAAGTCGTCGAACTACCTCGCCGGTCTCGACTACCTCGAGCTGAAGCTGGCGGAATGATGACGGCGACGGCCGGGGAGCGGGACGCGACGCGGGAGCCATCCCGTGTCCTGCTCGCCATGGAAAGCATCACCAAGTCGTTCCCCGGCGTGCGCGCGCTGCGCGGTGTCGACCTCACCGTGCACTCCGGCGAGGTGCACGCGATCCTCGGCGAGAACGGCGCCGGCAAGTCCACGTTGATGAACGTGCTGTCCGGGGTCTTCACCGACTACGGCGGCACGATCGAGGTGGACGGACACCCGGTGTCCATCCACCATCCCCGCGACTCGCAGCAGCTCGGCATCGCGATGATCCACCAGGAGCTGGGGCTCGTTCCCGACCTGTCCATCGCCGACAACATCTTCCTCGGCCGCGAGCTGCGCACCAGCCGCGGCACGCTCGACCGCGAGCGCATGCACGCCACGGCGCGGGACCTGCTCGGCGAGCTCGGCCTGCGGCTGCACCCGGGACGGCTCGTCAGGCACTGCCGGGTCGCCGAGCAGCAGCTGATCGAGGTCGCCAAGGCGCTCTCCCTCAACGTACGGGTGCTCGTCATGGACGAGCCGACCTCGGCGCTCGCCGACGCGGAGGTGCACGCGCTGTTCCAGGTGATCCGCCGGCTGGCCGACCGCGGCGCGGCGATCGTCTACATCTCGCACCGGCTGGAGGAGCTGTACGAGATCGCCGACGTCGTCACGGTGCTGCGCGACGGCGCGTACATCGGCACCCGCCCGATGGCCGACGTCACCAGAGCTGACCTGATCCAGATGATGGTCGGGCGGCCGCTGGGCGAGCTGTTCCCGCGCAGTGCCAGGAGCCACGACGAGTGCACCACATCGTGCCTGCAGGTCGAGGGCCTGTCGGTGACCGGTGATGCGCGTACCGGGCGGATGCCGGTACGCGACGTGTCGCTGACGGTTCAGCCCGGCGAGATCGTCGGGCTCGCCGGGCTGATGGGCGCCGGCCGCACCGAGGTGCTCGAGGCCGTGTACGGCGCGCACCCGGCGGGCTCGGTCACCGGCCGGTTCCGCGTACAGGGGCGCCCGTACCGCCCGACGAACCCGCGGCGGGCGATCCAGCGCGGCATCGCGCTGGTTGCGGAGGACCGCAAGACGCAGAGTCTCGTGCTCGGGGGCACGGTCAAGTTCAACACCAGCCTGGCCGCGCTCGGCCGGTTCGTACGCGGCTCGATCGTCCAGGCGGGCAAGGAGCGTGCGTCGGTCGCCGCGATGGTCCGTGAGCTGCGGGTCAAGACGCCGAGCACCAACACGGTGGTCGGCACGCTCTCCGGCGGCAACCAGCAGAAGGTCGTGCTGGCCAAGTGTCTGCTCACCCGCCCGTCGCTACTGCTGATGGACGAGCCGACGCGCGGCATCGACGTGGGTGCGAAGGCCGAGATCTACGCGCTGATGACGCAGCTGGCCGCGCAGGGCACCAGCATCCTGATGGTGTCCTCGGAGCTGCCGGAGCTGCTCGCCATCTGCGACCGGATCCTGGTGCTGTGCGAGGGACGGCTGACCGGCGCGTTCAACCACGACGAGGCGACCCAGGAGAAGCTGCTCGACGCCGCGATGGCCCGCACCGCCGTACTCGACGACCCGGCGCTCGCGGCATCGGCGACAGAGGGACGGACCCACGGTGGCTGAACGACAGGGCGGTGTCGACACCCGTCCCGACGGCGACCTGCCGCCGTTGCTGCCCGACGAGAACAGGCGCGGAAGCGGCCGCTGGTCCCGGTTGCTGGGCGTGCTGGGCTCGCTGCAGGGCTACATCGGCCTGATCCTCGTCATCGCGGCCGGCATCGTCACCAAGGGCGACACGTTCCTCAACCAGGCGAACCTCACCAACGCGGTGGGCGCGTTCGCCTCGCGCGGCATCCTCGCCGTCGGCGAGACGCTGGTGATCATCGCCGCGGGCATCGACCTGTCCGTCGGCTCCATGCTGGGGCTGGCGTCCATGGTCTCGGCGATGATGCTGGTGTACGCCGACCTGCCACCGCTGGTCATCCTGCCGCTCACGATGCTGGTCGGCCTGGGCATGGGCTTCTGCAACGGAGCCGGCACGACCTGGCTGCGCATCCAGCCGTTCGTCATGACCCTGGCGACGCTGTCGATCTTCCGCGGCATCGACCGGCAGATCAGCAACAACGTCAGCGTCGGCACGCAGGTGGTCACCAAGAGCGGCGAGCTGACTCCCCACTCCGAGCAGTTCCAGCTGTTCGGCACGCCCGGCCACAACCTGTTCGAGGGTGTCCTCGGCGCCGGGGTCTACTACCCGGTGATCGCGTTCATCGCGGTGGTTGTCGTGGTGCAGCTCGTGCTCTCCAAGACCAAGTTCGGCCGGCACGTCTACGCGGTCGGCGGCAACGAGACCGCCGCACGGCTGTCCGGGGTGAACGTCAGCCGGGTGCGCATCGCCGTGTTCAGCATCAGCGGGCTGCTCGCCGGCTTCGCCGGACCGATCAACGCGGCGTACGCGGCGTCCGCCGACCCGCTCGCGGGGCAGACCTGGGAACTCGACGCCATCGCGGCCGCCGTCATCGGCGGCGCCGCACTGCAGGGAGGCAGGGGGACGATCGTCGGCACGCTCGTCGGCGCACTCATCCTCACCTTGCTCGACAACGTGCTCGGGCTGAACGCCGTCAGCGACAACCTGCAGCTCATCATCAAGGGCTGCATCGTCGTCGCCGCGGTCACGTTGCAACGGCCCGACCTCGTTTCCAGCGCCGTAGCGACCGTCCGGCGGTTCCTGCGACGTCCCGCTATCGCCTCGACATCAAAGCACTGAGGAGGTCACCATGTTCGCCAGCAAGAGGCGCCGGGCCGGCATCGTCGCCGGGACCGTCGCACTCGTCGCGGGGCTCGCCGCGGGATGCGCGTCCAGCGCGAACCCACAGGGAGACTCGGGCTCGTCCGGTTCGGGCGGCGACGACACGTTCGTCGTCGGGTACAGCCAGTCCAACAACGCCGAGCCGTACCGCGCCCAGCTCAACATCCAGCTCAAGTACTACATGAAGCAGTACGAGGACCTGAAGCTGCTGCCCATCACCGACGCGCAGCAGGACAGCTCCAAGCAGGTCTCGCAGGTGCAGAACTTCATCGCGCAGGGCGTGGACGTGCTCATCGTCTCGCCGAACGAGTCCGCACCGCTCACAGCGCCGGTCAAGCAGGCCTGCGCCAAGGACATCCCGGTCATCATCCTCGACCGTACGGTCAACACCGACTGCTACTCCTCGTTCATCGGCGGGGACAACGTCGAGGCCGGCAGGAAGGCCGGCGAGCTCGCGGTCAAGCTGCTGCCGAACGGCGGCAACGTGGTGGAGCTGCAGGGCATCCTGTCCAACCAGCCGCAGATCGACCGGGACAAGGGCTTCCGGCAGGCGATCAAGGGCCACCCGGACATCAAGATCGTCAAACACCGCGAGGCCAAGTGGCTGAAGCAGGACGCCACTCAGGTCATGAACCAGTGGCTCTCCCAGGGCACGAAGATCGACCTGGTCTACTCCCAGAACGACCCGATGGCGCTCGGCGCGTACCTCGCCGCCGCGTCGGTGAACAAGCAGGACCAGATCAAGTTCATCGGCACCGACGGGCTGGCCATCCCCGACGGCGGCATCCGCGCGGTGCAGCAGGGCAAGCTCGCCGGCACGTTCATCTACCCGACGGGGTCCAAGGAGGCCGCGCAGACGGCGGAGAAGCTGGCGAACGGCAAGGACGTCAAGAAGAACGTCACCCTGCCGATCCAGGCGGTGACCTCGGACAACGCCGCGAAGCTGTACAAGAAGTACGACTTCAGCAAGAAGGGCTGAGACCGCGATCGCCCAGTTGTCAGTGTCTGGTGGGGCTATAGCTCCACCAGACACTGACAAGTCTTCGGAAGGGAGCCGGACCTCGCGTGAGTGAGCTCGTGTTGGGTGTCGACGTCGGCACCCTTTCCACGAAGGGCGTGCTCGTACGGGCGGCGGACGGCACGGTGGTGGCGTCCGCCGTACGCGAGCACCCGATGTCGACACCGCGTCCCGGCTGGGCCGAGCACGACGCCGAGGCGGTGTGGTGGGGTGAGTTCGTCCAGATCGCGCGCGAGCTGGCGGACCGGGCCGCCCCGGACCGGATCGCCGCCGCCGGCGTGAGCGGCATCGGGCCGTGCCTGTTGCCGTGCGACGCGGAGGGTGCGGCGCTGCGGCCGGCCATCCTCTACGGCGTGGACACCCGGGCAGAAGCGGAGATCGCCGAGCTGACGGAGCGGTACGGCGAGGACGAGATCCGTATGCGGTGCGGTTCCGTGCTCACGTCCCAAGCGGTCGGCCCGAAGCTCCTCTGGTTGCGCAACAACGAGCCAGAAACCTGGCGGCGCACCGCGTCGGTGCACATGGCCAACTCGCTGCTCACCCACCGGCTCACCGGGGCGTACGTGCTCGACCACCACTCGGCCAGCCAGAGCACTCCCCTGTACGACCCGGTCAAGCACGAGTGGATACCCGAGTGGGCCTCCGACATCGCCCCCGGGCTGACGCTGCCCGACCTCGCCTGGCCGGGCGAGGTCGTGGGAACGGTGACGTCGACGGCGGCAGGCACCACGGGCCTGCCCGCCGGCATCCCCGTCGTCGCGGGCACCGTGGACGCGTGGGCGGAGTCGGTCAGCGCCGGGGTGAAGCGTCCCGGCGACGTCATGGTCATGTACGGCACGACGATGTTCCTCATCGACGTCGTGGACCAACCGCGTACATGGCCGACCCTCTGGGGCACTGTCGGCGCGCTGCCGAACACGTACAACCTCGCCGCCGGCATGGCGACATCAGGCGCGGTGACCGACTGGATCAGACGTCTCACCGGAGCGGACTTCGAGTCGCTCGTCGAGGAGGCGCGCGCGGCCGGCCCCGGTGCGGAGGGGCTGCTGATGCTGCCGTACTTCGCGGGCGAGCGCACGCCGCTGTTCGACCCCGACGCGCGTGGCGTGGTCGCGGGCCTCACGCTGCGGCACGAGCGGGGACACCTGTACCGGGCCGCGCTGGAGGCGACCGCCTTCGGCGTACGGCACAACCTCGAGGCGATGGCCGCGGCCAGCGGCCGGCTCGACCGGCTGATCGCGGTCGGCGGCGGCACGAAGGGTGGGCTGTGGACGCGGATCGTGTCCGACGTGCTCCAGCGCCCGCAGCAGCTACCCCGCACCACGGTCGGCGCCGCGTACGGCGACGCGGTGCTCGCGGCCACCGGCAGCGGCCTGGTCCCGGAGGACGAGACCGAGGGCTGGAACCCGATCGACAAGGTGATCGAGCCGGACCCGGCGGCCGCGGACACCTATGAGCGGCTCTACGGCCTGTACCGGGACCTCTACCCGGCGACCAGCAACCTCGCGCACGCGCTCGCCGCGCTCCAGCACCACAAATGACCACGTTATGTGGGGTTGGTCCGCCTTCTCGGGGCCTGTAGGCATCGAAAAGGAGGCGTTGCCCCACATAACGTGGTCATTCGCACCGGCACACGTGGTGGGACGATGGGGGCATGCGCGGCGACGGGGACGGCTGGGTGGCGTGTGCCCAGGAGCACCAGCACTGGGGACGGTACGGCGCCGCCGGCCTGCTCGTCCGCGACCGCGACCACACCGAGTGCAGGGTGCTGTTGCAGCTGCGCGTCGAGTGGAGCCATCACGGCGGCACCTGGGGCGTGCCCGGCGGCGCGCGCGACAGCGACGAGACCGCCGTGCAGACGGCGCTGCGCGAGGCGGCGGAGGAAGCCGGCGTCGTGCCCGATGCGGTCCGGCTCGCCGGTGCGACCCGCGACGATCACGGCGGGTGGAGCTACACCACGGTGCTCGCGGACGTCCGCGAACCGTTCCACGCGAAGGCGACGGGTAGGGAGAGCGACGAGGTCCGGTGGGTCGCCGAGGGCCAGATCGATGCCCTGACCCTGCACCCGGGGTTCGCGGAGTCCTGGCCGCTGCTGCGAGGAACGCCACACGCCCCGGTCGTGGTCGTGGACGCCGCCAACGTCGTCGGCAGCACGCCGGACGGCTGGTGGCGCGACCGCTTGGGCGCCGCACGCCGGCTGCGTGACCGGCTCACGGCGCTCACCGAGCGGGGCATACCGGCCGCGGCGATGCCCGCGTACGAGCCGGGCGCACCGAGCGTGCCGACCTGGTATCCGCAGGTGCTGCTCGTGGTCGAGGGGGCGGCGCGCCGGTTGGCCGCCGAACCGAGCCCGGCAAGCGTCGAGGTGGTCGCCGCCACCCGTTCCGGCGACGACGAGATCGTCCGTCAGGTCGCCGCGCCCGTGGCGGAGGGATGTGCGGCGGTGGTCGTCGTCACCGCCGACCGGGAGCTGCGTACCCGGTGCCAGCGCGCCGACGCCCGCGTACAGATCACCGGCCCCCGCTGGCTCATGGAACTAATGCCCTGAATATGGCGATATGTCCACTCTGTGCCGCAGAGCGGACTCGGCCTGTCCAGGCCATCCTGCCTGATCCGGTTGATCGCGTTCCTTCGAAGAGGGGCGGTGGGTCAGGCTCCGCGCTTGGTGCCACAGCTGGAGCCCGGTCACCTTCCGCGCGCCACTGCGCGAGCCCGGTGAGCTACCGCGCGGTAACCGACCGGGGTTGGTCCGGCGCCTTGCTCACCCATTGGAGGTGGCCCCGGCACGGGCCCGAGTGGTTCACGTGGTCAACCGGTACGTCACACGGGTTGCGGCTCGTGGGAAGTACTGTTTCGTCGAGTTAACGTGGTCATTTCGGGGGACGAGGACGAACAAAGAGCGGCTCCGGGCGAATCCGGAGCCGCTCCCAGTTCGGTCGGCTGTCGCGCCGAACCAATGCGGGTCAGCTGCCGCCGGTGAGCTTGTCGCGCAGCGCCTGCAGCGCCTCGTCGGAGGCGAGCGAACCGCCCTGGTCCTCCGGCGGTGGCGCGGGGTACGCGGTGCCGTTCGAGGTCGGTGCGGTCGGCTCCTCCGGGGCCGGCTCCACCTCCTCATCGCGGGTCTCCTCGACCTGCTTGTGGTGTGCCTCCCAGGTGGCGTGCGCCGCCGCGTACTGGCGCTCCCACTCCTCGCGCTGCTTCTCGTAGCCCGGCAGCCAGTCGCCGCTCTCGGGGTCGAAGCCCTCCGGGTACTTGTAGTTGCCCTGCTCGTCGTACTCGGCGCCCATGCCGTACAGGGTGGGGTCGAACTCCGCGGACTGGAGCACGGACTCGTTGGCCTGTTTCAGCGACAGGCTGATCCGGCGGCGCTCCAGGTCGATGTCGATGATCTTGACGAAGATCTGCTTGCCGACCTGGACGACCTGCTCGGGGACCTCAACATGCTGCTCGGCGAGCTCGGAGATGTGCACGAGCCCCTCGATGCCCTCCTCGACGCGGACGAACGAGCCGAACGGGACAAGCTTGGTGACCTTGCCTGGCACGATCTGGCCGATCTGGTGGGTACGCGCGAACTGCTGCCAGGGATCCTCCTGGGTCGCCTTGAGCGACAGCGACACCCGCTCACGCTCGAGGTCGACGTCGAGCACCTCGACGGTGACCTCCTGGCCGACCTCGACGATCTCGCTCGGATGGTCGATGTGCTTCCAGGACAGCTCGGACACGTGCACAAGGCCGTCCACACCGCCGAGATCGACGAACGCGCCGAAGTTGACGATGGACGACACGACGCCCTTGCGGATCTGGCCCTTCTGCAGCTGGTTCAAGAAGTTCTGCCGCACCTCGGACTGCGTCTGCTCCAGCCACGCGCGCCGGGAGAGCACGACGTTGTTGCGGTTCTTGTCCAGCTCGATGATCCGTGCCTCGAGCTCGCGGCCGACGTACGGCTGCAGGTCACGTACGCGGCGCATCTCGACCAGCGAGGCAGGCAGGAACCCGCGCAGCCCGATGTCGAGGATGAGGCCGCCCTTGACGACCTCGATGACCGTACCGGTGACGATGCCTTCCTCGTCCTTGATCTTCTCGATCGTGCCCCACGCCCGCTCGTACTGCGCGCGCTTCTTGGACAGGATCAGGCGGCCGTCCTTGTCCTCCTTCTGCAAGACGAGCGCTTCCACGCTGTCCCCGACGGAGACGACCTCTGCGGGGTCGACATCGTGCTTGATCGACAGCTCCCGGCTCGGGATCACGCCCTCGGTCTTGTAGCCGATGTCGAGCAGGACCTCGTCCCTGTCGACCTTGACGACGGTGCCGTCGACGATGTCACCATCGTTGAAATACTTGATCGTCTGGTCGACCGCCGCGAGAAACTCCTCCTGGCTGCCGATGTCGTTGACCGCTACCTGCTCGGGTGCGGCCGGGGCGGCGTCAGTGCTGCTCGTCATGTGTTGGTTGGCTCCGGTATGGACGTGAAGTTGTCGGCTTGCACGCGCCGCGGGCCCTTGGATCGTCCTGCCGAGACGCACGGGGCCGCTATATTCGCTGTACCCGGGTGATCGACATTCAGGCGAGCGCGAGCCTGCTCGGTCCGAGGTCGCACAGGCCCACAAGCGCAACGGTCAGAATACGGGCACGGAAGATCAATGGTCAACGAGGGGTACACCGAACGCGCCGGCTCCCCCGCTGGCTGTCAGCATCGTAGACGAAAGAGTGGTCAGTGCAGGACGAGGCGGACGAAGCCGCGACGGGGCGGGTGAGCGCGGTCGAGACGGTCCGTGCCAACCGCCTCTGGTGGGACGCCGAGGCGGACGCCTACCAGCTCGAACACGGTTCGTTCCTCGGCGACGACCGCTTCACCTGGTCGCCCGAGGGCCTGGACGAGGCGTCGGCCGGCCTGTTGGGTACGGTCACCGGCCGCCGGGTCCTCGAGGTCGGCTGCGGGGCCGCGCAGTGCTCGCGCTGGCTGGCCGGGCGCGGCGCCAATGTCGTCGGTATCGACCTGTCCGCAGGCCAGCTCGCGCACGCCCGCGCGCTCGACGCGCGGCTCGGCACCCGCGTACCAGTACTCCAGGCCGACGCGGGCGCGCTGCCGTTCGCCGCGGCGAGCTTCGACCTCGCCTGCTCCGCGTTCGGTGCCCTGCCGTTCGTGGCCGACATCGCCCGGGTGCAGGCGGAGGTCGCGCGGGTGTTGCGCCCGGGCGGGCGCTGGGTGTTCTCGGTGAACCATCCACTGCGCTGGGCGTTCCCCGACGACCCGGGACCGGGCGGGCTCACCGTGCAGTACAGCTACTTCGACCGGAGCCCGTACGTCGAGCGCGACGACGGCGGCGCGACGACGTACGTGGAGCACCACCGCACGCTCGGAGACTGGGTGCGCGCCATCGTCGCGGCCGGTCTCCGGCTCGACGACCTCGTCGAGCCGGAGTGGCCGGAGGCGCTCACGCAGATCTGGGGTGGGTGGAGCCCGCTGCGTGGCCGGGTGATCCCGGGCACGGCTGTGTTCTGCTGCACAAAGCAGGCAGCCGGCCCGGGTGCGACCTAAACTGGACCCGGTCTCCCACACCTACGCGACACTTTGTCGTGCCCTGCCCGTGCCGCCCGACCAGGAGGAGCCGCCCGCATGCGCGCGCCCGACGCGACCGCGGGCACCCGCACCACGGGCCCGTCGCGGCCCGAACGTACGACGGCAGCCGGCGAACACGATGCGGCGCACTATTCGCGCTGGCGCCAGGTGCTGCTGCTCGCCGGGATCGCGCTCGTGGCCGCGAACCTGCGGCCGATCATCGGCAGCCTCGGACCGGTCCTCGGTCAGGTACGCGACACGCTGCAGCTGTCCGGCACGCTCGCCGGGCTGCTCACCACGTTGCCGGTGCTGTGCTTCGCCGCCTGCGGCGCGGCCGCGCCCACGCTCGCCGCCCGGGTCGGCAGTCACCGGCTGACCGCCGCCGCGATGACCGCGCTCGCCGCCGGCCTCGCGGTCCGGGCGACGACCGGCTCGACCACCGTGTTCCTGCTGGCCAGCCTGGTCGCGCTCGCCGGTGTCGGCTTCGCGAACGTGCTCACGCCCGCGCTGGTCAAGCAGCACTTCCCGCACCGGCTACGGCAGGTCACCGGCATCTACGCCACGACCATGCAGGTCGGCATGATGACGTCGTCGGCGGTCTCGGTACCGCTCGCGCACGCGTTCGGCGACTGGCGGGAGAGCCTGGGCATCTGGGCGATCCTCGCCGTGCTCGCCACGCTCCCCTGGCTCGGCCTCCTGCGTACCACCAGGCTCACTTATCAGGCCGGCAACCGGGTTACCGGACGGCAGCTCATCCGTAGCAGGACCGCCTGGGCGCTCGCCGTCTTCTTCGGCATCCAGTCCGGCCAGGCTTACGCGCTGTTCGGCTGGCTGCCCGCCATCCTCGGAGACGCCGGCGTCAGCAGCGGCAGGGCGGGCGTCGACCTGTCGATCATCGCCGCCATGGGCGTAGTGACGTCCATCCTCCTGCCCGCTGTATCCACCAAACTCCGCAGCTTCTGGCCGCTCGTCGTCGGGATCGCCAGCTGCTACGCGGTGGGGTATGTCGGCCTGCTGCTCGCGCCGGCCGCCGCGCCGTGGCTGTGGGCGATGGTGCTCGGGGCCGGCGGCGGGGCGTTCCCGTTGGCGTTGATGCTCATCGGGCTGCGGGCTCGTACGGGCCAGGCCACCAGCGCGCTCTCGGGTTTCGCGCAGGGCACCGGCTACCTCGTCGCGGCGCTCGGGCCGTTCCTCGTCGGCTTCCTGCACGACCTCACGGGCGAGTGGACGCTCTCGGTGCTGTTCCTGCTCGCTACGGTGTGCGTACTGCTTCCGGTCGGCCTCATCGCGGCCAGACACCGCTATGTCGAGGACGAGATCCGGTAGTGCCAGGCTGGTGGCGTGCAGGTCCTCGCCGTGCTCGCCGCCATCGCGGTCGCGGCGTGGCTGTACCTGGCGCTCGCCCACGGCGGTTACTGGCGGACCGACCAGCGGCTCCCCTGCCCGTACGGCGATCCCGGCGAGTGGCCGAACGTGGTGGCCATCGTTCCCGCCCGGGACGAGGCGGCGATGCTGCCCTCGACCCTGCCCAGCCTGCTCGTTCAGGACTACCCCGGCGACCTGCGCGTCGTGCTCGTCGACGACGGGAGCACGGACGGCACTGCCGCGACGACGGAGCGGGTCGCGGCGGGGGCGCCGCGCCCGCTCCAGCTCGTGCGGGGCGTCGAGCCGCCGCCCGGCTGGGCGGGCAAGGTCTGGGCCATGGCCCAGGGGGTGGGCGCCGCTGGAACACCTGCGTACCTGCTCTTCACCGACGCCGACATCGCTCATGCGCCGGGCTCGCTCACCGGCCTTGTGCGCGCCGCCGAGCTGGGTGACCGCGCCCTGGTGTCGCGGATGGCCCTCCTGCGGACCGATACCGCGTGGGAGCGCGCGCTCGTGCCCGCTTTCGTGTACTTCTTCGCGATGCTCTACCCGTTCCGCCGGGTCAACCGGCCGGATAGCGCGACGGCCGCTGCCGCCGGCGGGTGCGTACTGGTGCGCCGCGAGGCTCTCGACCAGGCGGGCGGCCTCGCCGCGATCAAGGGGGCGTCGATCGACGACGTCGCCCTCGGCGGGCTCGTCAAGCACGCCGGTGGCCGGACGTGGCTCGGGCTCGCGACCGACGTCTGGAGCAGGCGTTCGTACGCGCGGCTCGGCGACCTGTGGGACATGGTCGCGCGCAGTGCCTACACCCAGCTACGTCACTCCCCGCTGTTGCTCGCCGCCACCGTTGCGGGGCTGCTCCTGCTGTACGCGGTGCCTCCGGTCGCCGGGGTGGCCGGGCTCGTAGCCGGGGCCCCCGCTGCCGCGGGGTTGGGCCTCGGCGCGTGGGTGATCATGGCGATCACCTACGTACCGATGCTGCGTGTGTACCGGCTCGGGTGGTGGCGAGCGCCGACCCTGCCGGCTCTCGCGGTCCTGTACGTCGCGATGACGCTCGACTCAGCGCGCCGCCACCGCGCCGGACGCGGCGGGATGTGGAAGGGTCGTCCGCCTCCTTCGGCGTCTCGCACCTAGGTCCCGGTTGATCACGGTACCGTGATCAACCGGGAGGGCGCGGTCGATCAACGACGCACGCCGAGCTGCTACGGAATGGACAGATGAGACCAACAGACCTTGCCCACCTCGTCACGCTCGGCCAGCCGACGGTCTCGCCCGACGGTATGTCCGCGGTCGTCGCCGCCACACATCCCGACCTCGACGCGAACGCGTACCGCAGTGCCTTGTGGATCGTGCCCACCGACGGTTCAGCGCAGCCACGCCGGCTGACGCACGGGGAGTACGACACTGCGCCGAGGTTCTCCCCTGACGGTCGCTGGATCGCGTTCCTCCGCCGCACCGGTGACGCCAAGTCGCAGCTGCACATGCTGCCGGTCGACGGTGGTGACGCGCGGCGGATCACAGACCTGCCCGGCGGTGCCGGCACGCCGGAGTGGTCGCCGGACTCGACGTCGATCGCCTTCTCGGCGCGCGTTCCCGAAGACGGTCGCTACGGCAGCGATGAGAGCGTTCCCGCGGGAAAGGAGCCACCGCGCCGCGTCACCGGCCTCCGGTACCGGCTCGACGGCGTCGGCTTTGTTCTCGACCAGCGCCAGCACGTCCTCGTCGTCGACACCACCGCCGAGACGCCCACGCCGCAGCAGCTCACCGAGGGCGATCACGAGAACTGGGACGTGACGTGGAGCCCGGACGGTACGAGCCTCGCCTTCGTCTCCGCCCGCCACGAGGGCCGGGAGCGCGATCGGGTCAGCGACGTCTTCCTCGTCCGTCCCGACGGCACCGATCTGCGCAAGTTGACCGATACGACGCTGTGGCTGCGCGCTCCGGCCTTCACCGCCGACGCGACGACGATCGTGGCCTGCGGTGGGGATCCAGAGAGTAGGACCAGCGTCGCCCACAACGACGGCCTGTGGGCGCTCGACCCCGCGGTTCCTGGCCGCCCGCGCCGGCTGACCGACACCGAGACCGTCCATGTCGTCAGCGAGCGTGTCCTCGTCGACGACAACCAGGCACTGGTCGTGATCGCACGTCGCGGTGCCGAGGACCTCATGGCCGTGCCGCTCGACGGGTCCGCCGCCACCGTCGTGTCCGCGGGACGGCGCCGCATCTCAGGTATCGACCGCGCCGACGGCACCACGGTCGTCAGCTACGCAGACCCCACGTCGCCGGGCGAGCTCGCCCGGCTCGACGCGGGCGAGCCGGTGCGACTGACCGACTTCGCCGCCGAGCTGCGCTGCACCGGCCGTACCGTCGACATGACCGAGATCGACGCAACCGCGCCGGACGGCTACCCGGTCCACGGGTTCGTCGCCGTGCCGCCTGACGACGGCCCGCACCCGGTACTGTTGATGATCCACGGCGGGCCGTTCACGCAGTACGGCTGGAGCCTCTTCGACGAGGCGCAGGTGTACGCGGGCGCCGGCTACGCGGTCGTCTACGGCAACCCGCGTGGCTCCTCCGGGTACGGCCAGGCGCACGGCCGGTGGATCGTCGGCGACGTCGGCGAACGGTCCGCGCAGGACCTGCTCGCCCTGCTCGACGCCGCACTCCAGCGACCGGATCTCGACGGTGAGCGGGTCGGCGTGCTCGGCGGCTCGCACGGCGGGTACATGACGACCTGGCTCGTCGGTCACACCGACAGGTTCCGGGCCGCGGTGAGCGAACGCGCCGTCAACGCGATCGACAGCTTCGAGGGTTCGAGCGACATCGGCTGGGACTTCGCGGACCACCTGTACGGCACCGACCCCGACAAGCGCCGCGAGCAGAGCCCGCTCACCCACGCCGACTCGATCTCGACGCCGGTGCTGATCATCCACTCCGAGCACGACTGGCGCTGCCCGGTCGAGCAGGCGCAGCGCCTCTACGTCACGCTGAAGCGCCGCGACGCCGAGGTCGAGATGCTGCTCTTCCCCGGCGAGGGCCACGAGCTGTCACGGTCAGGCTTGCCGAGCCACCGCGGGGCACGTTTCGAGGCCATCCTGGACTGGTTCGGGCGGTACCTATCCCCGTGATCATGAAACATGTTCGTAGCTATAGCTGCGGCAAACCTTCATGATCACCGGGGCTTGGGCCGTACCCTCAGTGGCCGGCGGAATCCCAGTCGGTGCCGACACCGACGGAGACCTCGAGCGACACCTGCAGCTCGTACGCGGCGGCCATCTCGCGGATGACGAGCTCGCGTAGCGCCTCGAGCTCACCGGGGGCGACCTCGAAGATCAGCTCGTCGTGTACTTGGAGCAGCATCCGTGAGCCCAACCCGGCGTCGCGGATCGCCCCATCGACGCGGAGCATCGCGACCTTGATGATGTCGGCGGCCGAGCCCTGGATCGGCGCGTTGAGCGCCATCCGCTCGGCCATCTGCCGGCGCTGGCGGTTGTCGCTCACCAGGTCGGGCAGGTACCTGCGCCGCCCGAGCAGCGTCTCGGTGTAGCCGTCTCCCCGGGCTCGCGCCACCACGTCGCGCAGGTAGTCGCGCACCCCGCCGAACCGCTCGAAGTACCGCTCCATGTGCGCCGACGCCTCGTCCGGCGTGATCGCCAGCTGCTGGGACAGCCCGTACGCCGACAGCCCGTACGCCAGGCCGTACGACATCGCCTTGATCTTGCGCCGCATCTCCGGGTCGACCTCGCCGGTGTCGATGCCGAACGCGAGCGCCGCGACATAGGTGTGCAGGTCCTCGCCGGAACGGAACGCCTCGATCAGCCCGGCGTCCTCCGACAGGTGCGCCATGATGCGCATCTCGATCTGGCTGTAGTCGGCGGTGAGCAGCGTCTCGTATCCCTCGCCCACGACGAACGCGCGCCGGATCGCCCGCCCCTCCGCGGTGCGGATCGGGATGTTCTGCAGGTTCGGGTCGGTCGACGACAGCCGGCCCGTGGCCGCGACCGTCTGGTTGTACGTGGTGTGGATGCGGCGCTGCTCGTCGACCATCGGGATCAGCGAATCGACGATGCTGCGTAGCTTGCTGACGTCGCGGTGCCGCAGCAGGTGCTCGAGCACCGGGTGCTCGGTCTGTACGAGCAGGCCCTGGAGCGCCTCGGCGTCGGTGGTGTAGCCGCTCTTGATCCGCTTGGTCTTCGGCAGCTCGAGCTCGGTGAACAGCACCTGCTGGAGCTGCTTCGGGGAACCGAGGTTGAACTCGTGCCCGACCACGGCGAACGCCGCCTGCTCGGTATCCTTGACCTGTCCGGCGAGCGTGGTGGAGAGGTGGTCGAGGTGATCGACGTCGGCGCCGATTCCGACGCGCTCCATCGCCGCGAGCACGCTCACGAGGGGGATCTCGACGTCGGCGAGCAGCGCGCTGCCGCCGCGGCGCTCGACGTCGGCCTCGAGAGCGTCGGCCAGCTCGAGCACCGCCTGTGCGCGGATCGCTAGCACCTCGGCGTCGTCGCGCTCGACGCTGCCATCCAGGGACAGTTGGCCGCTCTCGTCGGCCTCCATCCGCAGCTCGCGGCGCAGGTAGCGCAGCGTCAGGTCGCCAAGGTCGAAACTGCGCTGGCCGGGCAACGCGAGGTACGCGGTCAGCGCGGTGTCGCAGCTGAGGCCGCCGAGCGCCCAGCCGTGCGCGGCCAGCGCCAGCATCGGGCCCTTCGCGTCGTGCACGGCCTTGGGGTGCGCGTCGTCACCGAGCCAGGCGGCCAGCGCCCCGTCGTCCTGCTCGCTGACCTGGGTCGGGTCGACGTACGCCACGGCGCCGTCACCGCCTGCGATCGCCAGGCCGGTGAGAGCACCGGTGCCGCGGCCCGACGAGCCGTTGACCGCGACGCCCGCGCGGCGACCGGCCTCGGTGTGCTCGGCGAGCCAACCGGCCAGCTCGTCCGGCCCCACCACCGTGGTATCGACCTCGAACCCCTCATCCGCCTCGGGCTCGACGGCCGAGAGCGTGGCGAACAGCCGCTCGCGCAGCACCCGGAACTGCAGGTTGTCGAAGAGCTGGTGTACCTCCTCGCGGTCCCACTGGCCCAGCCGGAGATCCTCCGGCCGGCGGTCCAGCTCGACGTCGGTGACGAGCTCGGTGAGCTGGCGGTTCTGGATCACCTGGGCGAGGTGCGCCCGCAACGCGTCACCGACCTTGCCGCGTACGGCGTCGACACCGTCGACGAGCGCGTCGAGCGAACCGAACTCGCGGATCCACTTCGCGGCGGTCTTCTCCCCCACGCCCGGGATGTTCGGCAGGTTGTCGCTGGGGTCGCCGCGCACTGCGGCGAAGTCGGGGTACTGGGAGGGCGTCAGGCCGTACTTCTCCTGCACGCCGTCAGGGGTGAACCTGGTGAGGTCGGACACGCCCCTCCGCGGGTAGAGCACCGTCACCTGGTCGTCGACGAGCTGAAGCGCGTCGCGGTCGCCGGTGCAGATGGACACCGCGATACCGGCCGCCTCGGCCTGCTTGGTGAGGGTGGCGATCAGGTCGTCGGCCTCGTAGCCCTCCACCGCCAACCGCGGGATGCGTAGCGCGTCGAGCACCTCTTCGATCAGACTGATCTGGCCGCGGAACTCGCTCGGCGTCTCGCTGCGGTTGGCCTTGTACTCCGCGTACCGCTCCGCGCGGAACGTCTTGCGGGACACGTCGAACGCCACGGCCATGTGCGTGGGCTGCTCGTCACGCAGCACGTTGATCAACATCGAGGTGAACCCGTACACCGCGTTGGTCGGCTGGCCGGTGGTCGTCGAGAAGTTTTCGACCGGCAGCGCGAAGAACGCCCGGTACGCGAGCGAGTGGCCGTCGATCAGCAGCAGCCGGGGCGCCTCGGCTGCTTGCGTGGACTTCGACCCCTCGCCAGGGGGCCCGTCGCTCGTAGTTGCCATCGCAAGCGATCCTAGAGTCCGCTACCGACAGCGAACCGGGAGGGACATGGACGACACGGTCGGCGAGCCGACGCAGGCCTTCGAGATGAACGGCGGGGCGCTCGGCGAGCGGATGGGCATCGAGGTCATCGAGGCGACGAGCGAGCGGGTCGTCGCAACGATGCCGGTAGAGGGCAACACCCAGCCGTACAGGCTGCTGCACGGCGGCGCGTCCTGCGTGCTGGCCGAGACGGTCGGGTCGATAGCCGCGGCGCTGCACGCGGGGCCGGACCGCCTCGCGCTCGGCACCGACATCAACGCCACTCACCACACAGCCGTACGCAAGGGCACCGTCACCGCCGTCGCGACCGCGGCGCGCGCCGGCCGGTCGGTGGCGACGTACGACATCCTCATCACCGATCAGCGCGACCGCAGGGTGTGCACGGCCCGCCTCACCTGCATGCTCGTCGACCGCGCCTGACCCGGCGACTTGTCAGTGTCTCGTTGAGCCATGACTCGACGAGACACTGACAACTCAGCTCTCGTCGTCGGCGGGAACGGACTCGAGGACGACCTCGGCGACCCGGCGCATGCCCACGCGCCTATCCATCGCGGTCTTCTGGATCCAGCGGAACGCGTCCGGCTCTGAAAGCCCGTGCTGCTGCTGCAACGCCGCCTTGGCCCGGTCGACCAGCTTGCGCGTCTCGAGCCGCTCACCGAGGTCGCGTACCTCGGACTCGAGCGCGGTGATCTCGGTGAACCTGCTCTGCGCCAGCTCGATCGCCGGCAGCAGGTCGGCGCGGGTGAACGGCTTGACCAGGTACGCCATGGCGCCGGCGTCCTTCGCCCGGTCGACCAGCTCGCGCTGCGAGAACGCGGTGACCATCACCACCGGCGCGAGCCGCTCGCCCGCGATCCGCTCGGCCGCGCTGATCCCGTCGAGCACCGGCATCTTGACGTCGAGGATGGCGAGGTCGGGACGCTCGCTCCTGACCATCTCGACGGCGGTACCGCCGTCGGAGGCCTCCCCGACGACCGTGTAGCCGTCCTCCTCCAGCATCTCCTTGAGGTCGAGACGGATGAGCGCCTCGTCCTCGGCGATGACCACCCGTCGCGGACTCGTTTCTGTTGCGCTCACGGCACCCAGCATATTGATCGGCGCCCAACCGCTCACCGGCCCGTCCGCGCCCTCCGGCTCGGGCGCGGTCGTCTAGACTCGGGGGCGCAGCCGGGTTGATGGAACAGGCAGACATGATGGACTCAAAATCCATTGTCCGTAAGGACATGTGGGTTCGAATCCCACACCCGGCACTGTTTCGGTGAGTTGTCAGTGCCTGGTCGAGTCATAGGTCGATGAGACACTGACAACCTGCGGGTTACCCTCCGATGCGGTGCACCTGCAGTGCGTTCGTGGAGCCGGGGACGCCCGGCGGACTGCCCGCGACGATGACCACATCGTCGCCCGCCTGGCAGCGGCCGCCGCGAAGCAGAGCGACCTCGACCTGGTGCACCATGTCGTCGGTCTCCTGTACGGGTGGTACGACGAACGTCTCCACGCCCCAGGTGAGCGACAGCTGGCTGCGCGTGGCCTGCACAGGGGTGAAGGCCAGCAGCGGGGTCGGCGACCGGTACCGGGCGAGGCGGCTCGCGGTGTCGCCCGTCTCGGTGAACGCGCACAGTGCCTTCGCCTCGACGAGCTCGCCGACCTCGGTCGCGGCCTTCGCGATCACGCCGCCCCGCGTGGACGGCCGCCGGGTGAGCGCGGGGAGCAGCTGCCGGCCGTCGCGTTCCGCGGTCTCGATGATGCGGCTCATCGTGCGTACGACCTCCCCCGGGTGCTCACCGACGCTCGTCTCACCGGAGAGCATCAGCGCGTCGGCTCCGTCGATCACCGCGTTCGCGACGTCGGAAACCTCCGCCCGGGTCGGCCGCTGCGCGGTCATCATCGACTCCAGCATCTGGGTCGCGACGATGATCGGCTTGGCGCGCTCGCGCGCGAGCGTGATCGCGCGCTTCTGCACCATGGGCACCTCGTCGAGCGGCATCTCGACGCCGAGGTCACCGCGCGCGACCATGATGCCGTCGAACGCCGAGACGATCTCGTCCAGCCGCTCCACCGCCTGCGGCTTCTCCACCTTGGCGAGCACGGGGACCCGCCTGCCCGCCTCGTCCATCACCCGGCGCACCGTCTCCGCGTCGGCGGGGCTCCGCACGAAGGACAGCGCGACGAGGTCCACCGACAGGTCCAGCGCCCACCGCAGGTCGGCCTCGTCCTTGTCGGTCAGAGCCGGGGCGCGCACGGTCGTCGCGGGCAGGTTCAGCCCCTTGTGGTCGGAGACGGCACCGCCGATCAGGACCCGGGTGTGTACGCGGGACCCGCGCACCGATGCCACCTCGAGCGCGATCCGGCCGTCGTCGACGAGCACCGGGTCGCCTGCCTCGACGTCCTCGGCGAAACCCGCGTACGTGGTCGAGGCCTGCGTGTCGTCGCCGAGCACGTCCTCGGTGGTGATGGCGAACTCCGCGCCTTCCCGCAGCGTGGCCTCGCCCCCGGCGAACCGGCCGAGCCGGATCTTCGGCCCCTGCAGGTCGGCGAGGACGGCCACGCTGCTGCCCGCCTCGTCGGAGGCGCGTCGGACCTCGAGGTACGTACGGGCGTCCTCGGACCGGTCCCCGTGGCTCAGGTTGAGCCGGGCGACGTTCATGCCGGCGTCCACGAGGGTACGGATGCCGCGCGGACTGTTGGACGCGGGACCGAGCGTGCAGACGACCTTCGCGCGACGGGACATGGCCGACACTCTAGGGGTCAGCCGCGGCGAGTGGACGCCGCTACTGTCCGACCCGTGGCCGTCACGCTGCGCTACCGTCGTTTGCGCCGTCTCGTGCCGTACGAACAGCGAGCTACCAACCGATGGCGCAACCGCCGCCACCACGAACGATCGGGTAACGAAGCGACACGCCGTTGTTTCCCCCCTGCGACAATTGGCGTAGAGGCGTGCGTACTTCTAGGCTGCGCTCCAGGTGTCGTGCACCGCAGCCGGGTGTACGAGAGACGCCGCGGGCGCCGTCAACCCCCCGGGACGGCGCTCGCGGTTTATTTGTTCCTACCGGCGAGTAACCCGGACACTACCCTCCCGCGCGGACGGACGGAAGCCCCTCGCGGACCTCGCTAGACGAGCAGGCCCAACGCGCCGGGCGTGACCGGCGCGGGCAGGTCGGAGGCGCCCGCGAGGAACCGGTCGATGGCCGCGGCGACCGCCCGTCCCTCCGCGATCGCCCAGACGACCAGGGACGCGCCGCGCCCGGCGTCACCCGCGACGAACACCCCCGGCGCGTCGGACCGCCACTGCGCGTCCCGCCGCAGCGCCCCGTCCGCACCCACGCCGGCACCCAGATCGTCGAGCAGCGGGCCGGGCTCGGCGCCGGAGAAGCCCAGCGCGAGCAGCACCAGGTCGCAGTCCAGCACCCGTTCGGTGCCGGCGATCGGCTCATACCTGCCACGTCCGAGGCGCTCGACCTCGACCAGCTCCATGCCCGCCACCCGCCCGGACGCACCTGCGACAAAGCCGGTCGGCGTCACCGAGAATAGCTTCTCGCCGCCCTCCTCGTACGCACCGGACACCTCGAACACCAGCGGCTCGCTCGGCCACGGCGTGGACGGGTCGCGCTCGTCCGGCGCCCGCGTCCTGGCGCCGAGCTGGACGACGGAGCGCGCGCCCTGCCTGTGCGCGGTGCCGAGGCAGTCCTCCCCGGTGTCCCCGCCGCCCACGATCACAACGCGCTTGCCGGCCGCTGACACCGGCGAGATGTCCAGGTCGCCCTCGCACACGCGGTTGGCGTACGTGAGGTACTCCATCGCCTGGTGGACGCCGCTCAGGTCACGGCCCGGCACGTTCAGCTCGCGCGGGTCGAGCGCGCCGGTCGCGAGCAGCACCGCGTCGAACCGGGCGCGCAACCGGCTCGCCGGCATGTCGCGGCCGACGTCGACGCCGGTGCGGAACACGGTGCCCTCGGCGCGCATCTGCTCGATGCGGCGGTCGATGTGCCGCTTCTCCATCTTGAACTCGGGTACGCCGTAGCGCAGCAGCCCGCCGAGGCGGTCGTCGCGCTCGTACACCACGACCGTGTGGCCCGCGCGAGTCAGCTGCTGCGCGGCGGCGAGCCCGGCAGGACCGGAGCCGACCACCGCGACCGTACGGCCGGAGAGCCGGTCAGGCGGGCGCGGTTCGACGTTGCCGTCGGCCCACGACCGGTCGGCGATCTCCTTCTCCACGTGCTTGATCGTCACCGGGGCGCCATGCAGGTCGAGCACGCAGGCGGGCTCGCACGGCGCAGGACACAGCCGTCCGGTGAACTCCGGGAAGTTGTTGGTCTGGTGCAGCCGGTCACCGGCCTCCTGCCAGTCGTCGCGCCACACCAGGTCGTTCCAGTCCGGGATGAGGTTGCCGAGCGGGCAGCCGCGATGGCAGTACGGGATGCCGCAGCCCATACAC